>NZ_BAABFP010000004.1:412004-568334 GCF_039541115.1 Angustibacter luteus
GTCGAACTCCGGGTGCTGCTTGAGCAGGTTGAACGTGTAGGCCACGTCCTGCGCCGAGAAGGCTTGCCCGTCGCTCCACTTCACTCCCGGCCGGGTGGTGACGACCAGGTGGGTCGGGTCGGAGTAGTCGTACTTGGTGGCCAGCCACGGCGTGACGTCGCAGTTGTACTTGTTCACCTGGAACAGCGACTCGTACGTGTAGTCCGTGGTCAGCCGGGACGGCGAGTACGGGTTGAAGTTCTTCTGCGGGTTGTCCCCACCCCCGAAGCCGCCACCGTTGAGGTTGGCGATCATGCCGCCCGTGGACGTCGTCGCCGCGTTCTGGTCGGGGTTGCAGGCTGCGATGGCGGGCACCAGCGCGGCGACCGCCAGGGCAGCGGTGAGTCGGGTGCTGCGGGACTTGTGTCGGGTGGACACGGTCTACCTCCTTGTAGACGGGCGATCCGGTGGGCGACTTCTAGGCCCGAGCGGTTGCCCTTCTTGGCCGCGAGGGAGCGCGGTGGGACGTGCGGGGCCGGGTGGCCCCCGCAGGGTGGTCAGGGGCACAGCCGCAGCTGGCCCGAAGGACGACCTCCGCCGGAAGCTCGACTTCCGATGGCAGGTCGGTCCCCCCGTCGATGGCGGTACGCAGCATGCGCACCGTGCATGAGCCGAGCTCACGCATCTGCTGCCTCACGGACGTGAGGCCAGGAGCAGTCAGTGCCGCGGCGGGCAGGTTGTCGAACCCCGTGAGGGCGACGTCCTGCGGCACGCGGATTCCCCTGCCCAACAACGTGATCAGCATGCCGATGGCGATCTCGTCGTTGACGCACACGGCGGCGCGGGGGCGGTTGCGCATGCCCAGCAGGTCGTCCGCGGCAACCAGACCACCGGCCTGGTCGTGCGCGGCCCGCAGCGGGGTGCGCGGCAGCGGGAGACCGAGATCGCGGTGTGCCTGACGGAAGCCGTTCCACCGGTCCTCGCCGTCCGGGGATCCGGTGGGGTTGCCGACGAAGACCAGCCGGTCGTAGTCGTGGTCCTCGATCAGGTGCCGGGTGAGCTGGCGGACCGGCTCCGCGCCGGCCGTCCGCACGGTCGGCACCGCGGCGCCGGGGGAGCCGGCGAGCTGGACGACGGGGCAGCGGGCCTTGGTCAGGGCGTCCAGGACGTCCTGCGGCACGCTGCCGCCCATGACGGCGATGCCGTCGACGCGGTCGGCCATGTCGAGCACGAGGCGCCGGGAGTGCTCCAGCAGGTGCGTCCCGAGGATCAGCACGGACAGCTGGGAGGCAACGGCTTCCTCCTCGAAGCCCGCGATGACCTCGGAGTAGTACGGGCCGGCCAGGCCGGGGAAGACCACGCCCACGGCCTGGTGCCGGCGAGTGGCGAGGGCCCGACCGCGCAGGTTCGGGCGGAACCCGAGCTCGAGGACGGCCGCCTGGACGCGGGTCGTGGTCTCGTCGCTCACGGCGTCGACGCCGCGGACGACGCGGCTGACGGTGGCGATGGACACGCCCGCCCGCTCAGCGACCTGACGGAGGGTGGCCGGGTCGTCGGCGGTGCGTCGAGAACGCCTGGGGGCCAACGGTTTCACCGCCTCTCGTCATCGAGCTGGCTATCGCGCTCACCATCGAGCGGATTGTGGTCCGGATCCCCTGCAGCCGTTGACAACGATTACAGGAAACGTTTACATGAACATAGAACGGACAGACCGACATGACAACCCCAAATTTCGTGATCGTGGCGAAAGACCGCCTGGGAGGCGAACTCGCACATGCTCGAGATCCAACGCCGGCAGCTGCTGGTGGACGGCGAACCGCGCCTGCTCGTGGGGGGTGAGGTGCACTACTTCCGGGTCCCGCGCGACGAGTGGCCCGATCGGGTGCGCTCACTCAAGGCGGCCGGCTGCAACCTGCTGGCGTCGTACATCCCGTGGCTGCTGCACGAGCTGCCGGACGGCAGCTTCGACGTCACGGGTCGCACCCGGCCCGAGCGAGACGTCGCCGCGTTCATCGACCTGTGCCGCGACGAGGGTCTGTACTTCCTGGCCCGCCCCGGCCCGTTCGTGATGGCCGAGCTGAAGAACGAGGGGCTGCCGTACTCGGTGTACCGCGACCACCCCGAGATCGTGCCGAGCGGTTGGGACGACGTCCCCGCGCCGACCCGCACCGTGGACTACCTCGCGCCGTCGTTCCTGGCGGCCAACCGGCGCTGGTACGAGGCGATCATGCCGATCCTCGCGCCGCGGCTGCAGCCCAACGGCGGCAACGTGATCGGCGTCCAGCTCGACAACGAGGTGGGCATGCTCGCGTGGGTCACCAACTCGCCCGACCTCACGGACCACCTGCTGTCCGACCTGCGCGACTGGGTGCGGACGACGCACGGCGACGAGACCGCGCGCCGCTATCCGTTCGACCTGGCGGACGACGCGACCTGGGCGCGCGCCGTCCGCTCACCCGACGAGCAGTGGGCCGCGGCGCTGCGGGTCGACCTCGGGCGCTTCATGCGCACCCGGTTCGCCCACTACGTGCAGGCTCTGCGGGCCGATGCCGAGGAGCTCGGCATCCGCGACGTCCCGTTCGTGGTCAACATCCACGGCACCGAGGGTGGTTCCGGAGCGCCGTTCCCGATCGGGATCAGCCAGCTCGTCGAGACCTATGCCGGCGTGCCCGGCATGCTGTCTGGCTCGGACCACTACATGGGCGACATGACGCTGGGCACCACCACGGACCTGCACATGATCAACGCGTTCATGGCCGCCGTGCACGACGCCGACCAGCCGATCACCTCGGTCGAGTTCGAGGCCGGCTCCGGCGACTACGGCGGCGGGCTGGACATGCAGTACGACCCGTCGACCGTCGAGCTGAAGACCCGGCTGTGCCTGGCCCAGGGCAACCGGCTGATCAACTACTACCTGTTCGCCGGCGGCATCAACCCGCCGCTGGACGAGCCCGTCGGCGACGGCAACGACCGGATCAGCTTTACAGGCGAGCGGCACGGCACCGCGGCCCCGGTCGGCCCCGAGGGCCAGCACGGCCTCACCTACGCGCCGACCGCACGGGTCACCCAGGCCGCGATGATCCACGAGCGCTGGCTCGCCTCGACCGACGAGGAGCACGACGACCTCGCGCTCGGCTTCGTCCTCGACCACTACCTGACCGAGTACCACCACCCGGGCAGCCCCTTGATGACCGAGATCGTCGAGCACCTGCAGGCGCATCGCGGGGCCGGGGCCCGTCGCGCGCTGTGGCGGTCCCTGCTGCTGGCCGGCTACCGGTTCGGTGCGGTGGACCTGCAGTCCGCGGACGTCGAGCTACCGCACGTCGTCGCGCTGGCCACCACCCGCTACCTGGACGCGGACGTGCAGCAGCGGCTGGTCGACCACGCCAGCGCCGGTGGAAGCCTGCTGCTGCTGGGTCCGGTACCCGAGCTCGACCTCGAGGGCCGCCCCTGCTCGCTGCTGGCCGACGCGCTGGGCGTCAAGCCCGGCGAGCTCGTGCACGGCGAACGCGACTACTGGCCGACCCTGGTGGCGCACGGCTGGGCCGCGCCCTGGCCGCAGACCACTGCGGGCTGGCTGCAGCCGTTGCAGGTCACCGACGGGGACGTCGTCCTGACCGACGCGCACCTCGACCGCCCCTGCGGGGTCGACGTCCGGATCGGGTCCGGTCGCGCCATCGTGCTGGCCGCCGAGCTGCCCAGCGACCCCGCCCTGTTCGCCACCGCCGCGCGCGAGCTGGGCGTCACCCCCGGTGTGGGCCTGACGGCCGACGTCCCGGGAGTGGTCGCGACGACGTCCGCGAACGCCGACGGCGAGCGGCTGCTGCACCTGCTGAACGTGTCCGGCTACCCGGCGCACGTGACGGTCTCGACCGACCCCGGAGCGGACGTCAGCCACGAGCTCGAGGTACCCGCGCGCAGCGGTCACTGGCTCGCCCTCGGACTCGAGGTCGGCGGTGCCCGGTTGGCCTGGGCGGACGCCGAGCTCACCGAGGTCGGTGCCGGCCGGCTGTCCCTGGGGCCGGGCCTGTCGACCCGCGGGGACGCCGTCCGCGCTGTGCTGCAGTCGGATCGGCCGGTCGCGGTCGAGGGCGACAGCCACCAGATCAGTACCGAGGGACGCCAGGTCGTGGTGACCGGCGACGACTCCCCCCTGACCCTGACCTTCTCCTGACGAGAGGACACCATGAGCACCGACGCACGGTCCACCACAGCCGCCGACGCCAAGCGTGACTGGGACGAGCGGATCTACCGACGCACCGAGACCGGCGGTGGCAGCGACATCCAGCTGCCCGCCCCGGACGACGTCACCGCCGAACCCGGCTGCGGGCACATCGCCCTGCGCTGGCGACCGGTCGCGGGCGCCGCCGGCTACATCGTGTCGCGGGCCGAGTCACCGGACGGTGAGTTCGTCGTCCTCGACCACGGCAACAGCGACGTCCCGGCCTCGCCCGACCCCTGGTACTCCGACGCCGTCACCGAACCCGGTGTGGCGTACTCCTACCGCGTCCAGGCATCGCCGTCCCCGGACCTGCAGCCCGGGCCGCCCTCGGCGGTGGTGAGTGCGGCGGCCACCGACGAGGTGGTCGAGCCGATCACGGTGGAGGTGGACGCGGCCACCACGACCGGTGCGCTGCAGCGGGTCTGGGAGATGGTCGGCTCCGAGCGGCTGTCCCAGCTGTGGCTCAAGAGCGACGACAACGGCAACCCCGTGGCCGAGGAGTTCGACACCGCGTTGCGCCGCGCGCACGACGAGCTCGGCGTGCGCCGGGTCCGCGCGCACGCGATCTTCCACGACGACGTCCAGGTGCTCACCTGGCCCGAGGGCGGCAAGCCGGCGTTCGACTTCGCAGGTGTGGACCGGATCGTGGACCAGGTCATCTCGACGGGGCTGCGACCGGTGCTGGAGCTGGGCTTCATGCCCCGCGACCTGGCGAGCGACGCCAGCAAGACGTGCTTCCAGTACGAGGGGATCGTCTCGCCGCCGAAGGACTGGCAGGTGTGGGCGGACCTCAACGGCGCCCTGGCGGCGCACCTGGTCGAGCGCTACGGCATCGAGGACGTGGCGACCTGGGGCTTCGAGGTCTGGAACGAGCCGAACCTCGAGGTCTTCTGGACCGGCACGAAGGCCGAGTACCTGCGGCTCTACGAGCTGGCCGCCCACGCCATCAAGGCCGTCGACGCGCGGCTGCTGGTCGGCGGCCCCGCCACTGCGGCGTCTGAGTGGGTCGAGGACATCTGCGCCTACTGCGCGGAGCACGACGTCCCGCTGGACTTCGTCTCGACGCACACCTACGGCAACGCGCCGGTCGACGTCCACCCGTCGTTGCGCCGGCACGGCTTCGAGGACGCCGAGGTCTGGTGGACCGAGTGGGGTGTCGGGCACACGCACTTCCACCCGGTGCACGACACCGCGTTCGCTGCACCGTTCGTGCTGCATGGGTTCAAGTCCGCGCAGGGCCGGGTGGACGCGCTGGCCTACTGGGTGGTCAGCGACCACTTCGAGGAGCTCGGCCGTCCGCCGAAGCTGCTGCACGGCGGTTTCGGCCTGCTCACGGTCGGCAACCTGCGCAAGCCGCGCTGGTGGGCCGTCTCGCTGGCCGCGGAGCAGGGCGACGCGGTGCTCGCGTCGACGGTGACGGGGGACGGCGCGCAGACGCTCGTCGAGTCTTGGGCCACCAAGCACGACGACGGCACGGTCGACGTCCTGCTGTGGAACGTCTGCCCGGACGCGTCGCAGTTCGCCGGACGCCCCGACCTGGACCGTTGGGTCACCGTCACGGTGTCGGGCCTCGGCGCGGGCGTGTACGACGGGCGGCTGGCGCGGGTGGACAACGCGCGGTCCAGCATCGACGTGCACGTCGACCCGGACACGGTCTGGCCCGAT
Source organism: Angustibacter luteus (assembly GCF_039541115.1). Lineage (NCBI taxonomy): Bacteria > Bacillati > Actinomycetota > Actinomycetes > Kineosporiales > Kineosporiaceae > Angustibacter > Angustibacter luteus. Next base: position 417,871 of record NZ_BAABFP010000004.1, read on the forward strand.
GAGGACGAGTGGCAGCGGCTGCACGAGGTCGACCAGCTGCACGAGGAGGGACTCGACGTCCACCTCGACGAGAACGGGCAGGTCACGGCGATCGTCGACCTGCCGATGCCCGGCATCGCCAGGTTGCGCCTGACGCCGCGTGGCTGATCCCCGGGACAGCGAAGGGCCCTGCGACCACCGGTGGTCGCAGGGCCCTTTCGTCTGGGAGGGCTACCGAGCTCGCTACTGGACGCCGAGCCGCGACTTGAGCCCGTCGAGCTCGGTCCACAGCGTGGTCGGCAGGTTCTCGCCGAACTTGTCGAACCACTCCTGGATCTGCGGGATCTCGGCCTTCCACTCCTCGGCGTCGACCTGCAGGCAGCCGGCCAGCTCCTCGGCGGTCATGTCGAGGCCGTCGGTGTCCAGCGACTCCGGGGTCGGCACGTGGCCGATCGGGGTCTCGACGGCGGCCGCGCGACCCTCGATGCGGTCGATGGCCCACTTGAGGACCCGCGAGTTCTCACCGAAGCCTGGCCACACGAAGTTGCCCTCGGCGTCGCGGCGGAACCAGTTGACGTAGAAGATCTTCGGCAGCTTGGCGGCGTCCGCGTCCTTGCCGACGTTGATCCAGTGCTGGAAGTAGTCGCCCGCGTTGTAACCGATGAACGGCAGCATGGCCATCGGGTCGCGACGGACGACGCCGACCTGGCCGGTCGCCGCCGCGGTGGTCTCGGACGAGAGCGTGGCCCCCATGAATGTGCCGTGCACCCAGTCGCGGGCCTCGGTCACCAGCGGGATCGTCGTCTTGCGGCGACCGCCGAAGAAGATCGCCGAGATCGGCACGCCCTTCGGGTCGTCGTACTCCGGCGCCAGGATGGGGCACTGGTTGATCGGGGTGCAGTAGCGGCTGTTGGGGTGGCTGGACAGCTCGTCGGAGTCCGGCGTCCAGTCGTTGCCCTTCCAGGACGTCGCGTGCGCGGGCTCGTTCTCCATGCCCTCCCACCAGATGTCGCCGTCGTCCGTGAGGGCGACGTTGGTGAAGATGGAGTTGCCGCGCTCGAGGGTGCGCATCGCGTTCGGGTTGGTCTTCTCGTTGGTGCCGGGGGCGACGCCGAAGAAGCCGAACTCGGGGTTGACCGCGTAGAGGCGGCCGTCCTCGCCGAAGCGCATCCAGGCGATGTCGTCGCCGAGGGTCTCGACCTTCCAGCCCGGGATGGTCGGCTCGAGCATCGCCAGGTTGGTCTTGCCGCAGGCGCTCGGGAAGGCGGCCGCGATGTAGTAGGTGCGCTGCTCGGGGTTGGTGAGCTTGAGGATCAGCATGTGCTCGGCCAGCCAGCCGCCGTCGCGGGCCATCACGCTGGCGATGCGCAGGCTGTAGCACTTCTTGCCGAGCAGGGCGTTGCCGCCGTAGCCGGAGCCGTAGCTCCAGATCATCCGCTCCTCGGGGAACTGGACGATGTACTTGGTGTCGCTGCAGGGCCACGTGACGTCCTGCTGGCCGGGCGCGAGCGGCGCGCCGACGCTGTGCAGCGCGGGGACGTAGTCGGCGTCCAGCTCCTCGATGCGGCGCAGCACGTTCGTGCCCATCCGGGCCATCACGCGCATGGAGGCGACGACGTACGCGGAGTCGGTGATCTCGACGCCGAACATCGGGTGCTCGGACTCGAGGTGACCCATCACGAACGGGATCACGTACATCGTGCGACCACGCATCGACCCGCGGTACAGGTCGGTCATGATCGCCTTCATCTCGTCCGGCGCCATCCAGTTGTTCGTGGGGCCGGAGTCCTTCTCGTCCACGCTGCAGATGAAGGTGCGGTCCTCGACCCGGGCCACGTCGGTGGGGTCGGAGGCGGCGTAGAAGGAGTTCGGCTTCTTGCTCGGGTTCAGCCGGGTGAAGGTCCCGCTGGCGACCAGCTCGTCGGTGACGGCGGCCCACTCCGCATCGGAGCCGGTGCACCAGTGCACGCGGTCCGGCGTGGTCAACGCGGCGACCTCGTCGACCCACGCGAGCAGCCGCGCGTGGGTGGTCGGGGCTTCCGTCGATTCGACCCTCAGGTCGCTCGTCGGAGACGACGTATCGGCACTCATGGGGGTGGCATCCCTTCGCGCGGTCACCGTTGACCTGTTCGGCTCGGCCGTCGGAATCTCCGGCGGCCCCCGGACTGCTGGTCCGGTGAACCCGCCTCGGCTCGAACACGTCCGGTTCGCGCCGATGGGCGGGTTCTTCGTCACGGTAGCCCCTCGTCTCAGGTGTTGGTACGCCGAAGTGGGCAACGAGTTCGTGAAATCCCTCACAAGGACGAGGATTGTTGCGGGCTTCTTGCGAGGGGGTGCTGGCTTCTTGCGGACGTCGTCGGATCCGTTGTGTCGGTGCGGGTTCCGGGCTTGCGGCCGCGTCGGGTATTTGTTGTGGGCGGCAACTTTGATTCGTGCTCAAGATCGGCTTGGCGGGCGCGATTGTCGCCTCAACGCGTCTCCTGCCCGATCGTGGCACCCCCGCATCGTCGGCGATGCGACGTTGCCACGTTGACGGCGCTCAGGACGGCGGACGCTGGGCTGCAGGCGACCGATTTCAGGTCAGCCGTGGTGCTCCGGTACTATCGTTCGCGGCCACCAGGCCGGGCGCCCGTAGCTCAACGGATAGAGCATCTGACTACGGATCAGAAGGTTAGGGGTTCGAATCCCTTCGGGCGCGCACCGTCTTGAGACAGCGGTACTTACTACGGATCAGGCCCCTGACCTGCGGAAACGCGGTCGGGGGCCTTGTTCGTGCCGCCGTTGTGAGCCTCGGCCGCCCCAGCGGTCCGGCCGCTCGGCGCTAACTTCTCGCTAACTTCCGCCCCTCGGGAACGGCCCCGAGGCAGTACGGCGGCGATCTGGTCCGCCGCCTCCTGGCCGACCACGGGGCTCACGTGCGTGTACAGGTCGGCCGTGATGGCCGTTTGAGAGTGGCCCAGGCGATCAGACACGACCTTCAGCGGGACGCCTGCCTGCAGGGCCAGGCTCGCGTTGGTGTGGCGCAGGTCGTGGAGTCGAATCGTGGGCAGACCAGCTCGCTTGGCTAGGACCTTGAAGTGCTTGGTCACGAACTCTGGGCGCAGCGGACGACCATCCGGCTGCGTGAAGACCAGTCCGTGCTCCTTCCAGACTGGCCCAGCGGCCTCACGCTCGAGCTGGTTGGCGATCCGGTGTTCGCGCAGTCGTCGAGCGGTCTCGATATCAAGGGCCACGCCGCGGACGCCGCGCTTGGTCTTGGGCGTCCCGATGGTGAGATGGCCGCCCACGTCGACGATCTGCTGCACGACCATCACGGACATGCAGTTGACGCCCACGGCATCCCATCGCAGCCCCACCGCCTCGCCGCGCCGCAGGCCGGTCACGATGAGCAGCTCGTAGAGGCAGGACAACCTGTCCCCTTCGATGCTGACAAGGAACGTGCCGCACTGCTCGGCGGTCCAAGGCTTGGGCCGCTTGGGGTTCTCCGACGCGAGCTCGATGTGGTCGGCAGGGCTGTAGGGGATCAGGCGTCGTTTGACCGCGGCATCTTGGGGAGCGGCTCGGTGATGTGGTCGACGGGTCCCCAGGGTCCTTGAGGACTGGAAGGCTTTCCGGGATGCTGACGGCCTGGTCGAGCAGGGCGGGCGCGCTCGCCGAGTTGGCGAACCGGGATGTTTCACCTGCAGAGCGCCTGGGACGAGTACACCGCCAGCGACCGCCTCGCGCGAAGTGCTCCGCCGGAGCCGGATCGATCCTCGTTGGGGGCCATGACCGGCGCAACTGAGGGTGTGGGTGAAGCAGGCGGCGCCGAGTCTGCGCCCGCCGGCGACGTCTACCTGGTCTGGGTCAACCGGGGACCTGCAGGGCGTCTTTGCCCGGGAGGTGGACGCCAACGAGGCAGCGAACAGAGCCAGAGCCGAGTGGACCTCAGGGCTGGGATCGGACGCCACTAGTACCGTCGCGGTGGAGCACGTAGCGGTCTGGTGACGCTGCGGATCCACGCTGGGTAGTCACAGGGTTCGACTGCAGAGGCGCTCTCGAGGCAGCGACGGCGGACCCCGCCGCGCCCAGTTGGAGCGACGGCCCCGGCGAACAATCTGGCCGGACGATGCGAAGCGCACGGTGAGTGGGCCATGTAGCCCTCAGGTGTCGCCCTACAGCTAACGCCTCTTCATATTGCACCCTTGGCAATCTGATATATCACCAGTAATGTTTGCGACATCAGGGCAGCCAACATTGTGAGGGCAGCGCAGTGACGCAGAACGTCGCCCGGGTGCACCACCGGCCCTTGCTGTTCGCTTGCCACTTCGCCCTGTGGTGGCTGCTCGTCGGCTGTGAGGCGTACGGCCGGTGCTCCCGCCTGGCCTTCGCGCCAACCTCAGGGCCAGCGCTGGCAGCACCAAGACCTGTTTGGTGGCGCGAGGAAACCCGTGGCCTCAACGACCTGGAACGCTACCTAAATCAGGTGTGAGCCTCGCCCAAAGTGCTGGCTCGAGGGTAGCCCTGCGATCTCCGTGCCGTCGCCTCCAGTGCGGCCGCGGCGTCCCGACTACGTATCTGCGCTCAGGCAAAGGCCCTGGCGACGGCTGCCTCGATGTCGCGCTGCACTCCGATATCGGGTGCGAAGTAGAACAGTGACCAGCCGGCCGCCGGACAGACCCAGAATCTGCGAGTTCCGACACCGTCCCAGCCGAACGAGCCAGCGGGGAGTGCCTCGTGTGCCGCAGTTGGATCATCGAGCACCGCAACCCCTAGACCGAACCCGACTCCGCCCGCAGGTTCGCGGCCGTTCAGCCCCGTACACAGCTCGCCCACCTGATTGGTCGTCATTCGGGCAACGGTTTCCTGCTGCAGCAGTCGCCTGCTCCCGTGCACACCGCCATTGCGCAGCATCTCGGCAAAGATCAGGTAGTCGTGGGCTGTGCTCCACAACCCCGCTGATGTGCTGCGGAACGTGCGCCCGGCGATGACCTCGTTGTCCAACAGTGCGGCAGCCAGCGGCTGGGCGGCGGCGTGGCTGGCGCACCCGAACCCGGTCTGCCGCAGCCCCATCGGTTCGAAGAGACGCTCCGCCAGGAACTCGTCGAGTTCCTGGCCGGAGGCGATCTCGACCACTCGCGACAGCACGTCGAACGATGCGCCGTTGCTGTATGCCCAGCCCTGGCCGGGTTGAAAGTCACGGACCAAGCGCGCCAGCTTGGGTGCATACCCGCGGAGTGTCTCCCCTTGAGCGGGCATGACGTACTCCGGATTCCACATGAAGATGCTCTGCAGCCCACCGGTATACGTGAGCAGGTCCAAGAGTGTGAGCTCCCTAAGTGCGGGAACGATGTCGAAAACGGGAGCGGGGTCCGGCGGAGGTCCAAACGGCGGCCCGAACGGTGATGGCGAACCTGGTGTTAGGACTCTCACTCGCCCGGGCTCAGCGAACTCTGGCAGGTAGGCGCTCACGGCGTCCTCGAGCCGAACCCGGCCCTCGTCCACCAGGCTCAACAGGGCTACGGCCCCGAATGGCTTTGAGAGCGAAGCTAGCCACAGCAGCGTGTCGGGACGCAGGCCAGATGCTGAGTGATGGTCAACGCTGCCATGAGCGGAGTGGTGCACCAACTCGCCGTCGGCACGCACGGTGACGATCGCACCAGGGATACGACCCGACGCGGTCGCCTCCTCGACGACGGCGGTGATCATGGCATTCTCGGGCACGGAAATCCCTGCCCTGATTAGGCTGACTGCGAGAGATAGGCCAGCTGGGACAGCGCCTCATCGAAACCGAGCTTGAACGGTTCCAGGTCGGGCACGTGGGTCCCGTCGGCGCTCAGTCCGACGCTGAGTCGACCGGCATATGACTCGACTGCAACGTTCAGCGCCAGCTGGTTCGCGATCGGCACCATCGGGTTTAGCTCAAGCATTCTGGCGCCCAGTACGAACAGGGGCTTGCGGGGTCCCACGACGTTCGTCACGGTCAAGTTCATGAGGTGTCGCTGGTTGCGCACGCTAGGACCGACCAGCTCAAGGAGAGCGGCGGGGAGCAACTCGACCGCGTCAAGGAGGAGCGAAAACCCTCGCGGTTGATGACCGGCCTTGAGAGCAACCATCGACTTCTGGATCGCGATCAGCCGTTCCTGATCATCGGCCAACTCGACAAGCAGCGGAGCCATGATCGCGCTGAGCCGGTTGCCTCCTGACGCGTCCCGTTCATCGTCAGAACGCATCGACACGGGCACGAACACGCGCAGGTGGCTGGCATCGGGGTCATGGCCGCCGGCACTCAGGAGCTGGCGCAGTCCAGCCGCTACGCAGGTCAACATGACGTCGTTCAAGGTGGAGCCCGGTGCCAGCGCCCGTATTGGCTTCACGGTCTCGATGTCTGTGTGCAGCCAGTCAAATCGCCGCGACCGAGTGTTCACTGCATTGATGGGACTGGGTGCCGACAGTCCAAGCGAACCAACGGCGAACAGACCCCGAAGGTTGCTCCACAGGCGTGACGGTGTCACAGGTGCATGCGGACCGCCGATCGCCACTTCCCACACCTTGCCCAGACGGTGACCGAAGTGTGTGGTCACCACTTGGAGGGGCCCAGGCGACGGACGTGCCGTGTGTACAGCCTGCGTCTCTGGTGCGGGCTCGTGTCCCGGCACCTGAGGCGCAGAGTCCAACAGTGACTCGAGAACGTCAACCGTGCTCTGCCCATCGAACGGGGCGTGGTGGATCTTTTGGATCATTCCCACGTTCCCCGATTCCAACCCCTCGACGAACCAGATCTCCCACAGCGGTCGAGACCGATCCAAGGTGCCCTCGTGGACCCGTGCGAACACCTCCTTGAGTTGCGCATCGGTCCCAGGCCTGGGCAGGGAGATGAGTTTGACGTGCTGGGCGATGTCGAAGTCGGCGTCGTCGACCAAGATCGGGTGTGTCAGGAATCGCACGCCGCGATGAACGCGCATGGTGTACCGCGGCACCAAGTGCAACTTGGCCGCGAAAGCGTCGCGAACCTCCTGCAAGCGGAACACTCCGTGTTCATCAAACAGGGGCGGACCTTCGAAGATGCAGATGTTGCCCATGTTGATCGGCGTGGACTCGAAGTCCCAGTACAGGAAGTTGGAGTCAAGGGCCGAGAGCCGCTCGAACGAGCCCATGTCTTCTTCTCCCAGGGTGAGAGCCGGCAGGCATCAGTTCGACGACTGTGATATATCAACAGTCTGCACCGACATATCAGACATGGCAAGACTTTGGGGACGACGCCTAGGGCCCACTCCGCGGCCCGCAGTCGCCGTTAAGGCGAACCCACCTCATCGTCGGCGCCACCTTCGGCCGCACTGATGGGCGCCAAGCGGAGCCGCGTCCCGCTGGGGCCGCTGAAGTGCGTGAGGATTGACCAGGCTGTCCCCGCTGGGAGAACGACATGGATGGTGCCGTTGTCCATGAACACCACCTCCGCCTTGCGCCCGTCTGGCGATTCACACAGTTGGGCGTGCGTGCGCTTGGTCATGCGCTTGATGGTGGTGTTGCCGTGGGCCACCGGCCAGTGCCGACCCGCCGATTGCGTTGAGGCAGCAGGATGCCGGACCGCACCGCCCCAGCTTGTGATTCGTTCCAGCCGGTGACCGCCGTACGCGATTGACGGCTCTGGTCAAGTCTCACGACGGATCCTTCCTGGCCTCAGATCAGGTGCTGCGACCGCTCATTGGGGCCACCTCGGTGGACATGACGGAGGGCCATCGGGAGAAGATCCTCAGGATGCGGTCGTGCATGGCAACGATGTGGCGGCGCGCGTAGTCCGCAGCCATTTCGCTATCCCGATCGGTGAAGACCTGCTCCGGGAAGTTGTGAGACTCGACCTCGTCCAGTGTCTCGGGGTAGGCGGACAGCACCGTGGACCAGATGCGGTGCATGTCCCCGCTGACCCGCATGAACAGGTTGATCAAGTACTCATTCTTGGTGGCCTCTGCGAAGAGAGCGAACATCTCGTCGGTCAGATTCAGCACGCTCTCGCGCAGTTCCTGCTTCTCCTCTACGCCGTGGGCGAGCTCATCGACTTCGCGGAAACCACGACGCAACTGCTCGAGTTGGTCGTGAGTGGCGTTCTTGATGCCGCGGCGGACCAGCTCAGGTCCAACGATCGTCCAGAGATCGAAGAGATCGTCGACGGACTTTGGCGTGAGGGGGGTTACTTGGTAGCCCTTGCGGGGGAGGGTGCGCACCAGGCCTTCATGATCGAGGCGGGTGAGAGCCTCCCGCAACGGTGAGCCGCCGAAGCCTGTTTCGGCGGCCAAGGCCTTCTCTGTGAGCTTCTGGCCGGGGGCTAGTCGGCAGCTGACGATGTCTGTGCGCAGCCGCTGGTAGGCCGCTTCGCCCAACGACACACGCGCAGACTCCACGAGGGGCGTCTCCGACTTCACCACTGCGGTCTCCTTCATGGGCGGTCGTTTCAGTTGAGCCTAACGTCTCAGCATGGACATGTGATGCATCAGCGTCAGGCTGTGGCGGCTCCAGTGCTGGCGTCTACGGAGAAGGCGTTCGAGCGGCGGCGCCATTCACGGTTGGAAGCGAGTGACTCGGCCGCGCGGCTAGTGTGTTGGCCGCGTCCAACCCTCCGCTGGGCGCGTGCTCGCCTCTACCGCCCATGGAACACAGCCCGTCCGGGCCCGTTGTCGAGCAGGGAACGGACGCCGTCCTGCAAATCGTCGGTCGTCAGGAGTTGGCCTACCAATCCGGCGGTCATCTCGTCGGCTGCGTCGGCTCCGTTCCGCTGCGTAGTGAGCAAGATCGACTTGGCGGCGGAGATGGCCAAGGTGGGTCCATGTGCGAGGCGCTGGGCGAAAGCGCGTGCTTCATCGAGGAGCGTCTCCCTTGGGACGACTCGGCTGACGACACCCCATTCCATGAGGGTGGCCGCCGGGTACTGATCGCCGGTGTAGACAAGCTCCGCTGCCCGCGCGTGTCCAGCGCGCACGGCAACCCTCTGTGTGCCGCCGGCGCCCGGTGTCAGGCCGACGGTGGATTCGACCAGCCCGAACCGCGCGGTGTCGGCGGCCCAAAGTAGATCGCAACCAAGGCTGAGTTCGAAGCCGATGGTCAGGCAGAGACCGTGAACTGCAGCCAGGGTTGGAATGGCGAGGGCTTCGAGCCGGTGGGTCAGTGCCAGGTGCCGGGCGATGTGCCTAGTTCCAGATTCGGCGTCATGCCCGAGGAAATGGTGGACGTCGACGCCGGCGCAGAAGATGCGCCCTTCGGCGCGGAGGATTAGAGCGCGACACTCTCCGCTCGCCACCCAGTTCTCGATGTCCCCGAGGCGCTGTTCCAACTCGTCGACCACCGTCAGGTCGACAAGGTTGAGCGGGGGGTTGTCGATCACGAGCTCGGCCAAGAAGTCGTCGAGGAACACCTGTACCACAGCCATCAGGCCTCCTCGGCACTGAGAAAAGTCTCCATGATGGGGGCCAAGGTCGACGGGCTGTCGACAAGCATGAGGTGGCCCGCCTTCTCAATCACCTGCACCTCTGATTGGCTCAGGATTCGGTGAAGGAAGTACTGATTGGCGGTCCGCACGATCGGATCGTCATCGCCTCCCAGCACCAGGGTCGGGTGCTTGATGCGGTGCGCGAATGGAATCACCGAGAAGGTGCCCGCGGCGATGAGTTGCCACATGTATCCGATCCAGCCCGGTGGGTGGTCCACTCGCCGAGCCGCTTCCGCCCTGACTAGGCCAGGTTGCCTTCGGAACTCACCGCCGTAGGTCTGCGCCGCGATCTTGGCGAGGTAGGCGGAGGAGTAGTAGCGGCGGGGTGTAAGCAAGCGTGCTGCCACGCGCGGATCTGCCGGGACGCAGATAGGTCCGGGTCCAGTGCAGGCGAGTATGAGTTTGCGGACCTTGCCGGGGTGCTGGGCGGCGAACGCCTGAGCCAGGAGGCCACCCCACGAGTAGCCGACGATGTCGACCTGCTGGAGCCCGAGCCGGCTCAGGAGCAACCTGACGAAGAGCGCGCCGTGGAACATCGTCGGTGGAAACCACGGTGCCGTCGAACCGCCAGTTCCTGGAAAGTCGAACATGACGAGCTGGCGTCCCGGCAATTGGTCTGCCAGTGGAGTCCACATGTCGAGGTGGCCGCCGATTCCCATGATGAGCACCAGTGGCTCGCCCTGCCCCGTGACGCGAACGCGGACGTGGCCGAGCCCGACCCTGACCTGGCGGGTCGAGATGGCGATCTCCGTTTCAGTCATGAGGTCTCTCTGGCACGGAGAACCTTCTTGTCGAACTTGCCGACCGCCGTTTTGGGGACCTCATCGATGAGCTCGACTCGGTCGGGGAGCTGCCAGTTGGCGAACCCGTTGGCCAGCAAGTGCGCTCGGATGCTTGACGGCTCGACGTTCTGTCCAGGCTGCACCACGACAAAGGCGACAGGGCGCTCAACCCACTTGGGGTCCGGGACCGCGATTACGGCCGCCTCAACGATCCCGGGCATCGCCATGATCGCGGCTTCCATGTCGACCGACGAGATCCACTCTCCACCCGACTTGATCAGGTCCTTCGTGCGATCGGAAATGACGAAGTAGCCGTCTTCGGACCCAATCGCCACGTCTCCCGTGACGAACCAACCATCTGCCGTGAAGTTCTCTGACCCGTGGCCATGCAGGTAGCTGTCCGCAACCCACGGGCCTCTCACCTCCAGGCTCCCCATCGACTCGCCGTCGAAATCAACGGGTGCGCCGCCCTCGTCGCGGATGCGCACCGCGATGCCCGGTACTGGAAGCCCCGCTTGGCGACGAGCAGCGTCGGTGACGTTGTCCTCATCCCAACCCAACATGCGGTGCTGCGGCCAAGCGACGCTTGCAAGCGGGGAAGTCTCCGTCATGCCCCAGGCTTGGACGATGGGGATCCGCAAGTTGCGCAAGTAGCGTTCGATCAGTGTGCGTGGAGGTTGGCTGCCCCCGGAGATGATGTGTCGGAGGTACCTGCCGGGGTCGGATCTCTGCTCCAACTCATCGGCTACGGAGACCCAGACGGTCGGAACGGCGGCTGTGACGGTGACCTGCTCGTTTAACAGCAGTTCCACAAACGGAGAGGCCTCCAGTGGCCCGCCGAAGAAGACCAGCTTGGCTCCAACGGCCACGGCTGCGTAGGGCATTCCCCAGGCGCTGGCGTGGAACATCGGCACCTGCGGGAGAACACAGTCGCCGGGGCCAAAGGCCATGCCGGCGGCGGAGGTCACCGCGAGGGCGTGCAAGAACACTGATCTATGACTGGAGACCACGCCCTTCGGGCGGCCGGTCGTACCGGACGTGTAGCACAGGGATGCGGCCGCACGTTCATCCAGCTCGAGCGCGGAGTAGTGGGTCGGCTCATCGGTCAGCAACTGCTCGTATCCGAGCACGCGCGGATCCGTCGACCCGGGGTTATCCGCGAGGACGATGATGTGCCGGAGGCTTGGGACCCGCTCGGCCACGTCCAGCAGCATCGGGAGGAACTCCAGGTCTACCAGGACTGTCGAGTCTCCGGCGTCCTGCATGACGAAGGCGAGCTCATCCGCAGACAATCGGATGTTCAGCGTGTGCAGAACGCGACCCGAACAGGGGATCGCGAAGTAGGCCTCAAGATGGCGGTAACCGTTCCACGCGAGCGTGGCCACGACGGCCCCTGAAGGCAAGCCGAGCGTGTCCAGAGCGTTCATCAACTGCTTGGCGCGTAAGGCGAAGTCGGAATACGTGTATCGATGGACGTCGGCGCTCGGCAGTCTGGTGACGATCTCGACCTGGCTGTGGTGCGTCGCTGCACCCTCGAAGAGCAGCCACGTTGTGAGAGGGAGGTCCATCATGTCGAGGCTGCCTTCTACTCGGTGACGTACGCGCCCGGGGCGTCCGCCAGCCTTGGGTATCTGGGACTTCCCAGGGAGCGCGGGCGGCTGCGCAGAACGCCTGACCGTGCGCTACTCCATGTGCTCCAGTCCTCCCACCACGACCCCCTGTGCTTCTCTGCGCCATTCAGCCAGTCCTCGGCATCGCCGTTGCCGGCCTCGTTGATGAAGTAGGTCGCCTTCGGGTTGCCAGGCGGGTTGATCAGGGCCTGGATGTGGCCGCTGTTAGACAGCGCAAAGCGCACGTCTCCGCCGAACAGTCGTGTTGCTGCGAAGGCGGACTGCCAAGGAACAAGGTGGTCGGTCACAGCGGCCACGACATACAAGTCAGTGTCGACCTTGCCGAGGTCGACTGGTGTGCCGAGCACGCTGACCCGACCTGACTGCACTAACGCGTTGTTCAGCCACATGTCTAGGAACGTGGCGTGGAGGGCCGCGGGCATATTGGTGGTGTCACTGTTCCATGCGAGAACGTCGAACGCTGGCGGGTTCTGGCCGAGAAGGTAGTTGGAGACGACGTAGTTCCAGATGAGGTCGTTGGGTCGAACAAAGGCGAACATCTTGGCGAGGCTCGCCCCGCTGAGGACGCCTCGCTTGCCCGAGCGGGCTAGCGCGGCCTCGACGGTCCGCTCGCTCGCGAACATGTTCAACGTGCTGTGCACGTTGCTGTCGATCATGGTCACGCCGAGGGTTGCCGCGTTCACCAGCGTCGGATCGATCGCCGCAACATGCGAGAGCACGGAGGACGTCGTCATGCCCCCGGCGCAGAATCCGGCGATGTTGACTGTCTCCGACTTGGAAATGGCACTGGCCACGCGCATGGCCTCAAGACAGGCGCCGGCGTAGTCGTCGAGATCCCAACCGCGCTGCCGCGACGTCGGATTGCGCCACGAGATGCAGAACACCTGGAAGCCCTGGCTTACCGCGAACTCCACGAAGCTTCGACCCGGCGCAAGATCGAGGAAGTAGTAGCGGTTGATCTGCGGAGGAATCAGCACAGTCGGGATGCTGTAGACCTTGCCGGCCCTGGGCGCGTACTGCAGCAGCTCGAACATCGGTGATCGGTAGACCACGGCGCCAGGTGTGGAGGCGGTGTTCACGCCTACCTGGAAAGGCCGAGTGTCGACCTGCGAGGGCATGCCACCGTTGTGGAGGAGATCGTGAAGGAAGTGTCGGCCACCCGCGACAGCTGACCTACCGCGGGTCTCCATCAGGGTGTTGAGTGCGGTCGGGTTGGTGAGCAGGTTGTTGGTCGGGGCAGCGGCCTCGGTCACCTGCATCAGGGCGAAACGAGCCCGATCGGCCGACTTCTGGTCGAGTTCGAGCTCGTCGACGGAGCCGAGCACACAATCTCGGGTGAGCAAGTAGCTCTGGGCGACCCGTCGCCACAGCCCAGACTCCGTCCAGATCGCATCTGCGAAACGCCGGTCCTTCGGATCGGGAGCAAGCTCGGAGGTGCCACCGAGCACGCCGATCTCCCCAGTAGCCCACGAGCTCAGCGAGCCGGCCAAAACGCGCGGACGTCGTGCGAGGGCTTCCGCCCAGCGAACGCCAGCCCGGACCACCTGGCCCGCTGTTAGGCCGACAAAAGGGTTGGCGCCCTGGACAGACTCGAAGGCCTCTTCAGTGGATGCGGCCAAGTGAGGCTCTGAGTCCGCGATCACACGCACGTTCGCCCGGGGGGCACGGTCAGCCACGTTCGAACCCCCGCCTTTCCGACGGGGCGGAGTCGTGAGCGTTCGAGGCATGGCGCGACGCCTTTCGCGATCTAGAGAAACAGATCTGGTTGGAGGTCGTGTTCGCTGGCCCCGTCATGGGCGTAGACGGAAAGGTCCACGACTCCTGAGGAGCGAAGGACCTCTTCGTCCAGGTAGCAGTGACCGGTGCCCGCGCTTGCCGGGCGCGTCAGAAGCAGTCCGGCTGCGTCGGCCATGATTTCCGGACGACGCGACGCACGCATGCCCTCCTCGCCCGCAACGACGTTCTTGACCGCTGCAGTCGCGATGAGCGTGGCGGGCCAGAGGCAGTTGGCGACGATGCCGTGCTCTCTGTACTGCTCCGCAACGCCGAGCGTGAGCATGGTCATCGCGTACTTGCTGACGGTGTACGGCGCGTGCCCCGCCAACCACTTTGGGTCTGGGTTCAGTGGTGGCGAGAGTGTGAGCACCCGAGCATCGCTGGAACGGAGCAGGTGCGGGATGCTCGCAGTGAGCATCGCGAACGTGCCGCGTGCGTTCACGTCGAGCATCAGGTCGTAGCGCTTGATCGGCAGGTCACCGATGCCTTGGAGCGCTATGGCTGAGGCATTGTTGACGACGATGTCGATTCCACCGAACTGCTCCACAACTGCGGCAACGGCGCCTTCAATGACCTGCTCATCGCGGACATCCCCGACGATCGGCAAGACCTGTCCGCCCACAGCCTCGATCTCGGCAGCGGCACTGTGGACCGTTCCGGGAAGGCGTGGGTCGGGATCGCTGGTCTTGGCGATGAAGGCGATGTTGGCTCCATCGCGGGCGGCGCGTAAGGCGATGGCGAGTCCGATTCCACGGCTACCACCGGACATCAGGAGTGTCCGGCCAGCGAGCGGCCCGTCAGTGGTTTGGCTGGCTTCTCTCACGTCATCGTCCTTCAAAGGTCGGATCGCGGCGCTCCATGAATGCGCGCTGTCCCTCGCGCGCGTCCTCCGAGTCGAGGCACGCCGCGACGTGACGTTCGGCGCGTTCGGCGAGAGTGCTGTTCGTGCGGGCCTTGATCGAGGTCTTCGCCGCGCGGACGGACAGCGGGGCGTTCGCAGCGATCTGGCTGGCCACTTCGAGGACGTGTGCCTCCAAGGACGCGGAATCGACGACACGGTTGATCAGGCCGATCGATTGGGCCTCCTCGGCGGTCAAGGTCCTGCCAGTGAAGAGCATGTCCGACGCATGTCCGGGTCCGACGGCATCGACGAGTGCGTGGGTCAGGGTCACCGGGTATCCGATGCCGAGGCGTGCCGCTGGGATGGCGAACCGGCCGGTAGGTGACGAGATTCGGAGATCGGCGGCAAGCGCGAGAGCCATTCCAGCCCCGATGCAGTAGCCGTGCACCATGACGATCAGTGGAGTTGTGAGCTCGCTCAAGGTCCCGAAGAGCGTGCCAACGGCCTCCTCGTTCTCCTGTCGGGAGGCTTGCTTCGTCTGGTGGGTTTCGAACTCGGAGATGTCTGCGCCGGCGGCGAACGCGTCTGTTCCGCGGCCTCGAAGCACGATGACCCGGATCGTGGGGTCGTCATCGAGTGCACGCAGAGTACTACCCAACGTCGCCATCATCGAGGTGGAGATGGCATTGCGTCGCGTTGGGTTGTCCAGCGTGACCCAACCAATGCCGTCGCGGATTTCTGTCCCAACGATGCCTACGGATTCGGGTGGGGTCATGAGAGCGTCTCCGCCCGATAGGTGTTGCGGATCGCGCCGATTCCCTCGATGCGGACCTCGAACTGATCTCCGTCCTTGAGGAACAGCGGGGGCTGTCTCACGGCGCCGACGCCTGCCGGCGTCCCCGTCAGGATGATGTCCCCCGGCTCAAGGGTCATGAACGTGGTGATGTAGCTGATGAGTCGCGGCAGTCCAAAGATCAGGTGAGAAGTGCGGTCTTCTTGGACGGGCTCGTCGTTCAGGAGGCCTGTGATCTGCAGATCGGGCGAGTCGCCGCCGAGTGCAGCTGCTGGGACCACGACAGGCCCGAGGGGGGTGAGGCCATCCCACGCCTTCCCCGCCGTGCGCTGGGTGGTGTGAAATTGAAAGTCTCGCACCGAGCCATCGTTGGCTGCCGTGTACCCAAACACCACGTCCCGTACGGCAGCCTGGGCAACGCGCCGACACGTGCGGCCGATCACCACGGCGAGCTCGCTCTCGAAGTCGATCTGAGTTGACTCAGGGGGGAGAGCGACGTCCGCGTACGGCCCAGCGAGCGCGTTGTCCCACTTGGCAAACAGGTCTGGGTGCTCGGGTGGCGCGGGACGCCCACCTTCGTGCACGTGCGCAAGGTAGTTCTGTCCAACGCAGATGATCTTGCGGGGGCGGCCCACGGGGCTCAGGAGCTCCTCGGGATCCATGGCAAAGCTGTCGCCACGGGTGATTCGCGCGGCGTCACCGCCTGCAGCGCCCAGGAGCTCTGGCAAGTCGGTGTACTCACGACCGTCGACCAGCGCCGGCGTTGCCTGGCCCGTGTTGGGTTCGTGGAGCACAACAAGGGACGCGGCATTGCGCATGACCCTGCCGAGTCCGGTCTGCCCACCCCATGGGTTCGTGCTCACCGTGGTACGTCCCATCTGCGGCCGTGAATGGCCACTCAGTGCTAGACGTGATGGTTTCGTGATGCCAGACTATGGACTTGTAACATTTCAGTCAACCGGTGCTGATGTATGACGGAGGCTTGCGGCGATGAGCTCGTTCAGGGATTTCCTCTTTCCCCTCGACCACCCTCGGCTGGCCGGACTGGACGAGTTTGACGCTTACAGCTACCCCGATGCCATCCGGACCAACCCGATGGTGGACGAGGCCCTGACTGGGTGGCTCAACTTGTTTGAGACCTCCGAGTTCGGCGGCATCACAACTGACGGTTCGCTCATACCGGGGCTCTTTGGTCTCGAGGGCTCGGACGAACCTCCCAACCACGCAGCCGCCACGGCGGCTCGGGAACTCCTTGACGCTCTGCCGAGCACACTGCGCGATCGAGTCTCGCATCCCCTGGACAGCAAGGTGTGGCGAGCCTGGATGAACCCCGAGTTCTACGTGAACAGGTTCGGCCTACGTCTCGAGGAGCTCGAACCGGCGCACATTGAGCGGGTCCTCGCACTCCTGGCGGCCAGCCTGAGCCCGGCCGGGTTCGAGAAGACCCGGTTGCTTATGAAGGTCAACCAGTTCCTTGGCGAACTGGTGCATCTACCGAAGCTTCTCAACGAGTTCAGCTACAACATCAACCTGTTCGGGGACCCGGCAAGCGGCCAGCCGTGGGGGTGGAATCTGTACGGCCACCACGTCTGCCTCAACACGTTGTTCATCGCTGACCGGCAGGTCTTCACGCCGGTCTTCTTTGGAGCCGAACCAGTGGAGATGGACGAAGGGGAAGCCGCGGGCACGGTGCTCTTCACCGATCAGGAGCGGCTCGGGCTTGAGCTCATCCAGGCGCTGTCACCGGAGCAGGCGGAGGCGGCGATCCTGTACCACCAGAAGCGGGACCCGACAATGCCGGCCGACCGGAGGCACCCCGGCGACGAACTGCATCTTGGCGGAGCGTTCCAGGACAACCGAGTCATCCCCTACGAGGGTGTCGCGGGTTCTCGACTGGATGCATCCCAGCGGGCGCGAATCTTGGAGCTCGTCGAAGTCTTCCTGGATTACCAGCCTGAAGGTCCACGACGGGCACGGGTCGCCGATGCTCGCCGTCACCTGGATGACACCTGGTTCTGCTGGATCGGTGGGACTCGCCTTGGCGATGCCTTCTACTACCGGATCCAAAGCCCCGTGATCCTAATTGAGTTCGACCACCATGCTGGCATCTTCTTGGCCAACACGGAACCAGAGCGATTCCACGTACACACGCTCGTGCGCACCCCCAATGGCAACGACTACGGCGTCGACCTGGTCCGTCAGGCCACCGGGGACCCACAGCGCCTGAATGGTCCGGCCTGATGGCTGGCCCAGACAACGATGCTGAGCGCGCTTGCGAGCGCCTCATCATCCAGTTTGCCCACTATCTCGATCATCGCCGCTTCACCGAGGTGGCCGCTTTGTTCGCGGAAGACGGGGTCTGGCTACGGCATGGCGAGCAACTCGTTGGGCCCCAGGCAATCCGGTCGCTGTTGGAACAGCGATCCGCAACGCAGGTTGAGCGGCATGTGATGACGACGGTGTTGGTTGAGCAGGCATCACCGACCGAGTGCACGGCTGTCAGCTACGTGCTCATCTTTAGGGCGCATGGTCCGGATCCCCACGGTCAGCTGCCCAAGGTGGGGGAGTTCCACGACCGGTTCAGCCTGACTCCGCACGGATGGAGGTTCGCCTTTCGGACCTCCCTGCCCGCGTTTGCCGGCGACTCGCAGTAGCAGCCCCGGCCGAACCGACCGCGCCGCCTTCGGGTGGAGTTGCTACACCATGAGGGCCTGACAGGGTCGGGAGACTTGGCAGCCAGTGGCGGGACGGCCGCCGCGACCCCTTGGTGACCGGACATCACCGCTGCCTTGGAAACTGCCCATGACGGGCACCACATCCGGCCTCAAGTCCTGCGTCCAGGCTCACCCGGCGGTCTGCCCCGTTGCGGTTGAGGCCACGGTGAGCTTTGGCTGGGTCTTGTCGAGCACCTCCCTGAGGTCAACGCCTGGCGCCAGCTCGACGAGTTTGAGCCCGCTGCCCTCGGATTCGGGGACGACATCGATCACGCACAACTCAGTGATGATCCGCTGCACGACCCTACGGCCGGTGTAGGGAAGGGTGCACTCGTCGACAATCTTGTAGGAGCCGTCTCTGGCAACGTGCTCCATGAGCACAATTACGCGCTTGGCGCCATGGACCAGGTCCATGGCGCCGCCCATCCCCTTGACCATCTTTCCGGGGATCATCCAGTTCGCAATGTCGCCGTGCGCGGACACCTGCATAGCGCCGAGGATGGCCACGTCGATCTTTCCTCCGCGGATCATCCCGAACGACGTCGCGGAGTCGAAGAACGAGGCTCCGTCTTGGATGGTGACGGTTTCCTTGCCTGCGTTGATCAGGTCCGCGGACTCCTCACCTTCGTACGGGTAGGCCCCGAACCCGAGAATTCCGTTCTCTGATTGAAGCACCAGGTGCACCGAGTCATCGACATAGTTAGGCACCAGTGTGGGAAGCCCGATGCCGAGGTTGACGTACGACCCGTCGGCGAGTTCTGCCGCCGCCCGCGTTGCCATTTCCTGACGTGTCCAAGTCACTGTTCACCGGCCCTCTGGTCGATTCGGATGTGGTCGGCAGAGATGTGCATGGACACTTGTCCATCGTGCGTGAACTTCGCCGGCCCATCGACGGGGCACCGGCGATCAAGGCGCTTCGCCCGTGCCAGGAACGATGCGTTGGCGATCATCTACGGCGCCCCGGGGGCGGCCCGGACCGTTCGCTTCTCGATTCGCTGGTCGGCGGCCTGCTCAACTGACATCGGTACGACGCGGTGCACGTAGGCGCCGGGTGTGTGAACGTGATTGGGGTCGAGGACGCCGGGCTCGACAAGCTCTTCGACCTCGGCGATCGTGATGCGTCCGCACATCGCGGCAAGCGGGTTGAAGTTGCGCGCCGAGTCCTTGTAGATGAGGTTTCCGTGCCGATCACCCTTGTGGGCTCGCACCAGCCCGTAGTCGGCGACGATCGCTCGTTCCAGGACGAACTCCTGTTCGCCGTCAGTTGTCTCGAAGAACTGCGTCTGCTTTCGAGGGCTTGATCGAACAACATTGCCTGTCGCGTCGTATCGCCAGGGCAAGCCACCCTCAGCCACCTGGGTACCGACGCCGGTAGCAGTGAAGAACGCGGGGATGCCCGAGCCGCCGGCGCGCATCCGTTCCGCCAGCGTTCCTTGCGGAGTCAGCTCGACCTCCAACTCGCCGGCCAGGTACTGGCGAGCAAACTCCTTGTTCTCACCAACATACGAGGCCACCATCCGCCGTAGACGACCTGACTCCAGCAACAGCCCGAGACCCCAACCGTCCACCCCGGCGTTGTTGCTGACCGCCTCCAGGTCTTTGGTGCCGGCTTCCAGGAGAGCCTGGATGAGGACTGAAGGGATTCCGCACAAGCCAAAACCCCCAACCGCAATGGTTGCCCCGTCCAGCACGTCGGCAACCGCTTCCGCGGCCGACGTCACCACCTTGTCCATCTGTCAGTCCACCTATCTGTCGAACTAGGCCAGGGCCGACTCCTTGGAGGCGGCCTCTCTGCCATGCCGTCGTCGGGCCACCTCACCGCTGAGCTGGTCCAGCCGCACCGTCCCTCAGGAACGGCGAGGTTGAGGGGGTGGAGGTAACCGCCGGATCAGCCCGCTCCGGCCAAAACGTCTGCCCCGACGCGCCGTTGGCCCCGGCCGCCCGACTTCCCAGCGGACTCAGAAGTTGCCGCGGCGCTCCTGTTCGCGCTCGATCGCCTCGAAGAGGGCCTTGAAGTTGCCCTTGCCGAAGCCGAGCGAGCCGTGCCGCTCGATCAGCTCGAAGAACACCGTCGGACGGTCGCCTGTCGGCTGGGTGAAGATCTGCAGCAGGTAGCCGTCCTCGTCGCGGTCGACCAGGATGCCGCGTTTCTGCAGCTCCTCGATCGGAACTCGAACCTCGCCGATGCGCGCGCGCAGCTCGGGGTCCTCGTAGTAGGAGTCCGGGGTGTCCAGGAACTCCACACCTTCCGCGCGGAGAGCGTCGACCGAGCGGATGATGTCGTTGGTGGCCAGCGCCAGGTGTTGGGCGCCAGGGCCGTTGTAGTACTCCAAGAACTCGTCGATCTGGCTCTTCTTCTTGGCGATCGCCGGCTCGTTGAGCGGGAACTTCACCCGGTGGTTGCCGTTCGCGACCACCTTGCTCATCAGGGCGGAGTAGTCGGTGGCGATGTCGTCACCGATGAACTCTGCCATGTTGGTGAAGCCCATTACCTTGTTGTAGAAGCGGACCCATTCGTCCATCTTGCCGAGCTCGACATTGCCCACCACGTGATCCAGTGCCTGGAACACACGCTTGGGAGCACCAGGGCGCTTCTGATACGCGCCGGTTCGGGGGACGTACCCGGGGAGATACGCGCCTTCATAGCGTCTGCGATCGACCAGAGAGTGCCGGGTGTCGCCGTACGCTGCGATCGTGGCGATGCGGACGGTTCCGTATTCATCGGTCTCGTCGTGCGGCTCGACCAGGATGGTCGCGCCCACAGAACGCGCGTGCTCGACGCACTTGTCGACGTCTGACACCTCCAGCGCGATGTCGCTCACGCCGTCACCGTGTTCGGCGTGGTGAGCGACCAGAGCGCTGCTTGGATCCACGGCACCTCGGATGACGAACCGCACCGCGCCGCTCTTGAGTACGAACGCCTTGTGGTCCCGGTTGCCGGTCTCGGGCCCGGAATACGCGACCAAGTTCATCCCGAAGGCGGACTGGAAGAAGTGTGCGGTTTGCGTTGCGTTGCCGACCGTCCAGACCACTGCGTCCCAGCCAATCACCGGAAAGGGATCGCTGTCCGCGTCGTACTCCACGAGACCGACCAACTGCTGGAGCGTTGCCAGATCGAGCTCGGCGAGGCGTTCCTCGTTGGTGAGTGTGTCATGAACCGTCATTGACATTCCTTTGCGGCTCGGTGATATTTCATGCCAGTGTGCAGGGGTCGGTATGACGGGCGCAAGAGAGCCTCCGCGTTCCAGGCAGGCTGCACAGCCAAGCCAGCAAGTCCGCAATAAGGCTGGACAAGTTGCTCACTCAAAGAAGTGCTTGACATACAACAAGCCCAGGCAGGGGTAGGCGTGAAGATCATCGACATCTCGATACTGCGTCATCAGCAACCCTTCCCCGCGGCCGTAGGCCCCGAACACGTCACCCTGGACTTGCTGACCATCGCAACGGACGAGGGCATCCAGGGGCACACCTTCGCGGGAGGCCCGGGCGAGGACATCGCCTCGGTACTTCTCGATGTCGTGCGGCCCATGCTCATCGGGCTGGATCCCCTCGACATCGGCCGTGTCTGGGCCATGACCGGAAGGCGAGGTCTACCCGCAACGGTGCGCGGCGCGGTGGACGTTGCCCTCTGGGACATTGCCGGGAAGGCCGCGGGTCTTCCCGTCCATCGCCTGATCGGCACCGTCCGGGATCACGCGCCGGCGTATATCGCCACATGGGTGCACCGAGACATACCCACATACGTGGACGAGGCGCTGGCCTACCGTGAGATGGGCTTCACCGCTCACAAACTGCATCCGCTCACTCAGCTCCGGCATTTCGATGGCAAGCAGGTGCCCGTCACGGACGACATCGACCTATGTGCACAGGTCCGAGCGGCCGTCGGGGACCGACATGTCCTGGCCCTGGACGCAGCGTGGGCCTACGACTACCCGGAGGCCGTCCAGGTCGGCCTGGCAATCGAAGAGCTCGGATATGCCTGGTACGAGGATCCGCTCGCAGCGGACGATCTGTACGGCTACATCCGCCTCAAGCAACAACTGTCGATCCCACTAATGGCGACCGAGGTGACTCAAGGAGGATTGACGGCGCTCGCGCCATGGGTCGTGGAGCGTGCTACCGACTTCCTGCGGGGGGACGTCGTACTCAAGGGTGGGATCACTGGCATGGTGAAGATCGCGCACCTCGCGGAGGCGTTCCATCTTCCATGCGAGATCCACGACGCCTACAACAGCCTCAACAACCTCGCCGGGCTCAACGTCATGATGGCGATCGCAAACTGCCAATGGTTCGAGATTCTCGCGCCCCATGCCCCGGGCTCATATGACATCGATGCACTGAGCTATGGGCTTGTTGAGCCCATCACGATCGACCCGACTGGCAACGTCCATGCACCAACTCGCCCCGGTCTGGGAATCGACATCGATTGGGAGCTGCTGCGGGCCAGTGGGGAGTTACTCGGCTAAGCAGCCCCAGGAGGGCTGGCCATGCCCCGTGCATCGCGCCGAGTCAGCGGTTGAGGAACTCCTCAACGAGAGCGACGAACTCCGCGACATTGATGTTCTGGAGGTCGTGCATTCCCCCAGCGACGAACCTGAAGTCGGCGTGCGGCAGGTACGTCGCGAACGCTTCGCGCTGACTCGGCCTCAGGATCTCGTCCTGATCTCCCAGGAGCGCCAATACCGGGAGGCGCAGATCAGTGAGCGATTTCAAGGCGTCCTCCGGCAGAAACTCCGGCGCCACCCAGGCGATCATCTTGAACCTGTTGGCCATTTGGTTGGCAATGAACTCGTCCGTCGCCCACGGCTTCTTAGGGTTGACCGGAGGCTGGGGGTACTGAGGAGCGCCTTCGGACTGAAACGGCGCCTGCACGGGCGCGTCGGGCTCGGGGCGCGGCGGCGGCGGCACAATGACGTCTTGCTCTCGCGCTGGCGCCATCCCGCCCTCGAGGATGATGCCCTTCACCCGCTCTGGGTGTGCCGCGGCGGCATACACGGCGTTCACTCCACCCATGGATGACCCAAGGATGTAGTACCGGTCCTGGACCAGTTGGTTGGCAGCCTCAGCGAGAAGTTGCGCGGTCTCAGCCATCGGCATCGGACGGTTCAGGTCGTCCTTGCCGCCCCAGCCAGGTGGGTTGATCTCGATCACCCTGTACCTCTCGGCAAGAATGTCTTTCGAGGGAGACATCTCGAGGCCAGCCGAGCCAGGAAACGACACCAGAGTCTCAGTGGGCGCATCAGGTCGCGCCTCCGCGTAGTCCAGGACGAACTCGCCGGCCTTGACGGTGCCATAGGTGAATGGCGCTCCGGGTTGCTGCACGACCATGGGTCGCCCCTTCTGTTCGCTGCCCGGTCACCGGTCACAGCTGACGATTCATGAGTGTGCCCACCATCCGGCAGGCACAACCGAGGCATGACGTCCGCTCGATACACACCACCTGACCAGCAATGGCGGGCGACAATTCAGCGGCCTGTAAAACATCTCACAGGGGGTGTGGCATGTCTAGTGACGAGAGAGAGGTTTCAGAAGGCGCGGGGAGGCCTGCGCGTCGCTGCGGGTGGGCGGCTCCCACCGCTGTGTCTTCGTGCGATGAGGCCCGAAGGGCCTTAGCCCTGGGGTCGTCGACGAAGGGCAACCGGCTCATCTCGGTACCTCTCCATCACGGCGCGGAGGGCGTCGGTGATGGCCCAGGCGCAGTCCAGGGACTGATCCCAAAGGACGAGCGATGTCTCAGCCACGAGGGCGGGCTCGTGCCCCGGCGCAACTCGCATCTCCGAACTGACGCTGAACGAGGTTCGCCCGACGTGACTGACCCACAAACGCACGAGGAACGGTTGGTACGCGGCGTAGCGCATCTCGGCGTGATAGTCGACGCGTTGGGCGCCCACGAGTTCGGACACGGTGATCGGGAGTCCGCCCAGTAGCCCAGGATGGGAGTCGCCTGTTCCCGGGAGCATGGCGTAGCGGAAGAACAACACGCGCGCCTCGTCCACCACCCGGATAGCTTCGACGTTGTCAACGTGGCCGCCAAGGTTGACGTCCCGCAACCGCGCCTGAATCTCGCAATCAAAGACCGCGGCCATGGCGATCTCCATCGCGGGTGACGGCCTCGCTGCCGCGGCAAGAATCGTGACAGCTCAAGGAAGACGGCATCCAAGTTCCTTAGGTCAGGCGGTCACCCGTTGCCGTCCGAAGCCGGCCGTGCGATCTCGCTGTTGACACTCCCGGCCCGGATCGTGGGCACCAGGGGCAGCCGGCGGTCCCCATCGTTGACCAGCTGATATCGGCTGGGTAGTTTGTGAAACATTACGGATCTCCTCTGGGAGGTTCAAGCCCAACCGACGGGGAACGCCGCATGCCGCTCTCTTCCCATCGGGCCGCCAGTCGGCGGCCGGTCCCTGAGCACGCGCGCAGCGCCATGGCCCGGTCAGCCGTGATTGATCGCCCCGGCGTCGCCCCTCGCATCAACGACGCCACAGCCCCGCTGCGCCACCGAGGAACGACCCTGGTGCGCGTGCTTGCGGCCGCGTTGAACCCGTTGGACATCAGTATTGCCGCTGGGCTCGTGCCAACGGCGCGGCATGAGAAGCCATACGTGCCGGGCATCGAGGCTGTGGGGGAGGTGGTCGAATCAGACGTCTTCGAACCTGGTCAGATCGTTTACGGAGAGTGCCATCCGAGCCCCACTCGCCCGGGATGTTTCGCCACTCACGTCGTCCTCGAGGACCAAGCGCTACTCAGGTTGCCCGAGAAGCTCGACCCTGTCGCGGCTGTGGCCGTGGGGAACTCCGGCGTGGCCGCCTTCCTCCCACTCATCGGGGTCGCGGCTCTGCAACCCAACGAAGCGGTGCTCATACTCGGTGCCACCGGAACCGTGGGCAGACTTGCCGTGCAGGTTGCTCGAGAGCACGACGCCGGCTACATCGTGGCGGTGGGCCGTAATGAAGAAGCCTTGGCGCGCGTTCGCGAACTCGGTGCGGATGCTGCGATTCCACTCAGGTCCGGAGAGGCCCAAGGCGAACTTGTGCGGCGACTGCAACGCGCCGGTCCTGCGGCGGACGTCATTCTTGATGGCCTCGGCGGCGACCCGCTGAACGCAGCGATGCATGCCTGCGCGCCGCTGGCCCGAATCGTCAACATCGGCAACTCCGCCGGCGAGCAGGTGAACTTTGCAGCGACCCTGCTGCGCAGCCGGCAGTTGACTATCAAGGGTTTCGCCAGCTTCCTCACACCGCTAGCAGTCAAGCGTCCAGCGCTTGAGTGGATGTGGAGCGGCCTTCTGGACGGAAACATCCACGTCGACACGCGAGCGCGACCACTCGAAGAGCTGCCCGTTGCGTGGACCGAGAGACCTTCAGTAGCGCAGCCAAAGACGGTCATCGTGCCCTAGGCCGTGAGGCAGATGTGCCCAAAGCTAGCGGCACGGGCGGGCCACATGGTGGACCACTGGACCGCAGCGTGGCACGGGGTGCAGACTGTCGACCTCTCGGCTGTCGTCATGTTCAAGGGGATCCCCCCAGGAGTAGGAGCGCAGGCAGAGATGAGACCGCAGTTGCAGACTGTCGACTATGTTTCTGGCAGTGGTGATCGGCTAAGGGGCTACGCCGGGTCGAGCGATCTACCCGCGGCAATGGCCGTCGTTCTCTTCCCTGACGTGATGGGGATCCGAGAACACATTCACGCCCAAGCGGCGCGCGTTCTCGCGGCCGGGTTCGACGTGTTCATCGCCGACATGTATGGGGGAGGCCGTGCGTTCACCGCGGCGGATGAGGCATTCGCGTCACGGGATGCCTTGCTGAGCGAACCGCAGCTCCTGCAGGATCGGGCCGCAGCCGCGGTCTCGACGCTTTCCTCGATCGGTCGGGACCCGGCGATGATCGCCGCGGCGGGATACTGCTTCGGAGGACAGGTGGCGCTAGAGCTGGCTCGGTCCGGCGCGCCACTCAAGGCAGCCGTCAGCTTTCACGGCGAGCTCCTGCCGCTCGGCTCCGCTCTGAGTTCGCCGAGCATCAGCGTACTCAGCTACTCCGGAGGGGCTGACCCCTTCATCCCCCCCGAAATGGTCAGCACGTTCAGGAGTGAAGCCGAAGCGGCGGGCTGTCCGTGGCAGATCGTCGTTGACGGCGGAGTCGGGCACGCGTTCACCGATCCGGGGGCTAACGCCATGGGCATCCCCGGCGTGGCGTACGACCGTCGGGCCGACCACCTGTCCTTCGCCCTAATGCGCGAGCTGCTCGCCGACCTGGTCGCGCAAGAAGCGCCCGGGCGAGCCGACTGAGCTGTGCTGAGGAGCAATAGTGAACCCTGAGAACTCTCTGCTCATCAGCCCGGACTCGCGGACGGGCCGGGTCGGGGTACCCGCCGGCTCGACACAGGACCCCGTCCTCGTACGCGCCCCACGAGACGAGATGGACCGGCGGTGGGCGCTCGTGCGCGCGCACCTCACCGCCCAGGGTCTGGATGCAGTCATCTGTCTGGGTTCTGACGACAGTCTGTCCGGGAGCATCCGGTGGCTGTGCGACTTCGGTGCGCCTGCCTACATGAAGGTGGCGTTGTTCTTCGGTGAAACCCCAATGACGGTCATCGAGCACGGCGCTATCTCAGGGATTCGCGAAGTGTCTCCTGCCGACGCCAACACGCCGGGCGTGGGTCGCGTCAGGGCTGTGTCCGCGTTCAAATCGGTCAGACAAACGCTGGAGTACGAAGCGCGCGCCGTGGTCGAGGAGTTCAGCGCGCGGGGCATTGAGAACGTGGGGCTGGTGAGGCCCGGGAGCATGCCGTCCGCGTTCATCGATCGACTCAAGCAAGACCTACCGCAGGTGTCGTGGTCGGACGAGACCGCCGCCTTCGACAGCATGATGGCGATCAAGAGCCCGGTCGAGCTCGACAGTCTGCGCGAAGCATGTCGCGTGCAAGACCAAGCCTTCGAGCGCTTGCTGGGGCAGGTTCGTCCCGGCGTTCGTGAGGTCGAACTCATGGCCTCGGTCGAGCGTGAGCTTCGGTTGCGGGGAGCACTGGACGGAACGTTGGGATGCGGGTCCGCTCCTGCAGGGCAGCCGACCGGAATGCGCTCATGGCGCGCACAGAACCGGGAGTTGCAGAAGGGGGACACATTCACCGTATTGATCGAGCTCTCCAACGCCGGCGGCTACTACGCCGAGCTGGCCCGTCAGGTGGTGCTCGGACGGGCCAGTCACGAACAACGGCGCGCCTTCGAGGTCGTCCGCGAGGCGCAAGCGGAGACGGCGGCTAGCCTCTACGCCGGTGCGAGCTGCAGCGCGCTGGCGGGGGCGCACGACGCGTTCATGGAAGCGCGTGGTTACGAACGGGAAACGCGCCTATTGGGGCACGGACAGGGCTATGACATGGTCGAGGCTCCGCTGCTGCGAGCCGACGAAACGATGGCCCTGAGGGCGGACATGTTCGTGTCCGTGCACCCCTCCGTCGTCACCCCATCCATGTTTGTGTTCTTGTGCGACAACTACGTTGTGCAGCCCGCCGGGCCAGCCGTTCGCCTTCACGACACGCCTCAGGAACTCTTCGAGGTGTGACGTTGCATGGCGAGGCTGCCTCTCGATCCTCCGGCCGCACCTCGGAAACTTGGCTCGACCTTCGCTGCCGTCGCTCTGACCCGCTGAGTTCGGATCCAGTCCGACCTCAACGCTGAGAATGTGGAGGGGCTCGACCGATCAGCTGGTGGCGTCAGCCACCAGCCTCGCCGCCTCCTCTGGCTCAATTCCACCAACTCCCAGGCCCGCGACAACCTGTCCGTCACGGGTCAGGGGAACTCCGCCCCCGACGTACAACTCCCGATGGGGGTGCAGAGTCGCCAAAGCGAATGCCTGCCCCCCATACAGATCCGCAAGGCGATGGCTGGGCATGCCATGCCTAGCTGCGGCCCGGGAGACTGCCCCGGCAACGTGCGTTGCAGCAGCGACGGCTCCGTCCATGTGGTCCTGCTGGATCGGATCACCCCCCCGGTCCACCACGACTGTCGCCACCTCGAGGCCACGCGACGCCGCCAAGGTGAGGACGTGATCGCAAACTTCTTTGGCCCAGAGCAACTCGGGCTGATGCGAGGCAGTCGGTGCCGGCTTCATGCCGAGGCTGTCCTCCGCGGGCACCACGAGATCCCCGAAACGGTCCTTCCAGAGGATGGTGTCGTCCCCATGTTGGCCGACATAGGGACCGCCGAGCGCGTAGGAGATGATGAGATCCTCAGGATTTGCCGGACTCCCCTCAGCGCTGACCAACTCGGGCGCAACGCCCGCGGGCAGGAACGGACTGACCGTGGCGCCCGAGGCCGCGATGCCGCCGAGGATCTCGCCAGACTCCGTGAGGATTTGCATCCCGCCGCCGCCGGGAAAGACGGACTCTGGAGAGACCTGCATAAAGCCCCAAGCCATGATGGCTGGAGCTGCCGCGATCCTGTCCTTGTGGACACCGCTTGCGAGTTGTTGTGTCCCCGAGATCCAGGCCTTGGAAACCGCACGCCCCATCCCGCCCGGCCCACCGAAGTCGAGCCGTGAGGCGCTTATGAGGGTCCCACTCGCTCCGACAACCGCGATGCTCCCGCGAACCCCAAGCTGCTCCGCCTTGTCGACGGCTCGAGAGACCATGGCGCGGGCATCGTCCAAGCGGACATCGCGTGGGTGAGGAGTCATGTCAGAACCCTTCTCGAGGTTGGGGTGCGCTGGAACGATGTGCGCTTGGAGGCGAGCATCTCGACTACCAGGCGGGAGCCTTCGCGCCTCGATGTCGCAGTTCTGAACGTGCGGACCGGTCTACGGACCACTGGTCCCCCAAGTGGACCAATTCGCACGTACTCTAGCCCCCGACGACTCAGCAAGCCAGAGCTGCCGGTTGGCCTGCGCACCAGCGGTTCGGCTCCGTAGCTCGCCGCTCGGTCAGGAGTCCAGCACGAGCCGCTCCGCCGCTCGTGTCACCGCCTGCGCGCGGGCTTTGGCAAGGCCGAGCATGCGCAGCTGCGCTATCGCGAGCAGCGTGCCGACATGGCGGGGCTCAGATCCGGAGAGGACCTCGCGGGCACCCACCCCAAACATGGACCCCCAGACCTGGACGAACATCGGAACGTCGTCAGGCTCAATGTCGAACGCTCCAGCCGTGATCCCTGTCCTCAGGTCGGCACCGAGCTGAGTCGCGGTCTGCCGAAGCACATCGCTGCGCTGCTCAAAGTATTCGGCCATGACGGCCCCGATCGATGGGTTGGTGGCGACGCGACGCATGACCCAGAACGCGCCGACGGCAATTCGCCTGGGAATCTCGAGCGCTTCCTGGAAGGCCGTCAGTTCGCTCGTCATGTCTGAGATAACCAGCGCTCCCACGGCTTCGGCGATGTCCCGCTTGTCTGCGAAGTAGTGGTAAAAGGTGCCGTTGGAGACGCCCGCGTGCTTGGTGATGTCAACGATGGACGCGTTCGCGAGGCCTTCCTCGGCGAAGACCTCCACGGCTGCCCGGATCAGCTGATCGCGTCTGTCTACCGGCGCCAGTCGGGTTCTTGCCGCTTTTGGCGTGGCATGCGACGGCATCGAACAACCTCTCAGGCAGCAACTCCGATGGACAACCGTACTGCCGAGTCGCATAGGCGACGGGAGACGGCCGGCCACTTTCCACGCTATTGACAGGGCTCTCAATAGTGAGAGTACCCTCAAGTCGACGACAGCAAACTGGCGCGGCTCCGCCTCCACAGGTACCTCCGTCGCCGTGCAGGTTCGGAGTAGAGGCATGGTCGACGAAGCAGTGTCCGATATTGCTCCTGTAACCGTCGCGGGGGGTGGAGTCGTTGGACTCACTCTCGCGCTGATGCTTGCGCGACGAGGGGTACATACGGTGGTCCTTGAGAGGGACCTCGTCCCATTGCCGCTGCCACGCGCACACGCGGTGAATCCGAGAACGCTCGAGATCCTTCGAGAGATCGACATCCTGCCTCAGGACGTCGCAGCAGTTGCCGCGCCCCGAGAACTGACTGCAGAGGTTCGGTTCGTCACAACCATGACTGGCCACTGCTTTGGGGTTCTGCCCTACGAGCGTCAAGATCCCGACGTGCTAGCGCTCACGCCGACGCCACTACTCAACGTGCCCCAGCCGGAGCTGGAGCGTCTCCTATTGGCTCGCGTACAAGCCGACGATCGAGTTGACCTCAGACGAGGGCACACGTGGGTGTCGGCTGTGCAACGGGACGGCGAGGTTACGTCGACAGTCCGCGCCGGCGAGGAGGCGTATGAGCTGACCTCGGAATACCTCGTCGCTGCTGATGGAGCGGGCAGCCAGGTGCGCGAGAGCCTCGGAATCAGCATGACAGGCGTGGAGGAAGTCGCCGCTGCCGTAACGATGACGTTCAAGGCAGACCTCACACCAATCGTCGCCTCCCGGCCCGGTGTCTTGCATTGGGTGTTCGAGCCACAGCCGCACGGCACTTTCATCTCGTACCAACCGGACAGCCTCTGGGCCTACATCATCACGATGCCGCCCGGTCACGTGGACATGACCCAGTACACGCGGGAGCGCGCGCTCGACCACATCCGGGCCGGGCTCGGTCCTGGTGCCACCGATGTCGCGATCGAGTTGGTTGCCGTTATCCCGTGGACCATGCGAGCACAGGTTGCCGACAGGTACCGGCAGAGCCGCGTCCTACTTGCGGGGGATGCAGCCCATCGCTTCCCGCCCACTGGGGGGCTGGGTCTGAACACCGGACTCCAGGATGCTCACAACCTTTCGTGGAAACTCGCGGCCGTGATCGCCGGCTGGTCCCCCGAGCCTGTGCTCGACACCTACGAAACAGAGCGTCGTCGTATTGCCGTGCAGAACGCTGATCAGAGTCTGCAGAACGCCAGGGCATTGGCCGTGCTGTCGATCATCGACGAGGCCTGTGGGCTTGGATCCGGGACGGATGCATTCAAGAATTGGCTGGCGGATGGCGCAAACGCCTCCGCGGTTGCTCAGGCCATCGCTGAGCAGCGAGGACACTTCGACAGCCTTGCTCTGCAGCTGGGATTCTCGTATGACCCGGACGACGAGCCGCCCGCAGATGTGTCGACCTACGTGCCGAGCGCGCGTGCCGGTCGACGACTGCCGCATGGATGGCTGAATTGGGGAGATGAGCGGGTT
This sequence comes from Angustibacter luteus, assembly GCF_039541115.1. Taxonomy (NCBI): domain Bacteria; kingdom Bacillati; phylum Actinomycetota; class Actinomycetes; order Kineosporiales; family Kineosporiaceae; genus Angustibacter; species Angustibacter luteus. The sequence continues at coordinate 448,978 of NZ_BAABFP010000004.1, forward strand.
TCCACACTGGACGTCCTGGACCCCGAAGCGTTCACCGTGCTTTGGCTGGCTGACGATCCCAGCCCAATCGACGCTGGACCCGTTCCGGTCACTGTGGTTCACCTCAGCCCAGGTCGCCCGGACGTCCAAGGTTGGGTGCGGGCCGCGGGGCTGACCAAAGTGGACGCCGTCCTAGTACGGCCCGATGGTCACATCCTGGAGACCTTCCCCAGCGGCTTTGATACCGGGCAACTGGTGGCGGTGATCCGGGACCTCCTCAACGGCGGAAGGCCTCTGGCTAGCACGCAATCATGACCTGTGGACCGCCGTCCACCATCACGCAGACCGACCCGGCGGCCTTCTCGCCGCAGCAGCTTTCGGCGCCGCGATCTGGTCCTTGCGCCGACGGGGTAGGTGCCCCGGCGCGGATCGCTTTGGCCGAAACGGGGTCAACAAATCGGCTGCGATCGGAGCCGCCGCGGACATGGCGCACGTCCGGTGCCAGGTCCGCGACGGCCCGCTCAACTCAGTGCCGGAGCCGGCGAGCGCCTCTGCAGTACAACGGTTTCAGCTAGTCAAGGACAACTGTGAAAGCAAGTCCTCGACCAGGGCCTTGGTTTCATCCGGACCTGCGGCGACGCCGAAGAGGAAGAAGTCGGGTCGGGCAAGAAGTGCGGTGACCTCGTTCGCCGCGAAGAACTCTGAGTAGGTGCCGTCAAGGTCTTGCAGGTCATCCGGTCCCTCCCCGAGGACCAGGACGTGCACGCCCAGCCTTTCGAGCACCTCCACCTGCGCGTCAGACAAGGCCGTGTGCAGCGGCGACGAGCTGATCAGCTGGAACCCAGAACCGATGAGGCTATCCAGCAGTCCTTCCTGGCCGGCGAGCCGGACGCGTCCTTGCGGGCTCAGTGCACCAGTCGGCCCGGCTGCGAGTTCATCGCCGGACTTGTGCAGGATTCCTTGCATGAGTCCCGGCACGGGCGGTTCAGGGCTTGGCGAGGACCGAAGGAAGGCGTCCCGCTCAGCCACCTTGACGGGATCGTTCTCAATTGCTCGCTCCCAGGCGATGACGGAGCCATGAATGAGTGGGAGGACGTGGGACAGTCTCTCCGGCTCATAGCTGTCAAGGAGAGCCTCGGTGGCCCGTCCGGTCAAAATGAGATCCAGCTTCCACGCGAGGTTGCTCGCATCGCGCATGGCCGAGCAGGAACCCTGACCGATCCCAGGCGTCATGGTGTGTGCGGCGTCACCGCCGATGAAGACCCTGCCCTTGCGGAACGTCTTGGCGTACTGAGAGCGGAACTTGTAGACGACGCGACGGGTGATGCTCACCTGCTCACGGTTGATGCCGAGCTTACGCTCGAGGAACTCGTAGGCCTTCTCATGCTCGAGCAAGTCGTCGTTCGTGGCTGTCGGGTCCATGACCCGCACGTCGGTCCGGCATCTGTTCGCACCATTGGGGCCCCAGAACCACGGACCGTTCGGGTCGAGATGCACGGTTGTCGTCGGCGGCTGCAACTCGGGGTCGACGATGTCGAAGTCGGTCAGAACCCACCGATCCTCGTGGTTCTGCACCACTTCGATGGGGATGCCGAGGGACTCGCGCACGAAGCTGGAGGCGCCGTCCATGCCGATGACATAGGTTGCCGAGATCGCGACAGCTGCTCCTTCGTTGGTGACGCCGGCCCGCTTCGAGGGAGCTGCCGTGATGCGAATCTCGTCCCCAGTGTCGTCGAGGCCGGTGACCTCGTAGCCCCAGTGAATGGTCACGGTGGGGCACTCGCGGATGCGAGCCTCCATCGCCTTCTCGATATTGGGCTGGTGAAGGCTCAGGCGGTACGGATGTCCGCATAGCTTGAAACCCCAGTCCGCCGTCGTTGCGATCTCGCCATTGGCGCCGTAGAAGATCGCACCTGGTTGGGGAATCGACCCCTCGAGCGCCTCGTCGGGATTTGCCGTGTGCTGCATGAGGCGGGCCGTTTCACCGTCCAGAGTGCTCATCCGCGGAAGGCCGTATGGAACAGCGGACTTTTCGAAGACGACAACCCTGTGCCCCGCCTGCCCGAGTAGTGAGGCGAGCGCCTCACCGCCGGGGCCGAAGCCCACGATTGCCACGTCAGCGTCGACGCTCATCTGTACTCCCACGATGTCGTTTTCGAGGTGAAGGGTGATGTCTCCGTGCAATCTTTTGACCGAGCTTGCGGTGGAGCATAGCCTCTAATTGGCCCGCAGAGTAGACCAATGGTCCGCATGATGGACCGGGCATCGTTGAGGGGGAGGATGAGGCGGTGGCGACGTCAACCGGGATCATCTGTACGTATCGCACCCCGGAATCGACGCCGCCAGAACCGCCTTCGGCTCCGGTTCGCCCGTCGCTACGGTGGTCGACGCGGCCCGGGGGTGCGGTGCGGGACTTGGCAGCGGTGGCCCGACCAGCCTGCTACCCCCGGGACCAGGCGTCGAGAGCTAGTGGCTCATCGACAGACCCAGTTGGGCCCGTCGGGCAGCTACAGGCCGACCCTCGGTAGCGAGGCTGCAATCGCGTCCGCCGTCGCCCTGACCTTCTCGCCGTAGGCCGTGCGCAACCGAGCGGGCATACGCGACGCCGGCGCGGAAATGGACAACGAGGCCGCCGGCCTTGGCCCTGGCGGGTGAATGGCTGCGGCCACGGACACCACGCCGTCCATGAGCTCTTCGTCGCTCACGGCGTACCCTCTCGCGCGCACTCGCTCGAGCTCCTTCCGGAGCGTGTCCGGCTTGGTAATGCTGCGCGAAGTCGTTGGACTCAGGCTGTGACTGAGGTACCGCTCGACATCCTCGGCCGGGAGGCTTGCTAGGAACGCCTTTCCGTTCGAGCTCGCGTGCAGGGGGGCCTGAGAACCGAGCGGGGAGAAGGCCCGGAGGGCGTGCCGACTGTCGATGCGCTCGATGAGCACCACCTGTTCGCCATCGAGCACCATCAGGTGAATGGTCTCGCCCACGTCAGCGGCGAGGGCGTTCATGTGTGGCAGGGCGGCCTGGCGCAGGCCGCCGCGTTCGCCGACTGTGCTGCCCACGATAAACGCGCGAGTGCCGACGACCCAGCGTCCGGCGCTGTCGCTCTCGATCCAACCCGCGTCGGCGAGGGTCGCCAGGGCTCGCTGGACGGTGCTTTTCGGAAGGCGTACCTGACGGGTCAGCTCGCTGAGACCGATCGGCTGCAACTGCGACAGCGCCTCCAGGACGTCGAGCGCGACCCGCACGCTTCGGTTGCCCCTGTTGTTGTCCTCGGTCATCGCCCCTCATTCTCCGTGCCTTCGGTGATCCAAGCACTCCATGGACTAGTCCACGGTTCAAACGCTCGCACAGCCGCACAAGTGGTCGGCCCTCCCGGGGCCGGAGTATGGCACCACCCGTACCGAGTCGCCGTGACTGGGCCGCTGGCGGAGCTGTGCCGAGCGCGGAGCGGGCTCTTCCTTAACATCCCCGCAACGAGTGAAGAAACCGTTGACATCCATGAAATCTGGGCCTACCTTTGCGCTGGTCCGCACAGTAGACCATTGGTCCGCTGGACGGACCAGGCGAAGGGAATTCAGCCGATGGGCGACTGCTTGCTGGACGGCTCGCGACCGCCACGTCACCGGCGCCCTGATGCCGCTGCGAAGGGCGGCGCGTGATGGCACTGCTCGAGGTTCAGGATCTTCGCGTGACCTACGGCGGAGTCGTAGCGGTCGACGGGGTGAGCTTCTCGGTCGAGCCAGGATCGATCGTTGGTCTCATTGGCCCCAACGGTGCGGGCAAGACATCCCTGATCGACGCCCTGACCGGCTACCACCGTCCGTCCGCGGGTCGCGTGGTCTTCGCTGGCGACGATGTCACAAGCGTGAAGGCGGACAGACGCTCCCGCCTCGGATTGGCCCGAACCTTCCAGTCCGTCGAACTGTTCGATGACCTCACCGTTGAGGAGAACCTGCTCGTGGCCGCGGAGCAGGTCGGTCTGCTTCAGCCGTTGAGGGACATGTTTCTGCCGCATCGGCCGCGAGGCGCCGAGGCCGTCGGTTGGGCGACGTCCCTGCTCAACCTCAATTCGCTGTCCGGGCGCATGCCGACCGATCTGTCCCACGGCCAGCGGAAGCTGGTCAGCGTTGGCCGGGCCCTCGCGCAGCGCCCGCGCTTGGTGCTTCTTGACGAGCCGGCAGCTGGACTCGATTCCCGCGAAAGCTTGGAGCTCGGCCAGGAGCTTCGGAACCTGCCAGACAACGACGTCAGTGTTCTCCTCGTCGACCACGACATGGGCCTGGTTCTCGGTGTCTGCGACCACGTCCTCGTCCTGGACTTCGGCCGAATCATCGCAGCCGGCAGCCCTGACGAGATCCGAGCGAACGCGACAGTGATCGAGGCCTACCTCGGCAGCGGCGGGTCGGAGGAATCCCATGGCTAGGTCAAGGGCCGTCGCCTCGGACGGACCTGAGGTGGCCAAGCAGCCGGTGCTCTCTCTGGCCGGGCTTTCTGCGGGCTACTTCGGTACGCCGGTGGTCCGGGACCTTGCGCTAACGGTCCAGCGCGGCGAGGTGATCGCGCTGTTGGGGGCCAACGGTGCCGGCAAGACCACCACCGTGAACACGATCGGAGGATTGCTGAAGCCGATCAGCGGCGAGGTCAGACTCAACGGAGCCAGCGTCGGCGGGACGCCGGCGCATCTCTTGGCACGCAAGGGCGTCGCACTCGTTCCGGAGAACCGCGCGTTGTTCCCCGGATTGACCACACGTGAACACCTGCGACTTGCCAAGTCCGCGGACGGCTTGTCGCAACAGGACCTGCTTGAACTGCTGCCCGAGCTTACGAAGTGCCTGGATCGGCGCGTCGGGCTCCTCTCAGGCGGCGAGCAACAAATGCTGGCTATGGGTCGCGCACTCATGGCTCGCCCAACACTCCTGATCATCGACGAAATGAGCATGGGGCTGGCTCCGGTCATCGTCGAACGACTACTTCCCGTGCTCAGGCGCGCAGCAGAGGACCTGGACACGGCTGTCCTTCTCGTCGAGCAGCACGTATCCCTGGCACTCCAGGTCGCCGATCGTGCATATGTGCTCAGTCACGGTCGACTTGTGTTGAGCGGCCATGCGGCCTCACTGCGCGAAGACCGAGAACTCCTTCGCAAGAGCTACATGGGCGAGCTCGACGCCAGCGATATCCCGCACTCCGAGCAGGTCAATGGACACCCACCTGACATCCCCACGGATCAGAACTGACGCCACGTCGAAAGACCTGGCGGCTTCAACCAGAGGTACACGTTCACGCACGTCAGTCGCACATCGCACCCCCGAAAGGAACAGCAATGAAGCGGAAGGTCCTCGTCACATACGGGGTGGCCGTGGCTGCCGTGGCGCTGCTCACGGCATGTAGCAACTCGAGCCCCTCGTCATCGTCATCGGCCACCCCGTCTGGATCCGCCGCTGCAGGCGCCGATCCCTTCGCCACGCCGAACAAGGCGACCAAGAGCCCGATCGTTGTCGGGTTGGTGAACCTAGAGGCCGGACCCATCACTGCTCCTGGGTACCGGACGGCGGCGGAGGCCGCGGCCTCCTACGTGAATGACTACCTGGGCGGCGTGGGTGGACACCCGATCAAGATCGAGTCCTGCGTCACCGACGGTCAGCCAGCCACTTCACAGCGCTGCGCCAATCAGCTCCTGGACAAGAAGCCCGTCTTCATTCTCGGTGGAGCTGACGTAGGAGGCGCCGGCGCGTACCCCGCGTGGACGCGAGCGAACCTGGCCGTCGTTGGAGCCGTCCCGCTCACACCTGTGGAGCAGACGTACAAGAACGGCGTGATCTTCTCCGCCATCTCGGGCCCAGACAACGCGGCGGCCGTGTCGTACGCGTCGCAGAAGGGCGGCAAGAGCGCCTCCGTGGTCTACACGTCTGACGCGGCCGGGACCCACAGCGGTGAGCTGTTCCAGCAGTTCTTCAAGAACACCGGCTACACGACGGTCAAGGCGGTGCCTGTGGCGCCGACCGCAGCAGACCTCAGTGCGCAGGCCGCGCAGGTGGTCACGGCCAAGTCGGACACGGTGGCAGTGAACACTCCCGTGGGCTGCGGCAGCATGTTGAAGACCCTTGATCAGCTTGGCTTCAAGGGCACGAAGGTTGTGATTGACCCCTGCGCCGATCCGAAGGTGATCGCTGCAGCGGGCGCAGGTGCTGAGGGGATGATCTGGGGCGGTCCCTTCGACCCGCCTGGGGCATCCGCTGACTCCACGCTGATGGCAGCGGTTATCAAGAAGTACCAGCCCGCCACGGCACCAATCACGGCGAGCTACATGGGCTTCCAGGCCGTCATGAACGCCCAGAAGTACTTGTCGCCGATCTCCGACAAGTTGACGACCGAGTCCATCGTCGGCGCCTTCCAGGCCGGCAGCAACAACGCCAACTTCGCAGCGCACCCGTTCACGTGCGACGGCAAGCAGATCCCCGGCGCACCGTCGATCTGCAACGGCTACCAGCACATCTTCCAGTACTCGAAGGGCGCCACCACAACGGTCGGTGACTGGGTGAACCCCGCACCTGCCATGGGTGGCTGACCGAGAACACAGGGTTCGCCCGCTCGGCGCTGCTGTCGAGCGGGCGAACCCGACCATCCATCCTTCTCGACGACACGAGGCGACATGACCGAAACCATGCTCTTCTTGGTACTCGGGTTCGGCGCGGGTGCGATCTACGGCATTCTTGCCCTGGGCCTCGTGCTGAAGTATCGGGCCGCGGGTGTCGTTGACTTTGCGCATGGCGCAGTCGCGATGATGTGCGCCTTCCAATTCGTGTCCCTGCGCGACGACGGCGACTTCACGTTTCCCTGGCCCGTGCTCCCGCACACACTGCACATCTCTGACACCGGGGTACCGCTCCCGACCAGCATCGCGTGGACGCTGATCTTCTCGGCTCTGCTCGGGGCCTTGCTCTACTACGTGGTCTACAGGCCATTGCAGCGGTCGACGCCGCTCACCAAGGTCTGCGCCTCGGTCGGCGTGATGCTGTACCTGCAGGCCACGGCCGTCCTCAACTACGGCACCTCCGGTCGATCCACGGCTCCCGTCCTGCCCAGCAGCACGATCACTATCGCTGGGGTGCCGATCCCGACCGACAGGTTGTGGCTCAGTGCCCTTGTCGTCCTACTCGCTCTCGTGCTCGCCTACGTGTACCGCCGAACGCTATTCGGGCTGCGCACCAGAGCTGGAGCCGAGAGCGATGTTGGCTCCGCGGTCATGGGCCTGTCGTCCACTCGCATCGCGATGCAGAACTGGATTCTCGCGACGGTCCTCGCTGGCGTCTCAGGCATTCTCCTGTCGCCCATCTCGAACCTGGACCCGACTTCGTACACGCTCTTCATCGTTCCCGCGCTGTGTGTCGCGCTCCTGGCAGGATTCCGCTCGTTCATCGGCACCGCACTTGCCGGACTAGCCCTCGGCATGGCCCAGTCCCAGATCGTGCACATTCTCTCGTCGCACCAGAACCTGCCCCAGCAAGGAATCTCAGAAGGTATCCCGTTCCTTGTCATCCTCGTCATCATGACCTGGCGCGGTCGAAGCCTCATCCCTCGTGGCGAGCTAGCCGACCCCGACTATCCGAAGGTTGGTCGGCCCAGCGCTCCCTTCAAGACCGCGCTGCTGACCCTGATTGCCGGCTCAGTCGTCCTGATGCTGCTGCACGGCTCACTCAAGGCCGCCTTCATGACCTCGATCATCTGGACCTGTCTGGCACTCTCGCTTGTAGTCCTGACTGGATTTGTCGGACAGGTTTCATTGGCGCAGTTGAGCTTCGCAGGATTCTCCGGCTTCATCGTGGCACGCGTCTCCGCAGACCTGGGCATCAACTTCCCCTTGTCGCTGCTTATCGCCTCGGTCGCCGCGGTACCGCTGGGTCTGCTCATCGGACTGCCGGCCCTGCGCGTCCGCGGCGTCAACTTGGCCATCGTGACGCTCGCCGCTGGATCCGCGCTCGACGTCCTCCTGTTCAACAACGCGAAGTTCAGCGGAGGGGACAGCGGTTTGACCGTCCCGACCCCGACGTTCATGGGCTTCAACTTGGGGATTGCCTCAGGACCTGACTACCCGCGAACCATCTTTGGTGTTCTCATCCTCGCGATCGTCATCGGCGTCGGCGTCGTGGTCGCGCGGCTGCGCAACTCATCCACTGGGCGCATGCTCTTGGCCGTACGTTCGAACGAGCGCGCAGCCGCGGCGTCGGGCATCAATGTTCCCCGAGCCAAGCTGTTGGCGTTCGGCATCTCGAGCTTCATCGCGGGCCTTGGTGGCGTGCTCCTGGCGTATCAGCAAGGCAGCGTGTCCGCGTCCTCGTTCGGGGTATTCCAGTCCCTTGGCCTGCTCGCCATCGCGTACGTCGCCGGCATAGGTCGAATTTCTGGCGCCGTCGTAGCGGGCCTGCTCCTGTCGGGTGCGGGACTCATGGTCAGCGCCTTCGACAAGTACCTCGGGCTCGGGATCTACCAGGCGGTCATCGCTGGCATCGCGCTCACGTTGACCGCTATCCAGAACCCGAACGGAATCGCAACGCCGATCCCGAGCGGGAAGAGCCCAGCGAACGCACTGGAGCGTTGGGGCCACTGGCTCGTCGGCCGTGGGGGTCACACGGCTGTGGCCGGAGAGAGTCAACCGGTGACCTCCCGTCAGGACGCAGCATGACGGTCGCAGGCCGGCCGCGCGTTTGTGGTCCGGTTGACGTCATTTGGCCCGCAGGGTCGTGTCTTGACCCGGTCGACCCCTGGACCTCCCGTGATCACAAGGGTCGCTGAGGGCGAGCTGCGGGTCGCCCGCGAACTGCACGATTTCGTGCGCCTGGAAGCGCTCCCCGGAACAGGGTTGGACGAGAGAGGCTTCTGGTCGGGCGCCGCCGAGATGGTCGGTGATCTCCGGCCAGGTTTGAACGCCCTCCTGCAAGAGCGCGTGGCGATACAAGCTGCCCTCGACGTGTACAACAGTGATCAGAATCTTCCAAAGCAAGGTGGGGGCTACGAGGCATTCCTTCGTTCGATCGAGTACGTCGTCCCCGAGCCAGAGGACTTCGAGATCACGACAACTCGCGTCGATCAGGAAATATCAAGTCAGCCGGGACCTCAGCTCGTGGTGCCGCTGCTCAATGCCAGGTTCGCAACGAACGCGGCGAACGCGCGGTGGGGCTCGCTTTACGACGCGCTCTATGGGACCGATGCGGTTCCCGAGTCTGGTCGGTTAGCGCGCAGCCGGGGGTACAACCCGGCACGCGGGGACGAGGTCATCGGCCGAGGCAGGCGCTTCTTGGACGAGATCTTCCCGCTGACCGTTGGCTCGCATCGAAGCGCAACGTCGTATGAGGTTGGTGCTGCCGGCCTGGTGGTCCACCAAGGTGAAGAAGTCACCGTCCTCCAACGCCCCGAAGCCTTCATCGGATACATCGGCCCTCGGGAAGGCCCCTCCAGTGTCGTGCTCGTGCATCACGGGCTACACGTCATCCTCGAGTTCGACCGCGGCCACCAGATCGGTGCGAGAGACGCAGCCGGCATCTGCGACATCGTCGTCGAAGCTGCCGTCACAGCGATCATGGATCTTGAGGACTCTGTGGCTGCCGTCGACGCATCGGACAAGGTCCGCGGGTACCGAAACTGGCTTGGACTGATGCAGGGGACACTGACGGCCGAGGTGGTCAAGAAGGATGCGTCCTTCACACGCCGGCTGCACGCGGATCGCGTGTTCAGGACGACCAGCGGCGGCGTAACCACCCTCAAGGGCACTGCGCTGCTGATGGTGCGGCACGTCGGGCATCACATGACGACCGACTCAATCCTGGACTCTCAGGGGAACGAAGTACCCGAAGGAATCGTGGATGCCCTCATCACCGCGGTCTGCGGTTTGCACGATCTCCGCGGTCCGCGGGCCGGTAGCAACTCACGGGTCGGCTCGATCTATGTGGTCAAGCCAAAGATGCACGGACCGAAGGAGGTTGCCTTCGCGTGTGAGCTCCTCCGTCGCACCGAGCAGCTCCTAGGTCTGGAGGCGTGCACGATCAAGATCGGCATCATGGACGAGGAGCGCCGCACCTCCGCCAACCTCAAGGCATGCATCCATGCCGCCAGCGATCGCGTGGCATTCATCAATACGGGTTTCCTCGACCGGACTGGCGACGAGATTCACTCCTCGTTGTTGGCCGGACCAATGGTTCGCAAGGCTGCCATGAAGCGTCAGCCATGGATGCGCGAGTACGAGACGCAGAACGTGTCGATCGGACTGTCCTGCGGATTCCGGGGACGCGCTCAGATCGGCAAGGGCATGTGGCCGGCGCCCGACAACATGGCCGAGATGCTTGAGCAGAAGGTCTCGCATCCCTTGTCGGGCGCCAGCTGCGCCTGGGTTCCCTCACCAACAGCTGCCACTCTGCATGCCCTCCACTACCACGCCGTGGATGTCCTGACGCATCAGGCGGAGCTCGCCCGGCCATCTCGCCATCGAAACCTGGCGCAACTGCTGACAGTCCCCCTGGGGAACCCAGACCAATGGACATCCGAGCAGCGAAGCGCGGAGATCGATAACAACATTCAGGGCATCCTTGGGTACGCAGTTCGGTGGGTCAACGACGGAGTGGGCTGCTCTAAAGTGCCCGACATCGATGGCACCCCCCTCATGGAGGACAGGGCGACCTGTCGGATCAGCTCGCAGATCGTCGCGAACTGGCTGCAGCACGGCGTTGTTGACACCGAGCAAGTTGAGGACTCGCTGCGTCGCATGGCTCTCGTCGTTGACGCCCAAAACGCAGACCAGCCTGCATATCAACCGATGGCCCCGTCATACGACGGAAGCGCTTTCCTCGCCGCCCGCGAACTTGTCATGTCGGCAGCAGAGCAGCCGTGTGGGTACACCGAACTGGTACTGCGCCGCTGGCGGCGCATTCAGAAGCGTGCCATCCCCGCGAAGCCACCCTGACCGCCAACGCCCCAGGACCGGAGCCACGTTTGCCTCGGCCCGAACTCGTTGACCTCAGTCCGAGGGCCCTAGGGAGGGTCCGAGGACAAGTCGGTTTCAGGAACAGTGGGAGACCGCCCCCGACGCATTTGCGTCGGCTCAGACCTGGCCCGCCATGCGGACCAGTGGACCGTATAGCGGTTCGCATGACATGCTGGTGCCTCCGCCAGTCATCGCGTGAGCCTTGACCCGTCTGGAGAATCGTGTCCGAACTACCACTGAGTGGAGTACGCGTCGTCGATCTGACACGTGCTCTGGCTGGCCCGTTCTGCACCTCACTGCTCGGCGACTTCGGTGCTGACGTCGTGAAGGTCGAGGGACTGCCGCTCGGCGACGCCACACGACACTGGCCGCCGTTCAATGGAGCGCGAAGCCTCTACTTCCTGAGCACGAACCGCAACAAGCGGTCGATTGCGCTCGACCTGCGCACGCCGGAAGCCAAGTCGATCTTGTCTGACCTTGTCGCCGACGCCGACGTCCTCGTGGAGAACTTTCGCCCCGGTGTGCTGACCAAGCTTGGCTTGGACCCAGCACGGCTGCGGCAAGAGCGACCGGACCTCGTGATCTCTAGCATCAGTGGATTCGGCGAGGTCGGCCCGATGAGTCAGGACGTCGGACTCGATCAGGTGGCCCAGGGCATGGCCGGGCTGATGTCGGTTACTGGTGCAGGAGACCAGACACCGATGAGAGTCGGCATTCCGGTGGTCGACCTCGCAGCCGGCATGCTCTCCGCCTTCGGGGTCGCCGCCAGCCTGGCTGGACGGGCGCACAATGGGCGCGCCAGCCGGGTGAACGCCTCGCTCCTTGAGAGCGCGATCTCGATGATGACGTTCCAAGCGCAGCGCTACCTCTCGCTTGGCGAAGTCCCCGATCCGCAGGGCAACGACCATCCATTGATCTCGCCGTACGGCACCTTCCAGGCATCCGACGGCAGCCTGAACGTCGCCGTTGGGTCCCAAGCCCAATGGGTGTCGCTCTGTGACGTGCTCGGGTCTCCGGAGCTCGCCTCGCGCCCCGAATACGCCGAGCCCGCGCAGCGCACACACAATCGCCGTGCGCTGTCAGATGAGCTCAACGCCCTCTTTATGACCCGGCCCGCCGATGACTGGATGGCGGCCCTGCGGCAAGTCGGGGTGCCATGCGGACCGGTGTACGCGATGGACGAGGTCTTCGCGGATGCCCAAGTGCAAGCCCTCGGGATGGTTCGAACCGTCGGAGAAGGCCCGGAAGCCGATGTGCTCCTTCGAGGTCCCCTCTGGGTCGATGAGCAGGCCAGTGGAATCACCCGACGACCACCACTATTGGGTGAGCACAGCCGCGAGGTCCTTCACGAGCTCGGCTACGTCGACGACCTGGTGGACAACCTCGTGCGCCGCGGTGTCGTTGGAACGGCCGACCGGGACATCGCCGCTGCGCAGTCCACTGCGGAGGCCAGATCGTGAGCGATGAGGCCGGTTCGCTGATCCTGTCCGAACCGGACCTACATTTCATGCTGTACGACTGGCTCGATGTCGAGAAGCTCACTGAGCATGAGCGATTTGCCGAACACTCGCGCGAGGTCTTCGATGCTGTGCTCGACCTGGCCGCCGATCTCGCGACGCTGAACTTCGCCCCGCACAATCGCCTCAGCGACCTAAATGAGCCGACCTTCGACGGTGCACACGTAGCCGTCATACCTGAGGTCGCGCAGGCGCTACAGGCCTACGGCAGGTCGGGTCTGCTCGGCAGCGCCATGGACGAAGCAGTCGGTGGCGGACAGCTGCCGCAAGTCGTCGGTCGTGCATGCTTCACGTGGCTGCAGGCGGCCAACTCGGCCACGGCTGCATATCCACTACTCACCATGGGCAACGCCAACCTCCTGGCCACCTTCGGCACGCCACAGCAGATCGAACAATTCGTTCGCCCGATGGTCGAGGGCCGGTTCTTCGGCACGATGTGCTTGTCGGAGTCGCAGGCAGGCTCATCGCTCGGCGACGTGACCACCCGCGCAGTGCCGCAGCCGGACGGCACTTTTCGACTCTTCGGCGACAAGATGTGGATCAGTGGCGGCGACCACGAGATGAGCGAGAACATCCTGCACCTCGTGCTGGCGCGGGTCGAAGGAGCGCCCGCCGGCGTTCGGGGACTGAGTCTGTTTCTGGTGCCGCGCATACTCCTGGGCGAGGACGGCAGCCCGGGGCAACGCAATGACGTGATCGCCACCGGGCTGAATCACAAGATGGGCTACCGAGGCACCGTCAACGCCGTGCTGGCCTTCGGCAGCGGAAGCCACCTCCCCGACGGTGAGCCCGGAGCGATCGGTCAGCTGGTCGGAGAGCTCGGACACGGCCTCGATCACATGTTCCACATGATGAACGAGGCCCGGGTTGCAGTGGGCGCCAGCGCCGTCGGACTGGGGTACACGAGCTACCTGCACGCCCTTGCCTACGCGCGGGCTCGTTCGCAGGGGAGACTTCCTGGTCACAAGGATCCACGAACGCCTCAGGTCGCCCTCATCGTCCACCCGGACGTTCGTCGGATGTTGCTCGCCAGCAAGTCGTACGTCGAGGGCGGACTCGCCCTGGTTCTGTACGCCGCCAAGCTTCTCGACCTGAAAGCAATCGCCGACGACGAAGAAGAGGCTGCGCGCCTCGACCTCCTGTTGGGTGTGCTCACCCCGATCGTTAAGGCCTGGCCCTCACAGTGGTGCCGCAAGGCCAATGATCTCTCCATCCAGATACATGGCGGCGCCGGCTACACGCGGGACTTCCCGGTCGAACAGTTCTATCGAGATGCTCGGTTGAACCCGATCCATGAAGGCACCGACGGCATACAGGCGCTGGACCTACTCGTGCGAAAGCTGGCGACGCCTACGCTGACTGAGCTCGAGGTGCTGCGAGCATCCTGTCAAGCAACGATAGATAAGACTCCCGAGGAGCTTTCCGCCTTCGCGGGGCAGCTAGGCGGAGCTGTCGACCTTCTCGTTGGAGTGACACAGCGGTTGCGCGACGCTGGCGACCCACTGTTGCTCGCTGCTCAGGCCACTGCGTTCGCCGATGCGGCCGGACACATTGTGGTTGCCTGGATGTGGCTCGAGCAGATGATCGCTGCCCAACGTGGTGCCAACCGAATCCATGAGGGCAAGCGGCTGGCCGGTCGGTACTTCTTCGCCTACGAGCTCCCCATGGCAGTTCGCACACTCGACCTCGTCGACGATCACGACCGCATCGTCGTGGATCTGGATGACAACTTCCTGTGAATGTCGGCCTCCCCGGACAATGGGTAGGTCATGAGGTCGAGTCGACCTCCAGATCCAGCTAGCAATACTCGCTCGCGTCCCAGACGCTGTCGGCGTAGTGCTCCATCGTGAACATCGCGGCACGAAGAAGCCGAACCTCAGAGCGGTCGAAGGTCAGGCTTCCGTCGTCGCTCCGTCGCATCGCTGGACCCTACGACTGTGATCGTCGAGAAGCAATCAGTTGCCGCTCATAGGCAAGACCGCGCACGGTCGGCGGCAGATCCGGGCGGCTTGGGAGCAGGTCCAAGGTCAGCAGACGAGTGGCGTTTTGCGCAGAACGACGGCGCTGCGTCACGGGCCCGGCTAGCGTCGCCGCATGCTCCTGCGCCGCCGCCCTGCCCTCCTGCTGTTCGTGTCGCTTGTGGTGCTGTTGTTCGGCGTGTGGCTACTGCTGGCTGAAAGCCCGCTTCTGAGGCCCTGGGAGCACCTGTCGGACGCGGATCTAGAGAGCTACCGCAAGGTCCTGCCCGAGACGTGTGGATTGGTCTGCACTCTTGACTCGACGGATAGGCAGACGTTGATGGGCGCTGCGCTCACGGCGCTTGGCGTTGTCGGGCTCGGCTTCTCTGGCTGGGCCGCAGTGTCGAAGCGGCGCCACATCACTACCCCAAAGGCGTCCTAGGAGCCGCCCTCACCGCGGCAGATGAGTGCGTTTCATGTGGCACGATTTCGCCGTGGACCGCGCCTGCTACGAGGAGATCGCCGGCATCCTGCACGGACTTCTGATCCGGCTGGATGACCGACTGCCTGGCAAGGACATCACGCTGATCGCGGAGTTCATCGACGCGAACGAACTGGGTTTGGCCTTGGAGCAGTTGGCCGACGTACTGAGCGAGGACGAGAAGCCGCTCTCGCCAGAGGAGCGGGCCAACATACTTGCTCTCGTCGATCGCATGCAGATGGATGATCGAGTCCCTCACGCCTTGACCTTCTGTCCGGCGAGGTAGCGCCCAAGGCGCGCCCGTGCACGCTCCGCGGCAGATCCGGGCGAGCGGTCGCCCTCACCGCGGCAGATCCGGGCGAGCGGTCGCCCTCACCGCGGCAGATCCGGGCGAGCGGTCGCCCTCACCGCGGCAGATCCGGGCGAGCGTAGGCGCCCTCAACGCGGCAGGAGCGGATGGCTACAGCCGCTGGTGCGGGGGGGGCGTCGGGTGACCCTCGCTCAGCGTTGCTTGCCCTCGCGGAACAGGCTCACGGCCTTCTGTATTCGCCGGGCACGGGTCTCCGGCGTCTTCGCGGAGTTGATGTTGTCTATGTGATAGCGCTGGATGCTGTTCGACAGTCCATCGAAGAACGTCTGCGCTTCCTGATCGGCGGCCAGGGCGGCGGCGAAATCCTCCGGCACAATCACTTCGCGAGGCGCCGTGGCCACGGCGAGCGTCACGGTGACGGGATGTCCTGGTTCGAGGCCCGTTGCCTGCCTGACCGACGCGTTCACGCCGATCAAGTACGTCCCGCCCATGACAGCCACTGTGCTGCGGTAGCCGAAGCCGTCAAGATCCACATGCACCGCAGGGCGGCGTCCCGCGCCGAGTCGCTGGATCACATCGTCGGGGACGACGATGCCGGCCTTGCCCCCAGAGCCGGCGATCGTGGTTCGGAATGCAACAGCTTCGGCGGCACCTTCAGTCATGTGTACTCCTTATGAACGGCCCGCCTCCGGGCTTCGAACAGTCGGTAGACCGCCGTCCACGCCCGCACTCATCGCTGTGCAGAGGAGGCTAACTCCCGATAGCCGCCACCGGCGGCCGCGAGCGATAAGCGCTCGTCGGCGTAGCCGCCCTCAACGCGGCATGTCGGGCGTCGAAATCGGCGGTCAGTGACCCAGTGAGGCGAGCAGGCTCATGGTGAGGTTGACCTGGTCTTCGAGCTCAAGACGACCCTGGGACCAGGATTCCCACGGCCCGTCTGCGCTGAGGAAGCGGTCGGAGTGACTGGCGCCGGTTCTGCGGTCGACGCTGACAAGGGCGGCCATTGCCCACCACTGGTCGTAGCGCGCCTCGACGTCAGGGAGCCAGCGATCCAAGTAGGCAGTGAGCTGCTCTGTGGCCAGGGTGGTTCCAATGCTCGCCAGTGCGATGCAGTAACCCTGGCCTGAGTACACAAGCTGGCTCTCGATCAGTAGCTCACCGACTAAGGGCACGAAGTGCTCGCGTCTGGAGGCGGCGACGAGGTACGCCGCCGTCAGCCGACTTCGCCATTCGGAGGAAAGCAGAACTCCGACCGCGTCGTCGTTGATCTCGCCCGCGTCATTAAGCAGCGCATACACGAACCGAAGGCGCTCCTGCTCGGGCTTCGCCAGGTAGTTTCCATGAAGCAGTTCCAGGTATCGCCGGTCGGGCATCACGAATCGCTCGAAGAGTCCCGTCAACTCGGGGTCGTCGTCGTAGGGCATGGGGATCTCGCGCTCGTCTGGCACTTCGTCAGCATGCCGGTCCAAGGTGGGTCACGCACTCATCTCGGCAGATCCGGTCGTGCCTTGGCGCATCCAACTTTGACGAAGAGTCCGCGGCGACTGTCTGGCGGTGGCACGCCTCGGCGCCGTCAGCCGGGCCAGGACGGTGGACGGGCCGGCGCAAGGAACTGCCTCACGCAGGGGTGAATTCGCGCGGCTGCGAAGTCGGGTGCCCTCCTACTGTGTGGACCTCGCCGAAGACGAGTTCAGCTCTCAGCGCCGGCCTACCGGTGCGGACTCGGAGAGCCTTGAGCTTGGGACCCATCCTGGTTGGTACGCCGAGGACGGGGACGCGCCGAGGTGAGCACGGAGTGCCGCAGTAGCCGCGCGGGCCGCATGCCCCTGAGCCGTCCGTCCCTGGGCGGCGCGCAGCCGTGCGACTGCGACGACCAGGTCCACCAGGCGCTCGAGCGAACGTGCCTCCGGCGGCATCCCGTGATTGTTCGCCCGGAGTGCCTTGGCCGCGGATCTGAGCAGTCTTTGATGGTCCATCAGTCCAGGGGGCCGATTGAAGGGTTCTCGACGTGCGCGCTCAAACGTCGCAGCCGCCTCGGTCAGCGGACCCCCTCGTCGTCCTTCCTGCCTGCGGGCCGCCAGTTGCAGTAGATCCGCTGTATCCGAAGCGAGGCTGGCGGGCTCAGCCGCCCAGACGCTGCTGAGCTTGGTCCAGGACAAGTCAGTGGCAAGCTTGCTGCCGCCGTACCAGACCGGATGGCCCGCGGCGGTGCGATGTCCGGGCAAGGCGACTGAGTACCCGGTGATTTGCCCCTGAGTGTTCTGACTGCGCCGCGGCCGGACGAGCAGCCCCGCCCCGCTGAGTCGCTGAAGAAAGTCCTCAGGGTCGGCCGCGGCCGCCGCGGCGACGCGGACCTCACGCAGGAGCTGCATGCGTGCTGGCACGGACTCGCCTTGGCGGGCGGTCTTCTCCGTCTCAGCCCGGGTGGGGCGCTTGTCGGCTGTGCGGTCCCGCGGCGGTGTGACGAGGAGGCCGTACTCGCGTTCAGCCCGTCGGCAGGCCTCACCGAGACGGTAATAGTCGTTGGACGTCGACACTCGGCGTCCGTCCTGCCTGGCCAGCGTGACGACGACATGGATGTGGTCGTCGGCGTGCCGCACGGCGACCCATCGGCAACCGGAGTCCTCCTCGTCGCGCCGGGCAAAACCCGTGCGATGTACGACGTCGCGCGCCACGGCGGCCCATTCGTCGTCGGTCAACCGACGGTCGGACGGCGCGGTGCGCAGTGAGCAGTGCCAGACGGGCTGCTCGGGTAGCCGTGACCCGGTGCGGAGAGGCTGCTCGAGTAGCCCGGTGAGGGGACCGAATTGGCCGTGGGGTTCGAGTCGCCTTGTCCGGCCGTCCCATGCGGCGACCAGGTGAGGGTCCGTGTGCTCGTTCGCCCGTCCCGGCCCGTAGAGGTAGCGCAGCAGTCCTCCCGCATGCGCTCCACGGACTACCTTGCCGATCATCTGGACATGGTGCCATCTACTTCAGCAGATGCGCGCCACGCGGCTGTCAGCTGAGCGTATTCAGTTGGGCCAAGTTCAGACTGGCTGGCAGAAGCGTTGTCTGCCACATGTGGCTATCGGGGCTAAGTGCTGGTCACCCTTGGTGCGGATGGTCAGGCAGGGCGGTTGATTCGACCGCGCCCGGTCGCCACTCTCAGCCTGCATCTGGGTACCAGATGCATATCTTGCTCCGCTCTAGTGGCCGGCTTACCATCCCAGGCAGTCGCCTTGTCACCGGTCGCCGAGGAGGTCCAGCGGAGGGACGTCGAGCTGCTCGGCGAGCGACTCGAGGGTCTGGAGGGTGAGGTTTCGTTCGCCCCGCTCGAGTCCACCCAGGTAGGTGCGGTGCACGCCCAGCTGATCTGCGAACGCCTCCTGGCTCAGTCCGGTGTCCTCCCGGATCTGGCGGAGGTTCCGTCCAACTAGCTTCTGAAGGTCGCCGCGCACGTCGTTGAGCCTGTGATGCTGCTACTTTTAAGTCTACAGACTGATAAGTAGCACCGATGGCCTTGGAGGTTCGCGGTGGAACGCTCGCCAAGTCCCAGTGGCCTTGCCCTCGTGGGCAGCTCTCTGGCCGCCGCAGGTCCGAGGATCTGTCTGGCCTCCATCGACGACTACCGGCAGGGGCGATTGACGGGGGAGTGGGTCAGTCTCCGGAGGGACGCTGCGCTGGTACGTGCGGTCGTCCGATCAGTACTCGACCGCACTGTCACATCGGTGAGCCTTGGGGTGGGCGTGTTCGACGTCGAGGGTGCGTCCTTGAACGACGCCGCGGTCCGCGAGCTGCTCAGTCCTGTTCTCGGTATCGAAGGTCGACGGCGGCTAAACGCCTGACCGCCGGTCCACCCACTCCGGCGGTCAGGCTGCGGCGTCCAGCGCCTGGGCTTTGATTCGCTGCGCGGTTCGTACTGAGACCTGATGACCGTGTTCGTTCAGCTGGGCGGCCAGTTCCGCTGCGGTCATGTCTGGCCAGGTCCGCAGAACTCGCTCGGCGACCTGCGCGCGGCCAGGGCGCTCGGCGGGCGGCTCGAGCCGACGAGCCCTGTCCGCTCGAGGTGTCTGCGCCGGTTGGCGGCGACTCGGCCTGGCGGGTGTCGTGGTCACCGACATGGGGGTCGCCTGGCCTTCGGCCAGGATGGCGGCGCGCCAGGTACGCCACGTCGCGCGGGGTGCGAGCAGCCAGACGATGGCGCGGCGTGGACGTCGTCGCTGTCCGGCCAGTGCCTGTCGGCGGGCGCTGGCGATGACGGACTCGAAGCAGATCACGAACATGGCCGGCGGGACGGCGTGCAGCAGCCGTCCAGGTGCACCGGCGCTGGCGGCCCCGTTCGCGGCCACGGACGCCACGGACAAGGCGATAACCAGCACTCGCAGGGTCAGCGCTGTCTTGCCAACCCTGGCCGCGCTGAGGACTTTGAGGCTGAGCACCACGATGCCCAGGTCGAAGGACAGGGGGACGGCGGGCGCCAGCCACGGCGCGAAGCCGCCGTCGGTGGCGGCCAGCAGACGCAGGGTGTCGTAGGAGGTGACGAACCCGATGGCCACGAGCACGGACACACCGACAGCGATGGCAGCGTCCATGACCGTGTCCAGGGTTGGCCGCCCGGTGTTGGCGGTGCCAGTGGCTGTCGCGGTCACGACGCCGCCTGTCCGGCTGGCTGTCCGGCTGGTTGTCCGGCGGTGGGGCCGTGTCTGGCTGTCCGTTGGCTGCGCCGGGTCTGGCGGGCGACGTCGGTAACCGCGGCCGCTGCCTGATCGAGCCGGTCGACGGTCCGGTCGGTCATGGCCAGTGCCCAGTCCAGCCAGTCGGGTGCCTCGCCGGTGGCGTTGATGGCCCGGGTGGCTTGGTTGATGTTCACCCCGACCCGGCGGACCTGGCCGCGGGCGTCCATCAGTTCCAGCAGGGCGACCCGCCACGGCGCGGTCGACGGCGTCTCAGTTCCGCGGGCCGCAGCGAGGGCGGCCTCGGCCGCGTACCCAGTCGGCGTCAGCCCCGCTTCGCGGGCAGCCTGGACGACGGCGGCGTACTCGTCGTCGCTGTAGCGGAGCTTGACCTGCCGCGGCCGGCCGGGCGTGAGGTGATCGCGGTCGCGACCGGGTGCTCGTCGACGTCCGGGCTGCGACTCGCTCACGGGTCCACCTGCTCGCTGTCTCGATCGAGGATCTGGACGGCGCGGCGAACGACGGTGGCGCGGGTGACTGGCATCTGCTCGGTCCCGAGCTCTGCTCGGGCCTGAGCCTGCAGGGCGACGCGTCGTCCGCCGATGTCGGCCAGCCTCGCCTCGGCGGCCGCCAGCGACTGGGCGTCGTCCGCACTGGCGACATCGCTAGGGACGGCGTCCCACCAGGGGCCGGCCTCCGCGACCCGGACGGGGGAGCGGCTCACCTTGTCGGCGGCCACGGCGAGCAGCGCGGCGACGACGTCGCAGGCTGGCCAGCCGCGGTTGACCACAGCCATCCGGATCGCCACGGCCAGGCACTGCGGCGCCCATCGCCCCCCGGGCTGTCCGAGGGCGCGCCGGGCCGCGATGCAGCGCTGGGACAGCTCGTCCAGGCCAGCCGACCCGTCGATCCCGCACTCTCGCAGCAAGTCATCGTTGGCCACCTCCACCGCCGTGCCCCGCCCCGCCCCGACGGGCGCGGGATCGCGAACTGGTGGCGGTGGTTCTTTGCTCTGGGTAGAGATCTCTCGGTCGGGCCGCACTTGTGCGGCCAGTCCCACCGCAGAAGTGCGGCCAGGGGTGGCCGCAGATTTGCGGCTACCCGAAATCACCGAACGACGTGCTGGCTGACCCGCCGGCGGAGTGGCCGCAGAACTGCGGCCACCCCCACCGGCCGGCATCGCCGGGACCGGAGGCGCCGAGGTGCGCACGTGGTAGCGGTTGGACAGGAACTGGCGACCCGCGCGGCGGTGCTCGACTCGCACCATGCCGGCCTCGACCAGGTGCCGCATCGCCCGATCCACGGCGTCGACGGACCGGCGCATTCGTCGGGCCAGCGTCGGCCTAGCCGGCATGCGGTGCCCGGACCCGTTGCCATAGCGCAGCAGCAGCGTGTAGAGCCGGAAGGCGCCGTCCGGGATGTCGGCGTCGATCACCCACTCCGGCACGATCGCGAACCGCTGTTCCTCGACCAGCAGCGACCCCTCGTCGCCGACATCGGAACCGGGCGGATCGTGATCCGAGGCGGTATCCAGCTGGTCAGGTGGGTCTGAGGGCATGACGAGATCTCCCATCGGCGCATGGGCTCTGAACGAGCTGGGAAAGGGGCTACGCGCTAACCGCGCGCTAGGAAATGCACGGGACGTGCACGCTCGAGACATCCCCGGCCGGACGAACCGACACCACCGCACGGGACGAAACCGCAGGTCAGCGACCTGTGGCGGCTTTCCCGGTTCCAGCCGGACAACCGCCAGGCCGACTACGGATCAGAAGGTTAGGGGTTCGAATCCCTTCGGGCGCGCACCGTCTTGAGACAGCGGTACTACTACGGATCAGGCCCCTGACCTGCGGAAACGCGGTTGGGGGCCTTGTTCGTGCCGCCTTTTGCGGGTCCGCTTGCCCCCGCAGCCCGGTCACCCGTCGGTTGTCTGGAGGAACGAGCCCGAGTTGACGGAGGGGCCTCCCTCGAGATCGGGCTGGGCTATCTGCCAGGGATCAGTGGTCCGGCGCGGCGGCCTGCTCGGGCATCGCCGACCGCGGTGATGGGCCGAGGACGAAGACAAGGGCGAGCAGCACCGTGAGCACAATGGTCAACCAGGACGCGACCAGAGCCAACGCGGTGGCCACCGCGTAGCCGATCAGTCCGGACAGGTATCTGATGTCGACGTCGCGGACGAACGCTGCCGACACGCCTGGGACCATCAAGCCACGCCGGCTCACCCGGCGCCAGATCAGGTTGAACGCCACGGCACTGAGCGTCAGCGTCGCGCCGTAGAGCAGCGAAGCGGTCTGGCCGTCGTCCCCGCTGGTGTGCTCGGCGATCAGGCCGGTCGGCAACGGCAGGAAGGCGACAGAAGCCAGCAGCAGCAGGTTGAGCAGCAGGAGCATCTGGTCGACGCGGGCGACCAGCCGGAACAGCGCGTGGTGGTTGGCCCAGATGATGCCGATCTGCAGGAAGGTGGCGGCGTAGGCGGCCATCTGCGGGAGCGCCTCGTGCAATGCGTGCGTCAGGGACTCACCATCGGTGGGGTCCACCCGGACGTCCAGAATGAGCAGCGTGATCGCGATGGCCAGGACGCCGTCGCTGAACGCCTCCAGTCGCCCAGCGTCACCGCGCAGCGCGTTGCCGCTCCACCAGCGACTCTGCAAGCTCATGCCCCGGTCAAGCGCGAGTAGGCGCCACCGATTCCCGCTGCCCGCCGCCGCGAGTTCCACGGTGCGAAGTCTCCGGGCGCTGATCGAGCGCGCTCTGGGACCGCCGAGCCCCAGAAACAGAAGTGGCTGGAGCCGCGCGGACTCGTCGAGGTCGGAGCGTGCCTCCGGTTGCCGTGTCGACGGGTTGGGTGGACGGTGGACGGCGTCGTCCCAGCGTGGAGGCAGTCGCATGCGTCGTTCGGTCGTCCCATCCCAGGGCTCACGTCGACCCGCCGTCGCGCTCGCCGCGGTCGCCGCCGCGGCCGTCACGCTCTCGACTCTGCTCGCGCCCGGTGCCAGCGGTGCAACGGGCGTGGCTGGCACGTCGGCCGACGGTGCGGCGCCGGGCGGCCCTGGTGTGCAGGAGGGTTTCCTGCCCGCGGACAAGAGTGGGTTCGGCACGTCGGCAACGCGAGCGAGCCGGGTCTGGTTCACCCAGCAGCGCTCCGGCGGGCTGGGCGAGATCTTCTACCCGGACCTGAGCACTCCCGCGGCCCGCAGCCTCGATCTGCTCGTGCAGGATCAGCCGGGTCACGTCGTCCGGGCCTCGGATGCGTCCACGGTGAGCACCAAGCGTGTGGCATCTGGTGGGCTGTCGTTCACCCAGACGTACGCCGCGCGCTCGGGGCGGTGGCAGCTGCGGACCACGACCGTGACCGACCCGTCGCGGGCGTCCGTCGTCCTCGAGGTCACCGTCAGCAGTGCCGACGGTGCTGCGCACCCGGTTTGGGCCGTGTACGACCCGGCACTCTCCAACAGCAGGAACGACGACGCGGGCAGTACCCGTGGCAGGACGCTGGTCGCGAGCGACGCGACCGCGGCCAGCGCGCTAGCCGCCGCGCCGGCCATGACAGCGACGTCCAACGGGTACCGCGGCACCAGCGACGGCGAGTCCGACCTGTTGGCCGACGGCCGGCTGGACGGCCGGTACGCGACGGCCGCGCCTGGCAACCTCGTGCAGACGGGACAGCTCGCGGTCGACGGCCGCAGTCACCGCTCCGCCACGCTGGCGATCTCGTTCGCCCCCACCGAGGACGGCGCGGTCGCGGGCGCGCAGGCCACCCTGCGCAAGGGCTTCAGCCAGGTGTCGGCGTCCTACGCGCGCGGATGGCGCAGCTACCAGGACGGCCTGCGTCGAGCGCCGTCCGCGCTGACGGCGTCCGAGCGCCGGCTCTACCAGACGTCCGTCCTGGTCCTGGCGGCCAGTGAGGACAAGACCTACCGCGGTGCCTACGTGGCGTCGCCGTCGGCACCGTGGGCCTTCGGAGCGGACGAGCCGAGCGGTCCCTACCACCTGGTGTGGTCCCGCGACCTCTACCAGATCGCCACCGCGCTGATCGCTGCCGGCGATCGGGCCGGCGCCGGCCGTGCCCTGACGTACCTGTTCGACCGTCAGCAGAAGCCGGACGGGTCGTTCCCGCAGAACTCGACCGTGGCCGGTGTCCCGTTCTGGGGCGGGCTGCAGCTGGATGAGGTGGCGCTCCCGGTCGTGCTGGCCGACCAGCTGGGACGGCGCGACGCCGCCACCTGGACCCATGTGCGGTCTGCCATGGAGTTCCTGCTCTCGTTCTCTGCTGACGGGTACGCGGCGCCGTACACGCCGGCCGAGCGGTGGGAGAACCAGTCAGGCTTCTCGCCGAACACCATCGCGGCTGAGATCGCCGGCCTGGTCTGCGCGGCACGGATCGCGCGGGCGAACGGTGCCACCACGGACGCCCGTCGCTACCTCGCGACCGCCGACGACTGGCAGCGCCGCCTCAAGGCCTGGACGCTCACCACCAACGGTCCCTACTCCGACAAGCCATACTTCCTGCGCCTGACCAAGGACGGACACCCGGACCTGGGCACGACGTACACGATCGGTGACAGTGGCCCCGCCGACGTCGACCAGCGGCGGGTCGTCGACCCGAGCTTCCTGGACCTGGTGCGCCTCGGGGTCCTGCCGGCGCAGGACCGCGACGTACGCAACACGCTGCGGGTGGTGGACGAGCAGCTCGGCGTCCGCACGGCTCGCGGGCTGTACTGGCACCGCGCCTCCTTCGACGGCTATGGCGAGCAGGCTGACGGGAGCCCGTGGGAGATCGGCCTGCCGGACGGCTCGCTTCTCAACCACGGACGGGCCTGGCCGCTGCTGAACGGCGAACGGGGCGAGTACCTCATCGCTGGTGGGCACGACTCCGCCGCTCGCGAGCAGCTGGCAGCGATGGCGCGAACCGCCGGGTCGGCGCAGATGCTCCCCGAGCAGGTCTGGGATGACTACCCGCCGTCCGGTCAGCCCGGCTTCACCCCCGGCACCGCGACGACGTCCGCCACCCCGCTCGCCTGGACGCACGCCCAGTTCGTACGGCTGGCACAGAACCTCGCGGCCAGCCGGGTCGTCGAGCAGCCATCCGCGGTGAGACACCGATACGGCGGCACTGCCGGCTGAACCCGCTCGCGTAACGAGCAGGTCGAGTCCGCGGCGAAGGCGCACGGCTCGAGCCTGCTGGCGCACGGCCTCCGCGCAATCGCTGCGTAGCTGGCTGGACTAGCCGCAGGTCAACTCCTGCCGAGAGAGGCCATACCCCGGCACTGCCAGGGTGCCTGCCGCTGCCGATGTGAGCGCGGCGCCGAGAGTGATGTCCGCAATGAACTCAACCGGCGTCGTCCCGGCCGCGCGATCATTGACGGCGGTCAGCCTCAGTCGTGTGACATGAGCTGGAACCTGTGGCCTTGTCCCGGTACATGGCGGCGTCCGCCAGGCGCCATGCGTCGTCCAACGAACCGTCGGCAGGGCGCGTGGCGACCCCGATGGCGGCTGGGATGCCTGCGGCAGCGAGGGCCTCGCGCAGGTGGGCAGCAGTCTTGCGCCCGCCGGCGCCGTCTGTCTCCACGGTCAGGACGGCGAACTCGTCCCCACCGAGCCTCGCCACCAGGTCAGCGTCCCGGGTGGTCCT
This sequence comes from Angustibacter luteus, assembly GCF_039541115.1. Lineage (NCBI taxonomy): Bacteria > Bacillati > Actinomycetota > Actinomycetes > Kineosporiales > Kineosporiaceae > Angustibacter > Angustibacter luteus. Next base: position 474,473 of record NZ_BAABFP010000004.1, read on the forward strand.
GCTCAGGACCTGCGCGCACGTGCGGAGCAGTTCGTCACCGGCGGCGTGACCGCGGTCGTCGTTGACCGCCTTGAGCCCGTTGATGTCCAGGACGAGAACGCAGGCTGGGTGGCCGTATCGCAGACAGCGGGCCTCCTCGGCAGCCACTACCTGGTTCCAACCACGCCGGTTCGCCAGGCCGGTGAGTTCGTCACGGGTGGCGTCGAGCTCAGCCCGTTCGGCTCGACGGGTCAGCTGCTCGCGACCCAGCTCAAGGTCGAGCACGGTGGCCAGCAGCCGGCCCGCCAGCTGGATCGCGGGCTTGGCTGCCAGCAGGGCGTCGGACTGGGGCTCGGGGTCGAACCCGCACAGGCTCCCGAACACTGTCCCGTCGCCAAGGCGCAGTGGCACCCCGGCGTAGGCCTCGATATCCATGGACTGCCGGTTGGCGGCTCGGGCGTACGCACGGACGTCGGCTACCCGAGGGGCGACAGTGGGACCCTCTCCGGCCACCATCTGGGTGCACAACGATCCCGACCAGCTGAGCACCGTTCCTTCGGTGACGGTTGAGCCCGCCGGCGCCTCCGCCTGCAGCACGATCTGGTCCTCCCCGGCGGCTCGGGTGACCAGCCAAAGCCGCAGGCCGACCTGGCTGCGAAGACCGTCGAGGACGGCTCGGGCGGCCTCAGCGAAGCCATCGAACGGCCCCCCACCGTCGTCCGGTTCTGGTTCGCGGAACGCCATCTAAGCCCCCTGGCAGCCAGCGCATCACCGCGCACAGCCCACGGTACGGACCAACCCGCTGAGGCGACGGGCGGATCGCAGAAATGCAGCGCAACCCCCACCAGACCTGACGAGTGCAGCCGCCAGGAAGGGGACTAGCGGCGCCCTCCTAGGAACGTGTCAATCACGGTGGACTGCGCACTGATGATGGAGGCGATCTCTTCGTGGATGGCCGTGACCTGCTCGACCGCGGTGTTGATGGTGCCGATCGCGTCTACGGCGCTTTTCGTGCCCGATTGGACCTCGGCGAGGCGCTCGGCGACCTCCTCGGCCGAGCGGGCGCTGGCCTGGGCGAGCTGCTTGACCTCGGTCGCCACGACCGCGAAGCCCTTACCGGCGTCGCCGGCCCGGGAGGCGACGGTGCGGTCCGTCGGGCCATCGCCTGGCTGCGCGCCGGTTACCCCGAAGGCGTTCCCCAGCAGGACTACGTCGCCGTCCTCGGCGTCCTGCGACGCACCCTGACCGACACCGAGCTCGAGCAGGTCGTGCAGGACCTCGTCGACGACGCTGCCAACGGGCAGGCCCTGGTCAACCGGGCCGTCATCGAGGCCCGCATCGCCGACGTCCTGAAGGGACCGATCCTGGACGGCGACGTGCTCCGTGTCTCGGCGCGCCTCGCGGCTGCCGGCTGGCCGCTCGCGGCACTTCACGGCCCAGGGCCGCAGGAGCACGAGCCGACCACCCGGACCACCCTGGTCACGCGCGTGGTCGACTGGCTGCGCACCGGGTACCCCAAGGGCCTGCCGGAGCGGGACTACATCGCACTGCTGGCCCTGCTGCGACGCCGGCTCACCGACGGGGAGGTCATCCACGTCGGCCAGCAGCTGATCCGTGACGGGGTGCTGCCCCCCGACCGGGCGGACATCGGCACCGCGATCGTGGGGATCACGGCCGAGCTGCCGGCCGACGAGGACGTGGAACGCGTCCGGCAGTACCTGACCGGCCACGGATGGCCGACTGACCTCAGCCTCTGAACCCCCATCGGCTGCGGGCCGCCGCGTCGGCACCCAAGCCCGTCAGTGCCGGTCAGGTGCACTCCGTCGGCGTCAGCGGTCCAGAGCGGCTGGGGCGACGCTGCCCCGACCTAGACTGACGAGGTGGACTGGGCCTTGGGGAACTTCGAGAAGTCGGCGGGTGAGATCAGGCCGGCGTCCGAGCAGGTCGTCGACGCGCTCGCGCCCGCGCGGGGGGACGTCGTCCTCGACCTGGGCTGCGGCACCGGCAACGCGGCGCTGATCGCGGCGGCGCGGGGCGCGGTGGTGACCGGGGTCGACCCGGCCGAACGCCTGCTGGACATCGCCCGGGCGGACGCCGCAGCCGCCGGACTCGACATCACCTTCGCTGCTGGCGACGCCGCCACGATCCCGCTGCCGGACGACTCGGTCGACGCCGTCATCTCCGTGTTCGCAGTGATCTTCGCGCCGGACGCCGCCGCGGCCGCCGCCGAGATGGCGCGCGTGCTGCGGCCCGGCGGCACGCTCGTGCTGTCCGCCTGGCGACGCGAGGGGGCGCTCGCCGCTCAGGCCGACCTCCGCCTCGGGCTCCTCGATCGCGCCGGCGGCCCAGCCCCCGCCGGTCCGCTCTTCGCCTGGCACGACGAGCACGCGCTGACCGAGCTGTTGTCGCCGTACGGGTTCGCGGTCACGACCACTGAGCACACGCTCGCCTTCACGGCGGCGTCGCCGGCCGCGTTCGCCGACCACGAGCTCGTCGACCACCCGATGTGGGTCGAGTCGCGCGAGCTGCTGGAGCGGGCGGGCCTGTGGGAGCAGGCTCGGCGCGACCTCACCCGAGCGTTCGACGAGCTCAACGAGGACCCGGCGGCCTTCCGCATCACTGGGCGCTACGTGGTGGCGACGGCAGCCCGACGCGGCTGAGCGGCGCTCAGCGCGGCTTGCGGACGCCGCGGAGCGGCCAGTCGCCACCCTGGGCCGTCGACAGCACCTCCTCGGACTCCGTGGGTTGCGCACCGACGTCGTCCCGGATGGGTACCGGACCCGAGACGATGTGGTTCGTGAGCTTGCCGAGCCCCTCCACCTCGACCTCGACCACATCACCGGGGTAGACCGTGCGCGAGTTCGCGGGCGTCCCGGACAGGAGCACGTCACCGGGGTTCAGGGTGATGGTGCGGGCGATGTCGGCGACGAGGTAGTGCATGTCCCACTCCATCTCGTCCGTGGACGCCTGCTGCTTCACCTCACCGTTGACGGTCAGCCGGATGGTCTTGCCCCGGAAGTCCCAGTCGTCGACCAGCCCAGGACCCAACGGGCACAACGTGTCCGAGCCCTTGACCCGGAGCATCGAGCCGGCGTCGGTGTCCCGGAAGTCGTGCAGCCCGTAGTCGTTCGCGATGGTGTAGCCGGCGATGTAGTCACCGGCCGCGTCGGGGCTGATGTTCCGGCACGTCCGGCCGATGACGATGGCGATCTCCCCCTCGTAATTGAGCCAGTTGCAGCGCTCGGGTCGCACCACCGCCCCTCGGTGGGCGTTCAGGGCCGACGTCGGCTTCTGGAAGAAGGTCGGACTGGCCGGCAGGGCGGTGCCGAACTCCTCCACCCGGCTGGTGTAGTTCAGGTGCACGGCAATGATCTTGGAGGGCACGACGGGTGGCAGGTGCACGGCCGTCTCCACGTCGACGGTCCGGCCGTCGCCGGCGACGAGCAACTCACCGTCACGGACGACGTCCACGACCGCGCCGTCCAGCAGGATCCTGCGGTACTCGGTCATGAGCCGGCCACCCCCGCGTCGTGCATCGAGGGTTGCTCGGCGGTCAGCGGCTCGAGGTGCGTGCGTCGCGGCCGCGGGAAGCCATCGGCCGGCCGGTCGAACCACAGGTGCGCCTGACCGGTTCCGACTGAGTTCTCGTACTCGCCGTACTGGCGCCCGGTCGCGGTGCAGTCTCCCTCCCCGAGCGCGCCGATCATCATGAGGTAGTGCCCGAACCGGGCCTCCGGCCGGAACCGGTAGAACTGGGCCATCGTCTCCAGCACCCTCGCGTGGTCGCCGTTCTTGAACCAGTCGATCCGCTCGGCGTCCGCGGCCGCCGCCTCCGGGGTGAAGATGTGCTCGATCCCTGCGGCCTCGTGCTGACGCAGCTGGCGCAGCGGCCAGAACGTGTGGCTCAACGCGCCGGAGGCGATCAGCAGCACCTTGCGGTCGCTCTCGGCGATCGCGTCGCCGAGCGCCCGCCCGAGGCGCAGGTTGTCCTCGCCCTCGGCCGTCTGGCAGACGCCGATGGAGATCCACTTCTTGTCCGGCAGCCCGTCGCCCAGGAACTCCCAGACGTTCGTGGTGGCGTAGAAGATCGGCAGGTGGTCGTCCTCGATGGCCGTGATCCAGGTGCCGTGCCGGTCCGCCTTGCTGGCGATCAGGTGCGCGAGCTCGGGGTCGCCCTGGAAGTCGTAGGGTCGCTGGGACATCCCGCGCGGCAGCTCCTCCGAGGTGAACAGCCCGTGCCGCCGGGACTGCGCCGTGACCACGAACTCCACCGTCGTGGCCCAGTGCGAGTCCAGGACGACGACGGTGTCGTAGTCGAGGGTGTCGAAGACCTCGCGGCGCAGCTGGTGCAGGCCGGACACCAAGGTGCTGTCCTGCCCGTGGTTCAGCTCTCGCCGTACCTCCTCGGGCAGCACGATCGTCGGGACGTGCGCGATCAGTCCGGCCCCCACTACCTCGCCCATCAGCGAGCTCCCTTCCCTGCGTTCCAGCCGTGCGGCGCGAAGACCGTGTTCTTCACGTCCGTGTAGAAGTCGAACGACCAGGTGCCGCCCTCTCGGCCGATCCCTGACTTCCCGTTCCCGCCGAAGGGTGCGCCGAGGTCCCGGACGAAGAAGCAGTTCACCCAGACCGTGCCGGCGTTGAGCCTGCTGCTCACCCGCTCGGCCCGCTCGGGGTCACCCGTCACGAGGGTCGCGGCCAGGCCGAAGCGCGTCGAGTTGGCCATCTCGACGGCCTGGTCCTCCGTGGTGAAGGACTGGACGGTCAGCACCGGCCCGAAGACCTCCTCCGTGAGGATCTCGCTGCCGGGCTCGGCATCGACCAGGATCGTCGGGCGGTAGTACAGGTGCCCGAGGTCGTCGTTGGGCCCGCCACCGAGCACGGCCTTGGCGCCGGCGCCCTTGGCGCGCTGGACGAATCCGTCCACCCGCTCCAGGTGCGCCCGGCTGATCAGGCAGGACATGTCGGTGTCCTCGTGACGTGGGTCGCCCTGCACGATGGCTCGGGCCCGCTCGACCACGGCGTCGAGGAAGGTGTCCCGGATCGAGTCCTCGACCAGGATCCGGAACGCGCCGAGGCAGACCTGCCCGGAGTTGTCGAACTGCTCGACGGCCAGGCTCACTGCCAGGTCGAAGTCGCTGTCCGCGAACACCACCAGCGGCGACTTCCCGCCCAGCTCGAACGACAGCGGCACGATGTTCGGCGCCGCGGCGGTCGCGATCGTCCCGGCGGTCGGTACGGACCCGGTGAACGAGAGCCGGTTGATGCCTGGGTGGGCGGTCAGCGGAGCGCCGGCCTCGGCACCCGTGCCCTGGACGACGTTGAACACCCCCGCCGGCAGGCCGGCCTCCGCGGTGATGTCCGCGAGCAGGGACGCGGTGAGCGGGGCCCACTCCGGCGGCTTGGCGACGACCGTGTTGCCGGCGGCCAGGGCCGGCCCGATGCGCCACGTGGCCAGCATCAGCGGGGCGTTCCACGGTGTGATGATCGCGGCGACTCCGGCCGGGTCGTAGCTGACCCGCTCGCGGTGCCCGCGGATCTCGCCGTCCGGGTGGTCCAGGTTCTCCACCCAGTCGGCGAAGAACCGGAAGTTCATCCCGACCCGGGGCATGACGCCCCGGCGGTGCGAGCGCAACAGCGAACCGTTGTCGCGGGTCTCGACCCGGGCGAGCTCCTCGGCCCGGGCGTCGATCCCGTCGGCGACCCGGCGCAGGATCGTGGCGCGCTCGGCCGCCGGCAGCGCGGCCCAGCTGGGGAAGGCCGCCCGGGCGGCAGCAACAGCGGCGTCCACCTCCGCGGCCCCGCCGGCCGAGATCTCGGCGATCGGCTGCTCGTCGATCGGCGAGACGTCCGTGAAGGTCGTCGCGGAGGCGACCCGCTCGCCGTTGATCCAGTGCCGGGTGTCGACGTCGACTCCCTCGACCGTCGCGAGCGACGGGGTCGTCGAGGCGCTCACCGGTCGACCCCGTCGGTCAACGTGGCGAGGCTGCGGCCGCCGTTCCAGACGACGCCGACCTGGCGGTAGTAGCCGCCGATGATCTCCTCCACCGGCAGCCGGTCGAGTTCCTCGGTCGGTGAGTCGAACAGTCGCAGCTCGGCGTCACCGCTCCAGGCCTGACCGCCCTCGAAGTCGCTGGCGCCCGACTCGATGAGCTCGGCGAACGCGTCCGGGGCGCCGGCGGCGATGCCCGGGTACACCCGGTGATGCGCCATGGGGTGGCCGTTGACGAAGCCCGCGGTCGGGCTCTCCTCGCGCAGGGTGAGCACGGCCTCGGCCAGGCGCCGGTCGCCGGCCGCCAGCGTGGCGCCGAAGACCCCGCCGGGCGCGATCTGCGGGGCGGCGTGCCCGAACACGTGGGGCCGGGTCTGCCAGATCGAGCCGAGCTTCTTCGGGTAGCCCTGGTGCAAGCCTCGACCGATCGCGAAGTCCTTGTCCACCCAGATGTAGACGCAGCGGGAGTAGGTCTGCCCGCGGAACGTGCAGCGCACGACGACGAAGGCTTCCTTGTACTGCGAGCGCACCGGGTCGAGCAGCTCCTCGCGCGAGCTGGAGCAGGACTGCCAGTCCGCCCAGATGATGGCGACCGCACCCGGATCGTCCTCGGCGAGGGTGAGCGGCGCGGGCAGCAGCTCGGCGACCCGGGCCGGGTCGGTCCGGTACTCGACGGTCAGCAGGTCGCCGGAGTAGGACCACGGCGGGGCCGGGATGAGCGACGACCTCCCGGTCGCGCTGCGGGGGTAGAAGAACCCCTGGACGTCGTTCATCGGTGCTCGCTCCCGTCGTTCGTTTGGATCCGTACGATACAGCGGATGGGTCGGCCTGACAACGCGCTCGGACGTGGCCGTCGGAGCCTTGCCAACCGCCGACTCCTCGACTACCGTTCGGACCCAAATGATCTGGGAGGTACCTGGTGGGGCACTTCGACACGTCCGGTCTGGAAGAGGCCGCTGCGGGGCTGGTCCAGGACGGCATCGACGTCGTCCGGGTGGCCTACTCGGACCTGATGGGCACCGACCGCGGCCGGGACATCCTGACCAACCGGTTCGCCCGCACGACGCACGACGGGGTCGCCTTCTGCCGGTCGATCTACGGCACGTCCCCGATGGGCGACGTGATCGACATCGAGGGCGGCCTGGCCGCTGGGCTGCCGGACGTGGTGGCCTTCCCGGACGTGTCGACCCTGCAGAAGGTGCCCTGGGAACCCGGTGTCGCGCACTGCATCGCCGACGTGTTCAATCCCGACGGGACGCCCGCGGAGGAGGACCCGCGGACCGTGCTGAAGCGGGTCATCCGCCAGTTCGCCGAGCTCGGCATGGTTCCCACGGTCGGGCCGGAGCTCGAGTTCTACCTGCTGGAGAAGGACGACACCGTGCCCAGTGGCTGGCGTCGCTACGGCGAGGCGACCGGCAACGTGTACGTCGCCGGCCTGCGGGGGGATCCCGAGAACACGTTGCTGCGCAGCCTGCGCCACCTGTCGGCGTACGGGCTCGAGGTGGTGGCGGCGAACCACGAGTTCTCCAGCGGCCAGTTCGAGATCAACCTCTGGCACTCCGAGGCGCTGGACGCCGCCGACCGCGCCTTCCGGTTCAAGGCCGCGGTCAAGGAGCTCGCCCGCCGCGAGGACAAGCTCGCGACCTTCATGGCCAAGCCGTTCAACGACGAGGGTGGTTCCGGCTTCCACCTGCACTTCTCCACCTGGTCCGACGACGGCCAGCCGCTGTTCCACGACCCCGACGCGCCGGACGGGCTGTCCCAGGTGGCCCGCGGCGCCATCGCCGGCGTGATCAAGCACGCCCCGGCACTTGCCGCGCTGGCCAACCCGACCATCAACTCCTACAAGCGGTTCGGGCCGGACACCCTCGCCCCGTGGTTGATCGACTGGGGCCTGGACAACCGCAGCGCGATGGTGCGGATCCCACCCGAGCGCGGTGGTGCGACCCGGCTCGAGCTGCGCCTGGGCGACGCCAGCGCCAACCCCTACCTGGCCGTCGCGGGACTGCTCGCGGCCGCCTACCTCGGGATCAAGGAGGGCCTGGAGCCGCCGGCCGCCCTGGAGGGCTACGGCTACGACCCGGCGAAGGCGGACCTGCTGCCCGGCGACCTCGGCACCGCGCTCGACGCGCTGGAGGCGGACACCGAGCTCGTCGAGGCGCTCGGTGGCCAGTTCGTGCGCACCTTCGCGGCGTACAAGCGCAACGAGCTGGAGCGCTTCTCCCGCTGGGTCACCGACTGGGAGTTCCGCGAGTACGCCTACCACCTGTGAACCGTTGACCGCACCACCTCTCGAGATGAGGAGCACGACCGTGACCGAGCCAACGCCCGTCCCGCTCGAGGACGTCGACCTGGCGGACCTGGACCGGTTCGCCCGCAACGAGGGCTGGGGACAGTTCGACACCCTGCGGCGCGAGGCCCCGGTGTTCTGGAACGCCGAGGCGGCCCCGAGCTCCGGGTTCTGGGCGGTGACGCGGCACGAGGACATCTGCGCCGTCGACCGCGACCCGGAGACCTTCACGTCGACGAAGTTCACGAACCTCGAAGAGGTGGACGACGACCTGCAGGACCTGCGGCGCTCGATCCTGGAGACCGACGGCCTGCGGCACCGAGCGTTGCGGAAGCTGATCCAGCGCGAGTTCAGCCAGGGCAACCTGCTGCGCAACTACGAGGAGTTCCTGCGCGGGCTCACCAAGGCCACCGTCGACGCGGCGCTGCCCAAGGGGGAGTTCGACTTCGTCAAGGAGATCAGCGCCGACTTCCCGATCCAGGTCCTGGTGCGGTTGCTCGACGTCCCGGTGGCGGACACCGGCAAGCTGATCGACTGGGGCAACCAGATGATCGGCAACACCGACCCGGACTACGCCGAGCACCTGCTCGCCGACCCGGAGAGCGAGCAGTACAAGCACCTGCCGTTCCGGTCGCCGGCGGCGCTCGAGGTGTTCGAGTACGGGCGCGCACTGGCCCGCGAGCGCAAGGGCGGTGACGGCACCGACCTGATCAGCATGCTCGTGAACCGGGTGCCGGAGGACGGCGAGCCGTTGTCCGCCACCGACTTCGACAACTACTTCCTGCTCCTGGTCGTGGCCGGCAACGAGACGACCCGGCACACGATCAGCCAGGCCATGCTGGCGCTCATCGAGCACCCGGACCAGCTCGCCCTGCTCCAGGAGCGACCCGAGCTGATCCCCGGCGCGGTCGAGGAGTTCCTGCGCTGGGCCTCGCCGGTCTACCACTTCCGGCGTACGGCGACCCGCGACGTGGAGCTCGGTGGCGCGCAGATCAAGGAGGGCGACAAGGTCGTCATGTGGTTCGCCTCCGGCAACCGCGACGAGAGCGTCTTCGACGAGCCGTACCGGTTCGACGTGACCCGTCAGGACATCGACCACGTCACGTTCGGCAAGGGCAGCCCGCACGTCTGCCTCGGGAACAGCCTGGCGCGCATGGAGATCCGGCTCATGTTCACCGAGCTGATCCCGCGGCTCGCGAGCATCGAGCTCACCGGCGACGTCCGCCGGGTGCGCAGCAACTTCGTCAACGGGATCAAGACCCTTCCGGTCCGCGTCACCACCCGCCAACCTCCCCCGTGATCATGCACGTTCGCCCCACCCCCCGCGGTGATCATGCACGTTCGCCCCGCCACCCTGGCGGTGATCATGCACGTTCGCCCCACCACCCCGCCGTGATCATGCACGTTCGCCCGCGCTCACCAGCGCCGACGTCCGATCTGCGGCTCGAGGCCCAGCAACTGGCCCACGGCGTGCTCCAGCGCGAGCGACGGACCCCACACGTGGCCCCGGTGGAAGCCGACGACCTCCCAGCCGAACCCGGCCCGCAGGTGGTCGCGGCGGCGAGCGTCGGCCAGCTGCTCTGCCGGTGACCCGTGGTGCTCGTCCCCGTCGTACTCGACGCCCCGCCTGGCGTCCTCGAAGCCGAGGTCCAAGCGATAGAGCACGTGGTTCCGGGCGTTCCGGATGGGGATCTGCGCCGTCGGTCGCGGGAAGCCGGCGTCGTGCAGTCGCAGTCGCAGCCACGACTCCCCGAAGGACTCCGTGAGCGGTTCGACCAGGCCGAGCAGCTCACGACCCTGGGCGACGCCGCGGTGGCCGGCGAACCGTTCGATCTCGCTCAGCGCTCGTGGCGCGTCGACGAGCCCGCGGCTCGCCAGTCCGTCGAGAGCCGCCAGCGCCATGGGCCGCGGGAGCAGCCGGGCCAGGTCCAGGGTGGTTCGCAAGGTCGACGTCCGAAGTAGTCCGTGCGACTCGACGACGTCGCCAGAACCCATCGGAGCGGTGTAGCACCGGATGCCCGGCCGCCGGACCGGCGTGCGCCCGGCCGGCAGGACGCACTCGATGGTCGGCAGGCTGCGTTCTGAGCCGGGAAGGCGCAGGTCGCCGATGCCGCCGAGCCAGGCGACGGTGCCGCGGCAGAGCACAGCGTCGGCGGGCAGGAGGAGCGCGGCCGCCTGGGCTCGCAGCGCCAGGGTGTCGGCGGCAGCGACGTCGACGTAGACCCCCCGAAGCATCTCGCGGGCGCGACCGGCCGCGACCAGTCGGTACGCCCGCCGTCCGGTGAGGTCCCGGGCAGCGCGTGCGGTGAAGGGTCGGCCGTCATTGAGCATCCGGACAGGATGGGACGTCGGAGCGTCCAGGCGCTGTGGTCATCCACAGGCGGGGCGAACGTGCATGATCACGGCGGGGGGGGCGGGGCGAACGTGCATGATCACGGCGGGGGGGGGGTGGGGCGAACGTGCATGATCACCGGGGGGTTTCGTCGGCGACCATCTGGCGCACGATCTTGCGCACCTGCAGCGCGGCAGCGTCGGCGCTGACGCTCACCGTGGGTCGCGGTCCGTCCCTGTCGAGCACGGCCTGCATGGTCTCCAGGATCGCCTGCACGCGCCGGTAGTACTGCTCGAACATCGGCCGCAGGGTCTGCTCCGCGTCCGGTTGGAGCGCGAAGTCCCGGCTGACCCGCCACAGGTGGCGCGTGTGGGTGGCGTCGATCGGCGTGAGGGCGTGGGTGAACCGGAAGGTGCAGGCGGGACCACCGCCGTCCTCGCCGGCCTCCCACCCGTCCACCCAGAGACCCGGAGTGACGAACTGCCCGAGCTCCCGCTGCCGGAACAGCGTGCCCGCCGGACGTCCCACCAGCTCGCTGTGCCAGGCGGTGAGCTCGGCCGGCGGGTAGTCGCGGGAGAACGACACACTCGTCTCGCTGACCTCGACGTCGAGCCGGGGCGGCGCTGAACGCAGGACCGGCGGGGCGAAGTCGGGGTCGACCACCGTGATGTGGCTGATGTCGGCGAAGTTCTCCTGCAGCAGGTCGATGGCCGCGTGGGTCTCCCACTGCGAGCCGAAGCTCGCCCAGGCCGGGTCGGCAAGCCACGGCACGGACGGCGCGGTGCGCAGTGAGGCTCGCGCCGGGTCGCCGAGCCACGCCCAGACGAAGGTGCCGTCGTCGTGCACCGGGAACGCCCGTACCCGCGCGCCGACCGGGATGCGGTCCTGGGTGGGCACTCGCACGCACGCCCCGGACGCGTCGTACGCGAAGCCCGTGTAGCCGGACACGATGGTGTCGCCGTCGACCCGGCCCAGGCTCAGCGGGTAGGGCCGGTGCGCGCAGCGGTCCTCCAGGGCGACGGCGCGCCCGTCGGAGACCCGGAAGAGGACGACGGCCTGGTCGACCGCGCGCCGACCGAGCGGAGTGCCGGTGACCTCGTCGGACGTCGCCGCGACGTACCAGCAGTTGCGGGGGTAGCTGCGGGACATGGCGCTCCTGGGTCAGCGGACGGCAGATCAGAGGTCGAGGGTCAGTCGGGCGGAATGGCACCGCGAGACACAGATCATCATGAACTCGTTCGAGGCCTTCTCGTCGTCGTTGAGCACCGAGTCGCGGTGGTCGACGTCGCCGTCCACGACCTCGGTCTCGCAGGTGCCGCAGACGCCCTCCAGGCACGACCCGAGCACGTTGGCGCCGGCCTCCTTGGCGACCTGGAAGACCGACTTGTCCGGCGGCACCTGCAGGGTCAGCCCGGACCGCTGGAGAACCAGCTCGAACGAGGAGTCCTCACCGGTCGCGCCTGGGTCGGATGCCTTGGGCGAGAAGCGTTCCAGGTGCAGGGAGCCCGGCGGCCACACCGTGCACCGCTCCTCGACGGCGGCCAGCAGTCCCTCCGGCCCGCAGCAGTAGACGACGGTGTCCGGGCGCGGCGTACCCAGCCACTCGTCCAGGTCGAGGAAGCCGGTCTCGTCCTGCGGGGCCAGGGTGACGTGGTCGCCGTACGCCTCCAGCTCGCTCAGGAACGCCATCGACGCGCGCTCGCGACCGCCGTACAGCAGGGACCACTGGGCACCGGCGGCGTGCACCTCGGCGATCATCGGCAACAGCGGCGTGATGCCGATCCCGCCGGCCACGAACAGGTACGCCGGGGAGGCCACCAGCGGGAAGTGGTTGCGCGGCCCGCGCACCCGGACCGTCCGTCCGGGCGCCAGCTGCTCGTGCACGTACGTCGACCCGCCGCGGCTGGCCGGTGCCCGCAGGACGCCGACCCGCCAGCTCGCTGCGTCGATCGGGTTGCCGCACAAGGAGTACTGCCGGGTGAGGTCGTCGTCGAGCAGCAGGTCGATGTGCGCCCCCGGCGTCCAGGCTGGCAGCGCCTCGCCACGCGTCGCCGTCAGCGTCAGCGACACCACGTCGGCGGCCACCACCTCGGCATCGCGCACGATCAGGTCGGCCTCGAACTCCTTGAGGGTCGTCCTGGTCTCGGTCATCGAGGCACTCCGTCCGGCCAGCCAATTCTCGTTCGGATCCGAACGATATCGAGCAGACGGCCTGCACGCAAGGCCCGGCAGGCGGTTCCGGCGGGGTCAGCCGGCGTCGGCGCTGCCGCCGACGGAGGTCGCGGCGACCGGCACGGGCGGAGCACCGGCCGGGTCGATCTCCTCCAGCCGCAGCACGACCTTGCGCAACGCGCGGGCCATGACCTTGAGCTCGTTGGCGGACAGGCCCGACGTCACGAACGCCTCCTGCTCGTTGAAGGCGGGGAACAGCTCCTCCATCAGCCGCCGCCCCCGCGGGGTCAGCGAGAGCAGGACCCGCCGGGCGTCGTCCGGGTGCACCCGGCGCTTGAGCAGCCCGCGCTTCTCGAGCGTGGTCGAGACGCCGGTCAGGGTGCCCTTGGAGATGCCGGCCTCGGCGGCCACGTGCCGGGTCTCGACGTCCTTCCAGACCCACACGACCCACAGCACGACCCAGCCCGTCCAGGTCAGGTCGTGCGGGGCCAGGACCGTGCGCTCCAGGTGGTTGCGCACGGCCCCGGCCGCTCGGTAGATGTTCCCGACCCCGGCCATCGCGGCCATGTCGATCGGCAGACTTCCCAGCTGCTCCTCGATCGCGCGCTCGGTCTCATGGAGGGTGTGCTGTCCGGCCATGGCCACATCCTCCCCGAACCGCGGGTCCGGCGCTGGGGCGGGCATCCCCGCTACAGCCGGACCGGGCCCTGCTCGGACTCGGTCAGCTCCCCGAACTGGGTGCTGGCCGGGGCTCGTCCGGGCATCACCCACGTCAGCGCGAGGCCGACGACGAACACGCCGAGTGCGGCATAGGGCGCGTAGATCGTCGGTGCCGTGACCTTGTAGACCGAGCCGAACATCGCGGCCAGGGTGATCACGATGCCCACGACCGCCGCGAGGTACAGCAGCGCCCGCTTGGGCGTGTCGGACAGGCCGCGCAGGGCGCCGATCGACATCAGGAAGTAGATCGTGGCCAGCGCGAACCCACCGAAGGTGGAGGCCCAGTAGAAGATCGACGCGTAGTGCGGGGTCTCGGGGAGGGCGAACAGGGCGGTCCAGAACTTCGTCACCAGGATGACCAGCAGGCCGAAGGCCAGGACGAAGGTGCTGGCCACCAACGGCGTGCCGCGGCCAGACACCTTGCCCAGCACGCTCGGCAGCCGGCGGTCGCGACCCATGGCGAAGAAGCCGCGCGAGGCGGCGACGGCCGTCCCGATGAGCACGGCGAGCATGTCGAGGACGACGACGAGCTCCATCAGGCGGCGCAGGGCCACCGAGCCGTAGCCGCCCTCCGCGGCCGGGCCGGCGAGCCCGAACAGCGGCGCGCCCGCGTTCTTGCCCAGTGCCTCGAGGTCGAAGTGGTAGCCGGCCACCGTGGCGTACGAGCCGATCACGTAGAACCCGGCGACCGCCATCACGGAGAACAGCACGGCCCGCGGGATGTCGCGCTTCGGGTGCTCGGTCTCCTCGGCGAGGTTCGCGGACGTCTCGAACCCGGTGAACAGCAGCACGCCGTAGAGCACGCCGAACAGGATGCCGTTCCAGCCCTGCGGGGACGAGCTGGGCTTGAAGGCGGTGGCCACGCTGTTGTCGCTACCGACCTTGATGATCACGTAGATGAAGAAGATCAGGACGACGGTGATCGACACCAGCGCCAGGGTGAGCTGGGCGCGGGTCGACAGGGCCACGCCGAGGTAGAGCACCCCGGCCAGGATGGCGAGCAGCAGCAGGTCCCAGACCGTCTCCGGCAGGTAGGAGTGCCCGAACTCGGCGAGCAGCGTGTCGTGGATCGTGCCGCCGATGAGCACCAGGAGGCCGGTGCTCAGCACGAGGATGCCGCAGTAGTAGAGCAGTCCGGACGCGACGCCGAGGCGTCCCCCGAGACCGTCGGTCACGTAGTCGTAGAGCGATCCGGCCGCCTGGATCTTGCGGGTGTACTGCGCCACGATCCAGCCGAGCGCGAGCACGCCCACGGCGGCGATCAGCACGGAGAGCGGGGCGGCGTTGCCGCCGCCCTTGCCGGTCGCCGAGATGATGCCCACCAACAGGGGCACCAGGAACGCGATCGAGAAGACCGGTCCCATGAACCCGATCGACTGGGCGACCGCGTCGATGATGGTCAGCTTGCGGCCGCTGCCCCCCAACCGCTGGTAGTCGCCGTGATCCTCTTGCGCCATCGTCTGCTCCTCGCAGGTCGTGAGGTCGTGACCGAGCTGTCCGTTCGGTCGCGTTCGCGCACGTTCGGGTCTAAACGTTTGAGGCCGAACGACATGCAGGCTAGCGGCCGGGCGGCCGTTCGTCACGGGGTTGACGGAGGATTTCTCAGCCGTCGCGAGCGGACAGCCGGAAGTCGAAGGCCACCGTGCCGGCGTCCACCAGCGTGGTGCCGCCGTCCACGGTGAGCACCGCGCCGTTCACGTAGGACGCCTGCGGGCCCAGCAGCCACAGCACGGCCGCGGCCACCTCCGCGGGGAGGGCCGGACGTCGTTGCGGCACGAGCGTCGTCACCTGCTCGTACGCCGCCGCCCGATCCAGGCCGGCGCCCTCGCCGAACTCCCGCATCTCCTCGTCCGCCATCTCGGTGCGCACCCAGCCGGGGCAGACCACGTTGGCCCGCACGCCCACCGGCCCGAAGTCGACGGCGATGCTCTGCACCAGCATGGTGAGGGCGGCCTTCGAGGTGGCATAGGCCGCGGCGCCGGCGGAGGCCCGTAGCGCCGCGATCGACGAGACGCCGACCAGTGAACCGCCGACGTCCCGCAGGTGCGGCAGGGCGGCCCGTGCGAGCAGGTACGCCGAGGTGAGGTTGCCGCGGATCACCTCGTCCCACTCGGCCGGCCCGGTGTCCAGGATCGTGCCGGACCGCATGACGCCGGCGTTCAGCACCACGTGGTCGAGCCGGCCGTACCGGACGACGACGTCCGCGACCAGCCGCTCGACGTCCCCGGGAACGCTCACGTCCGCCACGACGGGGACCACCTCGCCGGGCAGACCCGCCGTCCGTGCCTGGGCCGCAACGACGTCCAGCGGCTGGGCGCGACGTCCGCAGACGACCACCCGGTGCCCGAGCGCAGCGGCGGCGGTGGCGACGGCGGCGCCGATCCCCGTCCCGGCACCGCTGACGAGCGTCACGGGAGCTGCCGTGCCACCGTTCCCGCTGGGCGCGCTCACGACGAGATCACCTCCACCTTGCGGACGAGCTCACGGCAGAACGGACCCAGCTCGTCAGGGTCGTCGATGAACATCGACGGCTTGAAGCAGATGGTCGTGTAGCCCTGGGCCAGCTGGGCCGGCAGCGACTCGAGCGCCTGGTCGAGGTCGGCCGTGCCGTCGGGGGAGTCGAACCGGCCACGGATGCCGCCGACGAGCTCCAGCTCGCCCGGGTCACGCCCGGCCGCCGTCATGGCGAGCCCGACCTTCTCGAGGTCGTCCTGCGTCAGCGGACCGAACGGGTTCACCCCGTGGCCGTACCGCACGATCCGGCGCAGCAGCGCCGGGTGCATGCCCTGGCCTCCGAACCACATCGTCGGGCCCTGTGGCCGCCACGGCCGCGGCTCGAGCCACACGTCGTCGAAGTCGAAGTACTCGCCGTGGTGGGTGGCCGGCCCTGGCGACCACGCGGCCCGCAGGGCTGCGAGCTGCTCGTCCAGGATCCGGCCCCGCTGGTCGAACGGGACGCCGAGAGCGGCGTACTCGTCCCGGTGCCAGCTGACGGTCGGCAGGACGACGAGCCGACCCTCGGACAGCACGTCGAGCGTCGCCAGCTCGTTGGCCAGCAGCAGCGGGTGGCGCAGCGGAGCGATGACGGCACCGGCGACCAACCGCAGTGCGGTCGTCGCCTGGGCGATGGCGCCGAGCAGCACCAGCGAGCTCGGCCAGGGGGTCGCCGGGTCCTGGTTGCCGGGCGCGGCGTACTCGCGGGGGTTGCCCATCACGCCGTTCTCGCCGGCCGAGCGGCCGAGCACGACGTGCTCGCTGAGCATGACGCCGTCGATCCCGGCCTGCTCGGCGTCAGCCGCCATCTGCACGAGTCGCCGCAGGTCGCGTGGGCCGACCATCGTCCAGTTCTCGGACAGGACGAGCAACAGCCTGGGGGTCGGCACCGGCGCACCTCACTTCGTTCGGGAGCGAACGATAGTGTGGCACGAAGACCGGCTCGGGGGGAGGGGGCGACGCGAGGTCGCTAGGCGGTCGGTGCCACGGCCTGGACCTCCAGCTCGATGGTCACCTTGTCGCTGACCAGCACGCCACCGGTCTCGATCGCCTCGTTCCAGGTCAGACCCCACTGCTTGCGGCTGATCTGGGCCTTGGCGCTGAAGCCCGCGCGGACGCCGTCCCACAGGTCCGGCCCCGCACCGTTGAACTCCAGCACGAACGTCACCGGGCGGGTCACGCCGACCAGGGCCAGCTCGCCGTCCAGCAGGAAGTCGCCGTCGTCCTCGCGCACGCCGGTCGACCGGAAGGTCATCTCCGGGTGCCGCTCGACATCGAAGAAGTCGGGCGAGCGCAGGTGCTCGTCGCGGGCCGGGTCCCGGGTCTCGACGCTCGCCGTCCGGACGCTGGCCTCGACCGAGCACTCGGCC
Organism: Angustibacter luteus; assembly: GCF_039541115.1. Lineage (NCBI taxonomy): Bacteria > Bacillati > Actinomycetota > Actinomycetes > Kineosporiales > Kineosporiaceae > Angustibacter > Angustibacter luteus. The sequence goes on from NZ_BAABFP010000004.1 coordinate 491,821, forward strand.
AGCGTCGCGCCGATCGTGATCTGGCCGGTGAAGTCCGAGAACCGCCCGCGGACCTTGCTCACCATGAGGTGGCGAGCGACGAACTCCACCTCGGAGTGCACCGGGTCGACGGTCCACACGCCGGGGAAGAGGCCGTCGATCGTGCGTCCGGACGCGGTGGTGACGTGGTCGGTGGAAGGCATCTCAGCAGCTCGTCTCAAGGTCGGGGTCAGGGTGACGGAGGTGTGGTCCCAGGCGGTTGTTCACAGGTCCAGGACGAGTGGTTCCGACGACGCCGCGCGCGAGACGCAGATCATCATCCGCTCGTTGGCACGTCGTTGACGGGGGGTCAGGAGGACGTCGCGGTGGTCCACGGCGCCGCCCAGCACGCGGGTCTCGCAGGTGCCGCAGTTGCCCTCGCGGCACACGTTGGGGATCGGCAGCCCCTTCTCCTCCAGGACGTCGAGGATGGTCCGGTCGGCGGGCACGTCCAGGGTCAGGCCCGTGCGCGACAGGGTGACCTGGAACGGCCCGTCGTCCTCACGGTGCGCCTCGCCCGCCGCGAACCGCTCGACCACCAGGGGGAGCCCGGTGCTCTCGGCGTGCTGCTCGAGGGCGCTCACCATGCGTTCCGGGCCGCAGGCGTGCATGGTGGCGCCGGCCCCCAGGGCCTGCGTGGCGAGCTGCTCCAGGTCGGCTCGCGACCCCTCGTCACCCACGTGCACGTGCACCCGGTCGCCGTACGTCGCGAGCTCCTCGAGGAACGCCATCCCGGTTCGGCGACGGCCGCAGTAGTCCAGCCGGAACGGCGTTCCCTGCCGGTGCAGCTGACGCATCATCGGCAGCAGCGGAGTGATGCCGATCCCGCCGGCCACGAACCGGTGCTCGGCGGCTGCCGCGAGGGGGAAGGTGTTGCGCGGGCCACCCACCTGGACGTGCATGCCCGGGCGCAGCTGCTCGTGGACGAACGTCGAGACGCCGCGGCTGTCCGGCTCGCGCAGGACGGCGATCCGCCAGCTGGTGCGGTCCGCGGGGTCGGAGCACAGCGAGTAGTGGCCGGCGTGGTCGGCGACCACCCACAGGTCGAGGTGGGCGCCCGGCTCCCACGGCGGCAGCTCCGCTCCGTCCGGGTCGACGAGCTCCACCGAGACCACGTCCTCGGCCTCGAGGCGCAGGGCCCGGACCTGCATCAGCCGGGTGTCGGAGTGGCCGGCCTCGACCACCGGCGTGCGCAGGGACACGACGGGCCGCTCGCCCGGCGGATCCCACTGCACGGGAAGGGACTTGGGGGCTCGGAAGACCCAACCGGTGACCCGTTCCGGCTGCCGGGGGTCGGCCCGCAGCCCCGGCAGGGCCGCCAGCAGCTCCTCGAACATGATGCGCTGCACCTGCCGGGCGAAGAAGTGGCCGGCGCAGAAGTGCTCGCCGTTCCCGAAGGCCTGGTGGGTGCGGCTGCTGCGGTCCAGGTCGAAGACGTCGGGGTCGTCGAAGCGGGTCTCGTCCCGGTTCGCCGAGCCCAGGATGGTCATCACGATGTCGCCCGCGGGGATCTGGACCCCGGCGATCGTGACGTCGGCGCTCGCCTGCCGCTCGACCGCCCCGATCGGGGCGATCCAGCGCAGGCCCTCGTGCACCGCCAACGGGATGTAGGCCTCGGGGTCCGCGTAGGTGAGGGCGAGCTGGTCCGGCCGGGAGAACAGGCCGTGCAGGGTGCTGCCCGCAGCGTGGCCGGGCTCCTGCATCCCGCCGAGCAGGATCACCTTGAGCGAGGGCAGGATCAGCTCGAGGGAGCGCGGCTCACCGTCCTCGCGCCCGGTCCAGATCATGTGCGAGAGCATCGAGTGGTCGGGGTGCCGGCGCAGGTGCTCCAGGTGCGGTCGGACGACGGACTCGATCTCGGCGCTGGCCCGGTCGGCGACGGCGAAGCTCTCGGGGTCCAGGCCGAAGTTGGAGACCCCGAGGTTGAGGTCGGCGAACCAGCGGCGGAGCGTCGCGGCGTCCACCAGCCCCTCCAGGCCCATCACCTGCCGCAGCGCCTCGACGCTGACCGGCTCGAAGTACGCGGACATCAGCTCCGCCTCGGTGCGGCCGGCCAGCTCGGCCAGGTAGTGCTTGGCGACGGGTCGCACCAGGGCGTCGATCATCTGGTGCACGGGCCCGGGCTGCAGGGGCGGGTCGACGCCGCGGCGCAGGTCCGCGTGCTCCTCGCCGCCCGAGGTGAGGACGTTGGGGGCGCCGAACACCCGCTGCAGGGTGGGGTGGCTGGTGGCCCCGGCGAAGCCGTGCTTTCCGGTGCCGATCTCGGCGCACTCCTCGAACCGGGTGGCGAACCAGACGCCGGCGGCCGGGATCCACGCGACGGGCGCCTCCCGGCGCAGCCGGGCGTACGTCGGATAGGGGTCGTCCTCGAGCTGCTCGAGGGTGATCTCCGTCAGGAAAGCCGTGTCCGCCATCGTTGGTCCCTTCGCCGACGGCCACTATAACAGGGCGGTCGTTCGATTTATCGGAACACTCGACGGCGACCTCAGGCGTCCCGGTCGGGGTAGAGGGCGACGACCCAGACGGCGGCCGGCTTGCCCTTGACCGCCTGCCAGACATGCGGTCCGTCGGCGGGGTAGGTGGCGTAGTCGCCGGCCGAGACCACGGCGCTGGACTCCTCCGGCCCGAGCCGGGCGCTGCCGCTCACCACCAGGACGTGCTCGCGGGCCCCCGGTCCGTGGCCGGCCGACACCTCCGAGTGCCCGCGCTTCAAGGTCAGCGAGTGGAACTCCAGGAGCGAGGCCTGGACGGTCGTCGACTGCACCAGGAACCCGGCGATCGCGTCGTCGGAGATGTCGGTGCCGGAACCGCGTGGCACGACGAGCACTTCCCGGCTGGCTGCCGCGGCGGTGATCAGCTCCGGCACGGACGACGACAGCGCCCCGCCCAGTGCGGTCAACGTCCCCAGCGTCGGGTTGGCCGAGCCGGCCTCGATCTGCGACAGCGTCGACTTGGCGACCCCGGAGCGGGCGGACAGCTGCGCCAGGCTCAGACCTCGAGCCTGGCGCAGCCGCTTGATGTTGTCGGCGACGTTCGCCGTCAAGTCGTCCATGGGCCGTGAGTATGGCCCAGGTGGGGGCGAGTCCCTAGCCCACGGCCTCCGTCGGGCGCTCGCCGACGGCCGTGCCGTCGTCCGAGCGGTTGCGGCCCATCTGGGCGTACATCTGCGGCGCGACGGACTTCAACCGCAGGGCGGCGCCGAGCCCGACGACCGCCGCGACGACGATCAGGGCGGGCAGGATCCACCGCAGGGAGCTCTCCGGGTTGCCGAGCAGCAGGCCGAACTTGGCCGCCGCGTAGACCGCGACCAGCCCCATGCCGATCCCGCCGATCGCCGGTGCGATCACGGTGCGCCACAGGTTCGAGTCGAGGCCACGGTTGGCCGCGAAGAAGGCGATCACCGCGAAGGACGACAGCGACATCAGCACGAGGATGGCCAGCGTGCCGAGGTTCGTCAGCCAGGTGAACAGCTCCAGCACCGGGTCCTTGTCGGCCAGGACGAACACCAGCACCACGACGAACGCCAGCGTGGTCTGCGCCAGGGACCCCACGTGCGGGCTCTGGTGCTTGGGGTGGGTGCGGCCCAGCACGCTGGGGACCAGGCCCTCGCGCCCCAGGGCGAACAGGTAGCGGGCCACGGCGTTGTGGAACGCGAGCAGCGCGGCGAACACGCTGGAGACGAAGAGCAGGGACATGAGGGTGGTCAGGCTCGAGCCCATGTAGGTGTCGCCGAGGACGAACAGGAACGCGGTGGGGTCGGGCTTGAGCCCGCCCAGGAAGTCCTGCAGCCCCACGGCACCCTGGCCGTTGACCATCAGCCACGTGGTCACGGTGTAGAAGAGGCCGATCGTCAGCACGGCGACGTACGTGGCGCGCGGCACCGTGCGCTTGGGGTCCTTGGCCTCCTCGCTGTACAGCGTGGTGGCCTCGAACCCGATGAAGGCGGCGAAGTTGAACAGCAGCGCGATGGTGATCGAGCCGGAGGTGAAGCTGTCCCAGCTGAAGGGGCTCAACGAGATGCCGGACTTGCCGCCTTCGCCACCCTTGACCAGGATCATCAGGTCGAGGATCAGCACGATCAGGAACTCGAGCGTCACCAGGACGACGAGCACCTTGACCGACAGGTCGACCTGCCGGTAGCCGCAGAGCCCGACGATCGCCATGGCGATGAAGACGTAGACGTACCAGGCCATGTCGATGCCGAGGTGGTCGCTGGCGAAGCCCGCTGCCGCGGCGCCGAACAGGCCGTAGAGACCGATCGACATGCAGTTGTAGCCGAGCACCGCGATGATCGCGGACGCGCCGCCCGTCGGCTGCTTGAGGCCGCGGGTGATGTAGCTGTAGAACGCGCCGGTGCTGGTGTGGTGACGAGCCATCGTGGTGTAGCCGACGGAGAAGATCAGGAGCAGGACGCTGACCACGACGTAGGCCGCGGGGATGCCGGCGCCGTTGCCGTAGAGCATCGCGACGGGCGCCCCGCCGGCCATGGCGGTGAGCGGGGCGGCGGCGGAGACGACGAAGAACGCGATGCCCAGGACGCCGAGCGTCCCTCGTCGCAGCTTCTGCGAGTCCCTCTTCTCGATCTCACCCTGGGCCGAACTGGACTGGTGACTCATGTGGGCTCCTTGGAGGCTCCGCCAGAGGGTCCGGCGGCCGACACTGCTGGATCTTTCACGACGACGACTGTATATTTCGCGAAACGCAGCGATCGGTCAAGAGGTTCGGCCCAAGTGGTTCTTGCGGCGGCCCCGATCGACCACAGACGAGGAGCGGGCATGATCGACGAGGACGTCCTGCCGGGCAGGAAGCTTGCAGTGAGCCACTTCGGGCTGAGTTGTCTGGACTTCCCCCTGATGCTCGACTTCTACACCCGGGTGCTCGGACTGACCCAGAGCGACGGTGGCGAGATCGAGTCCGGCGGGGGCACCGACCTGGCGTTCCTCACGACGGACCCGCGCGAGCACCACCAGCTCGTGCTGGCGTCCGGCCGCCGCGACCAGGTGGTCGAGACCAGCTCGGTGGTCGGCGGCAGCATCGGGTCGAACGTCTTCCAGGTGTCGTTCCGGGTCCGCGACCTCGACACGCTGCGCGGCATCACCCGCCGCCTCGCCGAGGCGGGTCGTACCGACCAGAACGCGATCAGCCACGGCAACGCGTGGTCGCTGTACGTGCGTGACCCCGAGGGCAACGCGCTCGAGTTCTTCGTCGACGCGCCGTGGTACGTCGCCCAGCCCTGCGCTGAGCCGCTGGACCTGTCCAAGTCGGACGAGGACATCCTCGCCGAGACCTCCGCCTACTGCCTGGCCCAGCCCGAGGTGCTGCCCTACGAGGAGTGGGTGCGCCAGACCGGCGAGAAGATCGTCGCCGACCAGGCGAAGCTGTAACCGGGTGTCAGCGCAGGCGCGAGACGTCCGACCGGGTGCCCTGGCGCGCCGGCTCGGTGAGGAGCCGCCGCTCATCGGGACGTTCTCCATCCTGGACGACTCGGTCGCGGCGCAGTCGTTGGCCCGCAGCGGTTTCGACTTCGTGCTCGTCGACCTCCAGCACGGCCTGTCCGACCTGAGCCGGATGGTCCCGCTGCTGCAGGGCATCGAGGCTGGCGGAGCGATCCCGCTGGTGCGCGTGCCGTCGCTGTCGCCGACCGAGATCGGCACGGCGCTGGATCGCGGCGCGCACGGGGTCGTCGTCCCCATGATCGAGTCGTCGGCCCAGGCGGCGGCCAGTGTCGCCGCGTGCCGGTACCCACCCGCGGGCGAGCGCAGCTACGGCCCGTACCTGGTGCGCACCGACGGCTTCTCGGACGCCGCCCCGCCGCCGTGCTTCGTGATGGTCGAGTCGGCCGCGGCGCTGGCCGCGATCGACGAGATCGTCGCGGTGCCAGGGCTGTTCGGCGTCTACGTGGGCCCCTCCGACCTGGCGATCAGCCTCGGTCTGGGCGCCGACTACGACGTCGCCGATCCTCGGCACGACGACGCGGTCGCCGCGATCGGGACGGCGTGCCGGAGCGCCGGGGTGGTCAGTGCCATCCACACGTCGAGCGCGGCGGAGGCGCAGCACCGGATCGCGCAGGGGTTCACGATGGTCAGCGTTCGCAGCGACCTGGCCCTGCTCGGTTCCGCGGGCACGGTCCTCCTCGCCAGCACTACGCTGCATCCGTGACGGACCTCGGGGCGACGCTGGCGGCGAACGTGCGAGCGCTGCGGGAGTCCGCAGGCATCTCGCTGAGCCAGCTCGCCGAGCGCTCGGGGGTCGCCAAGGCGACGTTGTTCAAGGTCGAGCGCCAGCACACCAACCCGACCCTGGACACGATGGTCGCGATCGCGGACGCCCTGGGGGTCACCACGACCGCCCTGCTCGAGCAGCCGGCGGACAACGAGCTCGAGATCGTCCGGGCCGGTGAGGGCGTCGACATCTCCGACTTCGCGTCGAAGGGCCAGATCCTGAAGTCGATGGTCGTCGGCTCGGTGCTCGTGGAGATCCATCACCAGGTGTTCAGCCCGGGCATGGCCGAGACGTCCGCCTCGCACGGACCGCTGGCCCGCGAGCACGTCTTCGTCCGGTCGGGCTCCATCGAGGTCGGCCCCATCGGCTCGGCCGGGGTGCTGAAGCCGGGCGACTACGCGACCTATCCGGCCGACCGCACCCACCGGTGGACCGTCGTGGGGCAGCGCAAGGCGGAGGTCTGGATCGTGCACACGTTCGCCCGGGGGCAGCGCGACGTCCCGCAGTGACCTCCCGAGGGCATTGCGCTACCATCCAAAATCATTCGGGACCGAATGGATTTGTCGCGTCCCCCAGCGTGAGGAGCAGGACATGCCTGGCGTCCAGACCGACGTGGTCGCGACCACCGACTGGCCCGAGCGCGCGGCGTCCCTCGAGTTTCCCGCCGGCCTCTTCGTGGGCGGCGAGGTGCGGACCGCGGTGGACGGCCGGGTTCGCACGATCACGTCGGCCCGCGACGGCCGACCGCTCGGCGACCTCGCCTGGGCGGCCGCGGCGGACGCCGACGCGGCGGTCGCGGCCGCTCGCGCCGCGTTCGACCACGGACCGTGGCCGCGGATGCACCCCCGCGACCGCGGGCTGGTCCTGAACCGCTGGGCGGACCTGGTGGAGGAGCACCGCGCAGACATCGCCCTGCTGGTCACGCTCGAGATGGGCAAGCCGATCCGGCACTCGCACGACATCGAGCTGCGGGCGCTCATCTCCTGCCTGCGCTACTACGGCGGCCTGGCGGACAAGGGCTCCGGCGAGGTCACCCCCACCACCGCGGGCGAGCTGGCGCTGGTCACCCGCGAGCCGGCCGGCGTGGTCGCCGCGGTCGTCCCGTGGAACTTCCCGCTGACCCTCGGCGGCTGGAAGCTCGCGCCGGCCCTGGCCGCCGGCTGCACCGTGGTGCTCAAGACGGCCGAGCAGTCGCCGCTGTCGATGCAGCGCGTCGCCGAGCTCGGGGCGCAGGCCGGACTCCCCGCCGGCGCGTTCAACGTGGTCAGTGGCGACGGTGCGGTCGTCGGACGGCGCCTGGGCGAGCACCCGGACGTCGACGTGCTGACCTTCACCGGCTCGACCGCCGTCGGCCGGCACTTCCTGCGCTACGCGGCGGACAGCAACCTCAAGCGCGTGCACCTCGAGCTGGGCGGCAAGTCACCCAACATCATCCTGCCGGACGCGCCCGACCTGGACGCGGCGGCCGACACCGCCGCCTGGGCGATCTTCTTCAACAGCGGCGAGATGTGCACGGCCGGCTCGCGCCTCGTCGTGCACGCCGACGTCGCCGACCAGGTCGTCGAGCGCATCGTGCAGACGGCGAAGGGCTGGTCCCCGGCGGACCCGCTGCTGGCCGACACCCGGATGGGACCGCTGGTCGACCACCCCAGCCTCGAACGGGTGCTGGGCCACCTCGAACGAGGGGTGGCGCAGGGCGCGCAGGTCCGCTCCGGCGGCCGGCAGGCGCTCGCGGACTCCGGCGGCGCCTACCTGGAGCCGACCGTCGTCACCGGTGCCGGGCCGGAGAACACCCTGGTCCGGGACGAGGTCTTCGGCCCCGTGCTCGCCGTGCAGGTCGTGCGGGACGAGGCCGAGGCCGTGCAGGTGGCGGGCGACACCGCCTACGGGCTGGCGGCGGCCGTCTGGACGGCGGATCTCGGTGCGGCGCACCGGATCTCGCGCGCCCTGCGGGCCGGCACGGTCTGGGTGAACTGCTACGAGGAGGGGGACATGTCCGTCCCCTTCGGCGGCGTCAAGCTGTCCGGCTCCGGCCGGGACAAGTCCCGCCACGCGATGGACGAGTACACCGACCTGAAGACGACGTGGATCCGCTATGACTGAGCGGACCGGCGGCCGGCCCCTGGTCGTCATCCCGGCCCGCTACTCCCAGAGCGCCTCTGCGCTGCGCTACCGGGCGGAGGTGGTCGCCCGGACGTTGGCCGAGGCCGTGTTCGAGGCCGGCGGCGAGCCGTTGGTCACCCACCCGCACGCCCCCGGTGCCACGGTCGACGTGGACGCGGCCCGCGAGCGGCTGCGCTTCGCCGACGCGCTGCTGCTCCCCGGTGGCGGCGACGTCTCGGCGCGCTGGACCGCCACCGACGATCACCCGAGCCTGTACGACGTCGACGAGGGGCAGGACGCCTGGGACATCGCCCTGGCCCAGGCCGCCATGGCCGATGGGCTGCCGCTGCTGTCGATCTGCCGCGGGACGCAGATCGTCAACGTGGCCCTCGGGGGGACGCTCGTCGCCGACATGGCCGAGACCGTCGGCGACCACCGGCACCGCACCCACCAGATCAAGGTCGCGGTGGACTCGCCGCTGGCCGCCGTCGTCGGCGAGCAGCCGACGATCTCGTGCTACCACCACCAGTGCCTGGACCAGCTGGCACCGGGGCTGCGCGCCGTGGCCTGGGCCGGCGACGGGGTCATCGAGGCGGTCGCGTCCGACGTCCTGACCGGCTGGTACGTCGGGGTGCAGTGGCATCCGGAGGACTCTGCCGCAACGGATCCGGCCCAGGCGGCGATCTTCGCCGGACTCGTCCGCGCCGCGGCCGGCCGGCGGGACGCCGCGCCCCACGGCAGGGGTGAGCGATGAAGGTCCTGTTCATCAAGCACGACCACCTCTCACCCGAGGGTGAGGTCGGCGCCCGGTTCGCCGAGCGCGGGTACACCGTGGTGGACCACCTCGTGGTCCCGCCCGAGCACTTCGACACCCCGGACGTCGAGCCGCACTTCCCGGACCCGGCGGACTTCGACGTGATCGTGCCGCTCGGCGCCCCCTGGGCCGCGTACGACGACGCGCTCGTCGGCCGCTGGGTGCAGCCCGAGCTCGAGCTGCTCCGCTCGGCCCACGAGATCGGCGTCCCGGTCCTCGGAATCTGCTTCGGCGGGCAGCTGCTGGCGCTCGCCCACGGGGGAACCGTGGCCCGTGCGCCCGGGCCCGAGATCGGCTGGCACGACGTGCAGTCGGACGACGAGCAGGTCGTGCCGTCGGGGCCGTGGTTCCAGTGGCACTTCGACCGCTGGCGGCTCCCGGCGCAGGCGACGGAGGTCGCCCGCAACCCGGCGGCGTCCCAGGCCTTCGTGCTCGGCCGCAACCTCGCCGTGCAGTTCCACCCCGAGCTCGACTCCCGCACGCTCGGTGGCTGGCTGGGAAACGGCGGCGAGCGCCAGCTCGTCGAGCACGGGATCGACGCGGAAGCGTTGCTGCACACCACGCGTGGCCACGACGAGCGCAGCCGGCGCCGCGCGCACCAGGTCGTGGACGGCTTCCTGGACCAGGTGGCCACCCGCTGACGGCCGGGCGCCGTTGACCGTCCCGCTCGGGCTATGTACTCTTAGATGAACCGCTCGGTGTCGTAAAGTGACCCGAGCGTCAGTCGACGAGATGCGTCGCGCGCGTTCCGGCCCGGGGTGATGGATGAAGGACGACGACGGCGCGAAGGCGAGCGTGCGCCTGCTCTTCTCCGACCTGCTCGGGCTGGCCCACGGCCGGCTGCTCCCGCTCGACAAGGCCCAGGACGCGGTGCACCTGTGCATGACCTTGATGGCGCAGGCCTTCGACGGGCGCGACGACCTCGTGCCCGGCTACGGACTCGAGGTGGGTAGTCCGGATATGGAGGCGCGGCTCGACCAGAGCAGTGCCCTCGCCGGCTGGGACCCCACCTCGAGCGTCGCGATGGCCTCCCTCTGGCGGATGGACGGCGACAGGGACGCCTTCGAGCTGGATCCGCGCGGCGCGGCCCAACGGGCCGTCGCCGGCTGGCAGCAGCTGGGCTACGCGCCGGTGACCGGCTTCGAGATGGAGTTCTACCTGCTGCGGTCCCGCCCCAAGCGGCGGGTCAAGGCGGTCGACGTCCCCGCGCACCGTCCCTACGGGACCGGCCTCGGCGGCGACCCGACCGGCCTGGCCGAGCGGATCTTCGACCGGGCCCGGGCGGCCGGCCTGGACGTCGCCCACCTCAGCACGGAGTTCCACCCGGGCCAGGTCGAGGTGGTGCTGCAGCACACCGAGGCGATCCGGTCCGCCGACTCGGCGTTCCTGTTCCGCGAGCTCGCCCGCGAGGTCGCCTCCGCCGAGGGTGCCTGGTGCACGTTCCTGGGCAAGCCGATGACGCAGCGGGCGGGCAGCGGTCAGCACCTGAACCTCAGCGCCCTGGACGCGAACGGTCGCAACGCCTTTGCCGACCCGGACGGCCTGCACGGACTGTCGGACGTCGCCCGGCACGCCATCGCCGGCGTCATCGCGCACTACCCGGCCCTGTGCGCCATCGCGGCGCCCACGGTCAACGCGTACAAGCGGCTGCGCCCCGAGGCGATCGGCTACGTGGCCGACTGGGGGCTGGACAACCGTGCCGCGGCGGTGCGGGTCCCGGCCGAGCGCGGCCCGGCGACCCGCCTGGAGTACCGGGTCGCGGACGGCGCGGCCAGCCCGCACCTGATGACCGCGGCCCTCCTGTTCGCCGCCCTGCTCGGTGTGCAGCACGAGCTGGAGCTGCCGCCGGCCCGCCTGGGGCTGGCCCCCGGATCCGCCATCACCGCCCCGCAGAACCTCGACGAGGCGCTGGACGAGCTGGAGAAGGACGACGAGCTGACCGCCCTGCTCGGACCCGACCTGGTGCGGACCTTCGTCGGCCTCAAGCGCTGGGAGTGGACCCGCTGGTCCGAGGCGGTCACCGACTGGGAGATCCAGGCCTACGGCCGCCACTTCTGACCTCGCGCTCCTGCTGGCCTGAGCTCCGCACCACCACCCCGATCGACACCAAGGAGAGACACCCCATGCGACTCGCGAACGTTTCCGGCCGGGCGGCCGTTCTGGTGGGGGACAAGGTCCTCGACATCGAGACGGCCTCCGCCGGTGCGCTGTCGAGCGACCTCGTGGTGCTGTGCGACCTGGCCGTGCGCCCCGAGCTGCAGGCCCTGGTCGACGCCGCTGACCCCTCGGCCCTGCCGACGCTCGACCCGGCCACCCTCGGCGCACCCGTGACCCGGCCGTCGAAGGTCGTCGCGTTGGCGATCAACTACGCCAAGCACGCCCAGGAGTCGAACCGCGACCTGCCGTCCGAGCCGCACGTGATGGTGAAGTTCCCCAGCTCGATCGTCGGACCGTACGACGAGATCGTGGTGCCGGCGGGTCGCGACCAGGTCGACTACGAGACGGAGATCGTGATCGCGATCGGTCGCCGGTTCACCGCGATCAGCGAGGAAGACGCCTGGGACGTCGTGGCCGGGGTCACCGGCGGGCAGGACGTCTCCGACCGCGGTGAGCAGTTCCGGCCGCCGGTCAAGCAGTTCTCGATGGCCAAGTCCTACGACACCTTCTCGCCGATCGGTCCGGTCCTGGTCACCACCGACGAGCTCACCGACCGCGACGACCTCGAGCTGACGGGGTGGTTGAACGGGGAGCAGATGCAGTCCGCGCGCACCAGCGACTTCATCTTCTCCATCCCCCGCATGCTGGCCTGGCTCTCGCGGTTCGTGACGTTCGAGGTCGGTGACCTGATCTACACGGGCACCCCTGGCGGCGTCGGCGAGGCCCAGCAGCCTCCGCGCTACCTACGGGCCGGGGACGTGGTGGAGACCGAGATCAGCCAGGTCGGCCGGATGCGCAACCCGGTCGTCGAGCGCTGAGCGCGGTCAGGGAGAGGAGACCCCATGCGCATCGTGACCTCGGTCCAGCCGACCAGCGTCTACGGCGGGAACTTCACCGGCGACGTCCGGCTCAGCATGCTCAGTGCGGCCGCGGAGGCGGACCGGCCCGACGTCGCCATGGTCAGCTTCGACCAGGGCGCCGTGACCTGCTGGCACGAGCACCCGGGCGGACAGCTGATCTGGGTCGTCAGCGGGCTCGCCGTCGTCGGCACCGATGAGCACAGCGAGGTCCTGCAGCCGGGCAGCCTCGTCGAGGCGCCGGCGGGCGAGCGGCACTGGCACGGTGCGGCAGCCGGCGAGGACGCCGTCCTCCTGTGCTTCACCTGGGGCACGACCTCCTGGACCGACGCCGTGCCCGAGCGCTCGATCTAGCCGCAGCCCGGCCGCTCAGCCAGCTGCGGAGCGCACGGGCTGCGTCACGACGATGATGGGGCGATGAACGAATCGACCAGTGCAGCACTGCGGACCGCGCTCGCGTACTACGAGGCCTGGACCGGCCACGACTTCGACCGGGCCATGACCTTCATCGCCGACGACATCGTCTGCGACGCGCCAGCCGGTCAGATCGTTGGCGCAGAGGCGTTCCGGGCCTTCATGGGCCCGTTCTCGCAGCTGGTGACGGCGTCCTCGATCATCGCGGCGCTCGGGGACGACGAGACTGCCCTGCTCATGTACGACACCGCCACGAGACCGGTGCCGAACGCCCCCGGCGCCGAGCACCTCACGGTGGTGGACGGCGCGATCACGCACATCACCATCATCTTTGACCGGCAGCCGTTCACCGAGGCGCGGCAGCGCGCAGGGTCCTGAGGATCTCGTCCCAGCGCGTGACCAGCGTGGCCAGGTGCGTCGTCCGCGCGTGGACGACGAGCGTCGATCCCGCGATGTGCTCGGCCAGCCAACGGCCGTTGCGCGGCGGCGCATTGTCGTCGAGGTCGCCGTACCAGAGCCACGTCGGGCACTGCACCAGCTCGGGCCGGAGCTCCCACGCGCGGAACGCGATCGCGCCGTCGTGCAGGTAGCCCGCGGTCTGGGCCAGCGCCTCGCGGGCCGACGCGGCGACCTCCGCGGCCGGGCGGGCGGCGACCAGGACGGCGTCCGCCGGTGGCAGGGGTGCCGTCCACCTGGCGGCCAGCGCAGCATCGTCCGGGTCGCGCGGGTCGACCGTCGCGACGTACGCCTCGAACTCCGGGCGCATCAGCTCGATCGCGTCGTCCACCGGCACCTGCGCCAGCCGGCGGACGAACGCCTGCTGCTCCGGCGCCAGGTCGTCCCGGTGCCAGGGCGGATCGAGCTCCGGGACGACGGCTGGCGTGGCGATCGCGCCGGCCGCGAGCACCCGCTCGGGATGGCGAGCCGCGCACGCCAACGCGTACTGTCCGCCGATCGACATGCCCAGGACGGCGAAGCCTGCGATCCCGAGCAGGTCGGCCACGGCGACCGTGTCGTCTGCGACCGACGCGTGCCCGGACGGGTGGCCGGGCGCGGTCGCCGTCGAGAGCCCGTAGCCGGGACGGTTCACGGCGACGAGCCGGACGCCGGCCCGTTGCGCCGCTTCGGCGCCGGACCAGGCCGCGCGACGGGTGTCCGGGCAGCCGTGGAAGAACAGCACCGGCAGGCCGTCCGGGTCGCCGCCCTGCCAGAGCTGCGCCGTCCGGCCGTCGGGGAGCAGCACCGTCTCGCCGTCCGGTGCACTGGCCACCTGACCGTCCACCTGACTGTCCACCGCGGCATCCTCCTACGCGGGAGCGTCCGGGTCGCGGGCGAGGTGATCGAGCAGGACGCGCACGGGCGGCCACTGCTCGCGCCCGCGCCGGGTCACCGCGTACACGCGCATCGTCACGGCCGGGTCGGTCAGCGGGAGGACGCGTACGCCGCGGCGGGTGGCGCGCCCGCGGGGCAGCAACCCGATGCCGTGGCCCGCCACGATGAGGTCCTCGACCATCTCCAGGCTGTCGATGCGGTGCGCGACCCGGGGGGTGAAGCCGGCCATCGACGCCAGGGTGCGGAGCACCTCCTCGTCCGCGGTGTTGCGGGAGTTCACGATCCAGTCGTGGTCGGCGTAGGTCGAGAACGGTTGCCGCCGGGCGGGCGACGGCACGGCCAGGCCCCACTGGAGGGTCCACAGCGGGCGAGCGGTCAGGTCGTTCCGTAGCGCCACCGGTGCGAGGTTGTAGTCGTAGACGAGCGCGACGTCGACGTCGTCGCGGCCCAGCAGCTCGAGCGCCTCCAGCGGCTCGTACTCGCTCATCCGGACGTCGACCCCGGGGTGGGTCGTGGCCAGCTCGACGATCGCCGGCAGCAGGGACCGCCTGATCGCGGTCGCGAAGCCGGCGACCCGGACGGCGCCCTCGGGCTCACTGGCCGGGTCGAGGTCGCGGCGCGCCGCCTCGACGGCCGCGAGGATCGTCACCGCGTGGTCGGCGAGCCGCCGCCCGGCCGGTGTGAGGCGCACGCGCCGGCCGTCCGGCTCGACCAGCGCCGTGCCGACCTCCGTCGCCAGTGCCGCGATCTGCTGGGAGACGCTGGACGTGGTCAGGTCGAGCTCGTCCGCGACCTCGCGCATCGAGTCCAGCCGCGAGAGCTCGAGCAGCACCCGCAGGCGCCGGAGGTTCAGGTCGAGAACGTTCATGATTCGTGAACGGTACATCCAGGAAACTCGCGTGGACGTGAACGGTGGCGTCGCGTTCACTGGGTCCATGACCGCGCTCGAGACCAGCACCAGCAGACCGGCGACGACGACCGCCCGCTCGTCGGCCCGGACCGGCGCCGGGATGGCGGTCACCTCGATGCTCTGCGTCCAGCTCGGGCTCGCCGCGTCGGTGCCGCTGATCGACGTGGTCGGCACGCAGGGGGCGGCGTGGCTGCGGCTGTCGTGGGCCGGCGTGCTGTTCCTGGTCATCGTGCGTCCGCGGTTCACGAGCTTCTCCCGCTCGGCCCTGCGCGCCGGCATCGCCCTCGGCGTGGTCACCGCCGGTCTCACGATGCTCTTCATGGCCGCGATCGCGCGGCTGCCGCTGGGCACCGCCAGCGCCCTGGAGTTCCTCGGACCGCTCGGCGTCGCGGCGTGGCGCAGCCGCGGAGCCGGCCGCGCGTGGGCCCTGCTGGCCGGCGTCGGCGTCGTCCTGCTGACCCAGCCCTGGACGGGCGAGGCCGACCTGGTGGGCGTCGCCTTCGCGCTCGGCGCGGCGGCCTGTTGGGCGGCCTACATCCTGCTCACCCAGCGGGTGGGCGACGAGGTCACCGGCATCGCGGGACTGTCGATCTCGATGCCCGTCGCGGCGCTGGTGGCGACCGTGGTCGCCGGCCCCGGCGTCCTGCCCCACCTGACGCCGCAGGTGCTCGCGCTCGGCCTCGGCCTGGCGGTCCTGCTGCCCGTGGTGCCGTTCACCCTCGAGCTGTTGGCGTTGCGGCGCCTCACCACCGCCGCGTTCGGGACCCTGATGAGCCTCGAACCCGCGATCGCCGCGGTCATCGGCTTCCTCGTGCTGCGGCAGGCCCTGGACCTCCTGGCCGTCGCCGGCATCGCCCTCGTCGTCGCCGCCGGTATCGGGGCCGAACGCGGCGGCGCCCGGGCGGGACACGTCTGACGGTTCGCCCGGCCAGGGTTCACCGACCCGACGAGTTCCGTGCACGCCCCGTCCACGTTGTGCGGCCAGCATCGGGCCGGAGCGTGCCAGCGGGGCGCGCAGGTCGGAGGACTCGATGTCGTTGCGCGCCCGTCACCTCGCGCTGGTGCTGGTCCCCGTCACTGCGGCGGCGCTCGGGGCCGTGCCGGCCGCGGCGGTCTCACCGAAGGCACCGACCGGCCCCACCGCCCGAGCTGACGGGTACGTCGCGTTCGGCGGTCGCACCCTGACCCTGCCCGCGGCCCTCGGGGTGACGGCCAACGACCGGGTCGGCGCCGGCGGTGCGCGAACCGTCGTCCAGCACACCGACCCCGCGCACGGCAGCCTCGCGCTCGCCGCCGACGGCTCCCTGCGCTACCGCCCGGCGGCCGGGTTCCACGGCCGAGACACGTTCTCGTACACCATGACCGACGCGGTCAGCCTCTACCCCACCCACCTGCCGGCGCTCGCCACCATCGACGGGACGACGCTCAGCGGCGGCGCGTACGGGTCCGGCCTCACCCCGGTACCCGGCGTCCGGAACGAGTTCTACGGTCTCACCGACCGCGGCCCGAACGTGGACGGCCCCGGCGGGGTGAAGGTCGAGCCGCTGCCGTCGTTCACCCCGGCCATCGGCCGGTTCCGGCTGGTCTCCGACGCGCTCGGCACCCGTGCCCAGCTCGTCCGCAGCATCACGCTCAAGGCGGCGGACGGCAGCCCGTACAACGGCCAGGTGAACGCGCTGGCCAACACCGGCGAGACGATCCTGGACCGGGACGGGGCGGTCCTTCCCGCGTCGGCCAACGGCTACGACCCCGAGGGCCTGGTCGCGCTGCGGGACGGCACGTTCTGGGTCTCGGACGAGTACGGGCCGTTCATCACCCACGTCGACGCGAACGGCCGGGCGATCGAACGCCTCTCGCCGTACGACGGGTCGCTGCCCCGCGAGCTCGCGAACCGGGTGCCCAACAAGGGCATGGAGGGTCTGACGATCACCCCGGACGGGCGCACGCTCGTCGGCATTATGCAGAACGCCCTGCAGGCGCCGGACGTGACGGGCAAGACCGGCTCCTACCCGGTCATCCGGATCGTCACCGTCGACCTGCGCACCCGCGCCCAGCACGAGTACGTCTACCTGCTGGATGACCCGCAGACCACCAACTCCGGGGTCAGCGAGATCACGGCGCTCAGTGCCACGACGTTCCTGGTCGACGAGCGCGACGGACTGCTGGAGCCCGGCGCCTACAAGAAGCTGTGGAAGATCGACCTCGCCGGTGCGACGGACGTCGGGCCGGCCACGACCGCGGGGACGTACGACGTCGCCGAGGGCGGTCTGGTTGCGGGCGGCGGCTCGCTGGAGAAGCTCGTCGGCAAGGCCACCACCGCTGCGGCCCAGGAGACCCTGGCCGGCGT
This sequence comes from Angustibacter luteus, assembly GCF_039541115.1. Lineage (NCBI taxonomy): Bacteria > Bacillati > Actinomycetota > Actinomycetes > Kineosporiales > Kineosporiaceae > Angustibacter > Angustibacter luteus. The sequence continues at coordinate 508,995 of NZ_BAABFP010000004.1, forward strand.
CGGGGTCACGCCGGTCCGCAAGACCCCCGGGCTGGACCTCGGCGCCCTGGTGAGCGGGCTCGACCCGTCCGGCGGCTTCTTCGGCCACGACAAGGTCGAGGGCGTCACCACCGTCGACGGCGGCCGCACGCTGGTGATCAGCAACGACAGCGACTTCGGCATCGACGCCGTCACCACGGACGCGCCGCCGTTCGGGCTGCACGCCAAGGTGTTGCCGAACGGCACCCAGGACGACGGGGAGTACCTCGCGGTCGACACGACGCGGCTGGTCGGTGGCGCCGCGCGCACGAGCACCGCGACCGTGACGATCTACGTCCCGTAGCGGCGGTCAGGGCTTCTTGGCGGGGTGCTTCGGCGGCTTCGGCGCTTTGGCCTTGTGGGGCTTGGCCGCGGGCTTGGGTGCGGGCTTGACCTTGGTCGTGGTCGACGCGTTGGTGGCGCGGGTCCGCGTCGCCGTCGGGGAGGGGCTGTGCGTCGTCCGCGTGGAGGTGGCCGCTGCCGGACGCGGGCTGGCGGAGACGGTCGGTCGGTCGACGCTGGCGGCGGGGTCGTTGCCGCCGAGCCCGACCGCCACGGCGACGACACCGGCGACGGCGACCGTCGCGGCACCGACCAGCGCCGCCGGCCGTCGCGACCGCCCACCCGCGGGCGCGGGCTCCGTGACGATCGGCGGAAGGACGGCAGTAGGCGGTGGCAGGACCGGCGCCTGGTCCGTGGACGACGTCCACGCCGCGATCTCGGCCGCCGATGGCCGCATGGCGGGGTCCTTGGCGAGGAGCCGGAGGGTCAGCGCCTCGACCGGGGAGCCCATCAGCTCGGGGAGGACCTGGCCAGGACGCACCGGTACGGCCTGCACGTGCTGGTAGGCCACCCCGGCCGGGCTGTCGGCCCGGAACGGCGTCACCCCGGTCACGAGCTGGTAGAGCACGCACCCCAGCGAGTAGACGTCGGACGCCGACGTCGCCGGGCCACCCTGCGCCCGCTCGGGTGCGAGGTAGTGGCTGGTGCCGAGGATCTCCCCGGTGGACGTCAACGCGAGGGCCGGGTCGTCGACGAGTCGCGCGATCCCGAAGTCGGCGACCTTGACGGTGCCGTCGGCCGCCAGCAGGAGGTTCCCCGGCTTGACGTCCCGATGGATCACGCCCTGCGCGTGCGCGGCCGCCAGCCCAGCGGCAGCCTGCGCCACCACGGTCATCGCCCGCTCCGGCGCCATGGCGCCGTTGAGGGCCGTCTCACGGGCCAGGTCGTGCCCGGCGACCAGCTCCATCACCAGGAACCCGTGGTCACCGGACGTGCCGAAGTCGTGCACCGTCACGACGTTCGGGTGGCTCAGTCGCGCGGCCGCCTGCGCCTCGACGCGGAACCGACCTGCTGCCTGCTCGCCATCACCCGTGCGCAGCATCAGCTTGACCGCGACGGTTCGTCCCAGCACGGCGTCCGTCGCCGACCAGACCTCGCCCATGGCGCCTCGGCCCAGGCGTTCTACCAGCAGGTAGCGGTCGGCCAGCAGTTCCGTCACCCGGTCATGGTGCTGGGGACCGTCCGGGATCGCCAGTTGGATCAAGCAAGCCCGCTCGCGGGCCACGCGCTCACCAGATAGCGGGATATCGGGGCTCAAAGAGGCCGTTTGACGCCGGATAGCGGGACATCTGGGGTGCGCGGCGGGCCTACGAGGCGAGGTAGACGGTGCTGGCGGAGGGCTCGCGGGTGTAGAAGTTCGGGAACTCAACGACGTCCGCGCGCGCCTGACCGAACACCTTGCGCAGGGTGGCGAGGAAGTCCACGTCCGGCGCGCCGTCCGCCCACAGGCCGAAGATGCCGCCCGGGCGCAGCAGCTCCACCAGCCGGCCGAGGCCGTCGCGGGTGTAGAACGCCGCGTGGCTGGGGTGCAGGACGTGCCGGGGCGAGTGGTCGACGTCGAGCAGGACGACGTCCCACTGGCGACCCGGAACGGCTGGGTCGAAGCCGGTGCCCGACGCGACCAGGGCGAAGAAGTCGGCGTGCAGCAACGTGGTCCGCGGGTCGGCGTCCAGCTCGGCGCCGCCGGGTACCAGGTCGCGCACGTGCCAGTCGATGACGTCGGGCAGTGCCTCGACGACCGTCAGCGCGCTCACGCGGGGGTCTTCGAGCGCCGCCCGCGCGGTGTAGCCCAGTCCGAGCCCACCGACCACGACGTCCAGGCTCCGGTCGGACGCCTCGCCGAGCCCACGACGCGCCAGCTCGACCTCGGCCACGGTGAACAGGCTCGACATGAGGAACTCGTCCCCGAGCTTGACCTCGTACACGTCCACGCCCAGCGACGGCTCGACCCGTCGGCGCAGGCTGATCGCGCCCATCGCGGTCTCCCGCCAGGCCAGCTCCTCGAACCGCGCGCTCACCCTCAGGCTCCCGTCTGCCACCCCCAGTAGGCCACGCCGCTCCCGCCCACGCACGACAGTCGCCGCACTAGGGTCGTGGCGAGCACACCTCCCCTCCCCAACGACGAGGAGCGCGCCATGGACTGGACCCTCGAAGTCGTCCTCCTGCCGGTGAGCGACATCGACCGCGCGGTGGCCTTCTACCGCGACCAGGTCGGGTTCCACCTCGACCACGACACCACGAACGAGCACATGCACGTCGTCCAGCTCACCCCGCCCGGCTCAGGTTGCTCGATCGTGATCGGCGACCTGCCCAGCCAGACCGAGATGGCACCCGGGTCGATGCGCGGGCTGCAGCTCGTGGTGTCCGATGCGCAGGCTGCCCGCCAGCACCTGGTGGACCACGGCGTCGAGGCCAGCGAGATCACGGTGTTCGACGAGCGGGACGGTGGCACGTTCTTCGGCTTCGCCGACCCGGACGGCAACACGTGGGCCGTGCAGCAGCTCAAGGTGCGCGCGGACAAGCCGCTGATCCCGCTGGACGCACGCGGTCGCTTCGGGGAGTAGAGCCGGACAAATCGGCGGGGCTCGAACACGTGTTCGATTGTCTGCCATGCTGGGTCGATGGCCGCGACGCCCCTCCCCCGTCGAGGACCCTCCCTCGACGAGCGGTCCCGGGCGACCGGCATCGGCACCGGTCAGCCGGCTCCGGCGAGGTGGTCCCCGCGACACTGCTGGGTCGAGGGTCACCACGGCTGGCCCGGTCGCTGGCCGGGCGTGATCCTGGAGTGGCGCCAGCTGGACGAGGGCTGGCAGGGCCGGGTGGCCTTCGTCCTCGTACTGGGGCGTGAGGTGTGCCTGGTCGAGTCCTGGTTGGACGCCGACGTGCTGAGACCCACGGCAGGATGAGCCCGTGAACCTTCCCCTCGGGAGCGGCCCGCTGGCCGGCGTCCGCGTCGTCGAGCTCGGCGGCATCGGACCCGGCCCCTTCTGCGGCATGCTGCTCGCCGACCTCGGGGCCGACGTGATCCGGCTCGAACGACCGGCGGACGTCGGAAGGGCGAGCGAGCACCCGGTGGTGCACCGCGGGCGGCGATCAGTGGCGCTCGACCTCAAGTCGGAGGACGGGATCGCCGCTGCGCTCCGGGTCGTGGACACTGCCGACGCGCTGATCGAAGGCTTCAGACCCGGTGTGGCGGAACGAATCGGGCTCGGACCCGACGTGTGCCTGGCCCGCAACCCGCGGCTCGTGTACGGCCGGATGACCGGCTGGGGCCAGGACGGACCGCTCGCCCAGCAGCCGGGCCACGACATCAACTACATCGCCCTCGCTGGCCTGCTCGGCGCCCTCGGCCACCCCGACCGGGAGCCGCTCCCTCCGCTGAACCTGGTGGGAGACATGGGCGGTGGCGGGCTCCTGCTCGCGCTCGGCCTGGTCGCCGGCGTTCTCAGCGCCCGGACGACGGGGGTCGGGCAGGTCGTGGACGCCGCCATGACGGACGGCACGGCGATCCAGCTCGCGCTGGTGCACGGGCTGCTCGCTCGCGGGCTGTGGGCGGACCAGCGCGGCGGCAACCTGTTCGACGGGTCCGCGCCGTTCTACCGGACCTACCGCTGCGCCGACGGCGGCTTCGTCGCGGTCGGTGCCATCGAGGCGCCGTTCTACGCGGCGCTGCTGGCCGGGTTGGGCCTGCAGGACGACCCGCTGTTCGCCACCCAGTTCGACACCTCGGCCTGGCCCGAGATGTCGGCGCGTCTCGCCGATGGGTTCAGCACCCGAGCCCGCGACGACTGGGCCGCCCACTTCGGCGACCTCCCGGCCTGCGTCACGCCGGTGCTGTCGTTCGCCGAGGCCGCCGACCACCCGCACCACCTGGCCCGTGGCACCTTCACGGAGCAGCACGGCTACCTCGAGGCCGCCCCGGCCCCGCGCTTCTCGGTCACACCCGCCGGCCCGGTCGCCGCGCCACCGGCGATCGGCGAGCACACCGTCGAGGTGCTGCGCGAGGCCGGGCTCGACGACGATTCGATCGCGCGTGCCACCCGTGCCTACCCTCGTCGGTGATGAAGCCCTCCCGCACCACGTCCTGCGCCGCCGTCCTCGCCGTCCTGCTGGGCACCGTCGCGTGCTCGCACCGAGCGCCCACCCCGGCCGCACCGTCCCCGTCGGTGACGACGTCCGCGCCCAGCCCGCCGGCGAGTGCGCCCCCGCTCGTGGCACCGCTCACCGGCCGGCCCGTGCACGCGGTCGCCCAGCGGCCGGCGCTGACCGTGAAGATCGAGAACAGCACGGCGGCCCGCCCGCAGTCCGGCCTGGACCAGGCGGACCTCGTCGTCGAGGAGCTCGTCGAGGGCGGGATCACCCGGTTCGCCGCGATGTTCCAGACCGCCGACCCGGGCACGGTGGGCCCGGTGCGGTCCGTGCGCAACGTCGACACGTCGATCGCGTCGCCGACCCGCGGGCTGCTGGCCTTCTCGGGCGGCGCCGGCGTGGTGCTCAAGGTGGTCCGCAAGGCGCCGTTGCAGCTGCTCTCCGGCGGTGCCGGGTTCCGTCGCTCGGGCGCGCGGTCGGCCCCGCACAACCTGTACGCCAAGGCCGGCACCTTGTGGGGGCGGGCGAACGCCGCGCACCGAGCCCCGCCGAAGCCGTACCTCCCCTGGGCGCCCGATGCGACCCGCGCTGGCACGGCCACAGCCCCGGGCAACCAAGCCGCCAGCCAGGCGCAGCTGACCTTCTCGAGCGGCGAGCGGCCGCGCTGGACGTATCAGGCCTCCACCCGGACGTGGCTGCGCAGCGAGGGCAGCAAGCCGGCGAAGGTCGCCTCCGGCCGGCGGCTGGCCGCTGACAACGTCCTCGTGCTGCGGGTGCGCACCCGGGACGCCGGCTACCGCGACCCGGCCGGTAACGACGTGCCCGAGTCGGTGCTGACCGGGTCCGGCCGGCTCACGGTGCTCAGCGCGGGGCGACAGGTCTCCGGCACCTGGCACAAGGCCGGTCGGGACGCCCGTTTCACCTTCACCGACACGGCCGGCCGGCCCTTGCTCGTCGCGCCTGGGCGGACCTGGATCGAGCTCGTGCCGTCGACCGGCGCCGTCCGGATCTCCTGAGCCTGCGGATCGGGTACGCCCCGTCTGGTGCGGCAGGGGGTCTGGACGCCGCCGCTCGACTCCAGTTGAGTAGGCGCATCCGCGCCGCGCACCCGGGGAGCCCACCATGTCCACGATCACGCCGGGCTTCTTCGGGCGCCGACGCCGCTCGGACGACGACCTGCCGCCCGGCCAGTACCTGACCGAAGACTTCCCGGTGCTCACCGCCGGGCCGACGCAGCACGTGCCGACACCGGAGTGGCAGTTCACCGTCACCACCGAGACCGGCCAGCGGCAGACCTGGGACTGGGCGCAGCTGATGGCGTTGCCGCAGGAGGACGTCACGGTCGACCTGCACTGCGTGACGCGGTGGTCGAAGCTGGCGACCCGCTGGCGCGGGGTGTCCGTGGACACGCTGCTCGCGGACGTCGACACCGACGCGAGCTTCGCGCTCGTCGGCTCGTACGGCGGCTACACGACGAACCTGCCGCTGGACGACCTGCTCGAGGGGCAGGCCTGGGTGGCCCACCGGTTCGACGACGACGACCTCGACGCCGAGCACGGCGGCCCTGCCCGGCTGCTCGTGCCGCACCTGTACCTCTGGAAGAGCGCCAAGTGGGTCACCAGCATCACGCTCTCGGACGCCGAGGAGCTGGGGTTCTGGGAGAGCGCTGGCTACCACAACTACGGTGACCCCTGGCGCGAACAGCGGTACTGGGAGTGAGCGGCTGGCAGCGCGCGACGGTCGTCGGGGCGCGGGCCGAGACCGCGTCCGCGCGCACCTTGCGGCTGCAGGTCGAGGGATGGCCGGGACACCTTCCCGGCCAGCACGTCGACGTCCGGCTCACCGCCCCGGACGGTTACACCGCAACGCGTTCGTACTCGATCGCGTCGGCCTTCGACGGCGCCGCAGGCGGCGACGAGATCGAGATCTCGGTCGAGGAGGTGGCGGACGGCGAGGTGTCGCCGTACCTCGTGCAGGTCGCCGCGGTCGGGGACGCCGTCGAGGTGCGCGGGCCGCTCGGCGGCTGGTTCGTCTGGCGGGCCGCGCAGCCGGAACCGTTGCAGCTCATCGGTGGTGGCTCCGGCGTCGTCCCCCTGATGTCGATGGTGCGCGGGCACGAGCTGGCCGGCGCCCGCGCCCCGGTGCGGCTGCTCTACTCGGTGCGCGACCCGGCCTCCGTCTACTACCGCGACGAGCTGACCCGGCGCGCCGCCGAGCAGCCCGGCCTGCAGGTGGACTTCGCGTACACCCGGACCGCCCCGCCGTCCTGGGACGGGGTGGTCGGCCGGCTGGACGGCGCCCGGCTGTCCCGCTGGACCTGGCCGGTGGACGCCGAGCCGACCACGTACGTCTGCGGCCCCACGGGTTTCGTCGAGGCGGTAGCGGACGAGCTCGTGCGGGCCGGCTACGACCCGCGGCGGATCCGCACGGAACGGTTCGGCCCCAGCGGCTCCTAGGCCAGCGCCGGGTCCTAGGCCAGCGCCGGGTCCGTGCGGAAGGTGAGGCGGCTCAGGCCGCTCAGGTCCAGCCAGCGCGCGTGCGGCGCGGTGACCAGCTTGAGGACCGCCTCGCCGCAGCCGCGGCAGCGCATCACCGTGCCCGGCGCCTGGGTGTAGACCCGGGTCTCCGCCATCGGGGCCTCGTGACCGCAGTGCGCGCACTCGCCCATCGCGGCGGTGACGTCGACGGCGAACAGCTCGAGCAGGTCGCCCGCCACCGCGTTGCCGTCCACGTAGTGGTCCTCCACCTGCATGGCGTCCTCCGATGCGCGTAGGTTCGCAGCCCAGGGTGCCGTGCCGCGCGCTGCACCGCTAGACCCGATCTGTCCGCAGTGCGGGAGGTGCCCGTGTCCCAGCAGCGTCCGGCCGTCGTCGCGCAGCTGTCCGTCCGGCGCGGCCGGGAGGCCGTCGACTTCTACCGGGCGGCGTTCGGGGCCGTCGAGGTCTACCGGGTCGGCGGCACGGACGACGACCCCGAGCTGGTCTCTCAGCTGCAGATCGCCGGCACGACGTTCTGGGTGGCGGACGAGTCACCGGCGCACGGCAACCCCAGCCCCGAGACCGTCGGTGGCTGCACCACGCGGCTGCTGCTCGTCGTCGACGACCCGGACGCGGTGGTGACGCAGGCGGTCGGGGCCGGTGCCCGCGAGGTCCAGCCCGTCACCGAGGACTACGGCTGGCGGCTGGGTCGCATCGAGGACCCGTTCGGCCACCACTGGGAGGTCGGGCACCCACTCGGAGCCTGGCCGCCGACGTCCGGGCCGCACTAGAGGTCGGTCTTGGCCTCCACCCGGCCGGACGCGACGGCCTGCGCCAGCGCGGCGTGGTCGAGGGCGTTCTGCTCCGCGTAGGTCACGGAGAAGTCGGCGACCGCCTCCTCGAAGTGTGACTTCGAGCCCAGGTAGGCGGCGATCGCCACCCGGTCGCCGGAGCGGGCGTGGGCGCGGGCCAGCGTCTGCGCGCACAGCCTCCCGTAGTAGGTCATCGTGCGCGGCTCCATGATCTCGACGACGGCCGAGCCCTTGCCGTCGCGGAGCTGGCGCACGTAGAAGTCACGCTCGGTGCCCTCCGGCCCGGTACCGCTCTGCCAGCCCAGGAAGATGTCGCTGGCCGCCTGCATCAGGTGCTGGCCGCGCACCACGCGCTCCCCGTGGTTGTGCACGGACGGGATGTCGACGAAGTCCGCGAGGACCGACGGCTGGGCCTCCTTCGCCTGCAGGAACAGTGGGTCGCCGCTGTCGACTCCCTCGAACAGCAGGATCCAGGCGCGGGTGCCGACGCTGCCCACGCCGACGACCTTGCGGGCCACCTGGACCAGCCGGAACTGCTCCAGCAGGTGCTGGCGGTCGGACTGCAACGTCGTCCGGTAGGAGCGCACGAGGTCGCGCAGGGTCGCGTAGATGTAGTCCGACTCCTCGTGCGGCCACAGCTCCTCGACCGGGACCAGCAGCGGGGGTTGGCTGAGGATGCGGACCTGGCCGTCGACCGTCGTGGTCAGCTTGCCCAAGGCCTGCAGGCTGTTCTTGTTGCGGGCCTTCTTCAGGGCCGCCTCGGCCCGCGCGGTGACCTTGTCACCCAGGTGCTCGCCCAGCGTCCTGATGGCCTCCTCCATGTCGAGGTGGGTGTACCAGACGTCGAGGTTTCCCTGCCGCGCGAACGAGCGCATGGTCTCGCGGTAGGTGGCCGCCGCGGCCGCCGCGACCTTGCGCTGCTGCTTCGCCGAGAAGTCGTTGTTCTGGGCCGCCACGGTCAGGCTGGCGCACAGCCGCTTGATGTCCCACTCGAACGGGCCCGGGTGCGTCTCGTCGAAGTCGTTCAGGTCGAACACCAACCGCCGCTCCGGGGTGGCGAAGGCACCGAAGTTGCTCAGGTGGGCATCGCCGCAGAGCTGGACCGAGAGCCCCGAGCTCGGTGACCGGGACAGGTCACCCGCCATCAGCAGCGCCCCGCCGCGGTAGAAGGTGAACGGCGTGGCCAGCATCCGCCCGTACCGGATCGGCACCAGCTCAGGCACCCGCGTGGTGGCCTGCCCCTCGAGCACGTCGACCGGATCGGGCCGGCCCTGCGGGACGTAGTCCGCGTGCGAGTCCAGCGGGAGCCGCTCGCGGGCCGCCTTTCCGGCTGCGACCCGCTCATCACGGGTCAGGTGCGGGATGGAGTGAGCGTCCGTGGCTGTCATGGTGGCCTCCGCCTGTTGCTGGGCATTGCATCCCTGCGGAGGCGATCTTGGCAAGTGACCAGCCGCCGCTCGGCCCACGGGTTCGGTATCAGGAGCGACCATCGGGGGTCTTGTCAGGGTGACAGCGAAACGCACCAGGCCACCCAGCCGCACCGTGGTCGTCGCGACCGCCGGCTACGGCAAGACGACCGCGCTGGAGTCGGAGGCCCCCGCCGCCGGGCTGCGCCGGCAGGCGGTCGACCTGGTTGCCGGACCGCTGCCGGACGCGCCGTGGCTCGGGATCGACGACCTCGATGTGCTGTCCGCCGGCGACCGGCTGCTCCTGCTGGAGCGGCTGGCGGCCCTGCCCGACGACGTCGGGTTCACGTTGACTGCCCGGTGCCCGCTGGACGACGCGCTGCTGGCGACGTTGCCCGGCCCGGTGCTCGAACGCGGGCCGCAGGACCTCCGGCTGAGCACGTACCAGGTCGCCGGCCTGCTCGCTCAGGAGTACGGCGTCCAGGACCCGGCCGCGGCCGGACGCGTGCACGCCGCGACGGCGGGCTGGCCCATGCTGGTGCACTTCGCCGCGGACCTGGTCGCCCGGGAGCCGGACGCGGACGTCGTCACGGCGCTCGCCGCTCCGGGCACGGCCTCGGCTCGCTGGGTCACGGCCCAGGTGCTGGCCTACCTGGAGCCCGCCGTCCGCGACGCCCTGCGGGTCGCCGCCGCCCTCGGCCCGTTCACCGCCCGGCTGCTCGAGAACCTCTCGCCGCTGGGTTCGGCCGCCGCAGCGGCGGCCGTCGACCGGCTCTGCCGCAGCGGCGTTCTCGTCGCTCGGCAGCGGCCCGGCGGCCTGGGCCTGACGGTGGTGGTGCCGGTGGTGGCGCAGGTGCTGGCCGCTGCCACCCGCTCCGCGGTCGGCGCCGACAAGCTGGTGACCGCGGCGCGCAGCTACCAGGACGACGACCTGCCCTTCCCCGCAGCGCGCGCCTGGCAGCTCGCCGGCGATCTCGAGGCCGCTCGCCGGATGGTCGAGCAGCAGGGTGCGCAGATGCTCGCCGCCGGGCACGCGGCCGGGGTGGTCGCGCTCCTGGACGAGCTCGGTGCCACCGAGTCCACCCTGCTGCAGCGCACCCGGGCGGACGCGCTGCGGATGGTCGGCGACACCGCGGGCGCGCTGCGCGCGTACGCGCCGCTGGTGGAGCGCGCCGACCGCGACGGGTGGGACGCCGCACTGTCCGGCCAGGTCGCCGCCGTGCACTACGCCTGCGGGGAGCCCAGAGCGGCGCTGGTCGCGCTCGACCGGATCAGCGCCGACGCGGCGTCCGGTGACCGCGACGGCATCCTGTGGAGGGCCTGCCGGGCCCAGGTGCTCGCCACGCTCGGCCGGGACGACGAGGCCGTCACCGTTGCGGCACAAGCGGTTTCGGATGCCGAGGCGGGTGACGACAAGCACGCCGCCGCCGAGGCGCACTCGGCGATGGCCCGGGTCTGCCGCGGGTCCCAGAAGGAGGCGCATCTCGAACGAGCCCTGGACGCGGCGACCAGCGCCGGCGATGCCCTCGCCGCCATGCGGGTCCGCGTCAACCAGTCGTGCCTCGCCCTCGCCGCGGCCCGCTACGGGCAGGCCTGCACGGCCGCCCGGGAGGCGGTCCGGCTGGGTGAGCTCGGCAGCCCACCAGGGCGGTACGCGGTCGCGCTGCACAACCTCGGCGAGGCCCTGCTGCGGGTCGGCGAGTACGGCGAGGCGACGTGGCAGCTGCAGCGGTCGGTTGCCATGTTCCGCGGCCTCGGGCCGGGGCGCTGCGGCATGGGCCTCGTGGGCCTCGGCGAGGTCCACCGCGAGCTCGGGCACGACGAGCAGGCGCGGGCCGCGTACCTGGAGGCCGTCGACCTGGGCCGGGACAGCGGCGAGCTGCAGGTCCTGGTCCCTGCCCTCGCCGGCCTCGCCCGGCTGCGCGCGGCCGACGACCCCGACGAGGCGTACCGGCTCGCCGACGAGGCGGTCCGCGGCGCCTCGGCGAGCCAACGGCCGTTCGCGCACCTGGGGATGGGCTGGGTGCACCTCGTCCGCGGCGACCGTGCCGACGCCGCGATCTGGGCCGGCCGGGCGGTGGAGTCCGCCCGCGACGTCCACGCCCTCGACGTCCTGGCCGAGGCGCTCGAGCTCACCGCGGCTGCCACCGATGACCCCGCCCTCGCCCACCGTGCCCTGGGTGAGGCCCTGGCGATCTGGCGGGACGGCGGCGCCACCACCGCCGAGGCCCGCGTCGAGCTGCTGATCGGCTGGCAGCCGGCCGCCGACGGGGCGGACCGGTCCCGTGCCCGGGACGCCGCCCGCCGGCTGCAGCGGCTCGGCATCCTGCACGTGCACGGCCGGCCGGTCACCGACCAGGCGAGTGCGCACCAGGTGACGATCCAGGTGCTCGGCGGCTTCACCGTCGGCGTCGGCGGGGCGCCGGTGCCCTTCACCGCCTGGCGCTCGCGACAGGCCCGGACCCTGGTCAAGGTGCTAGCGGCGCGACGCGGGCGTCCGGTCAGCCGGGCGTCGCTGTGCGAGCTGCTCTGGCCCGACGACGACCCCGCGAAGACCGCGCACCGGCTCTCGGTGCTGCTGGCCACCGTGCGCGGGGTGCTCGACCCGGGACGGGACTGGCCGGCCGAGCACTACGTCGGCGCGGACCCGCAGGGGATCCGGCTCGACCTGGCGCACGTCGCGCTGGACGCGGACGCCCTCGTGCACGACGCCGATGCCGCTGCCGCGCTGATGGACGCCGGGGAGCGCGAGCGGGCTCGCGAGATCCTCACGGACGTGGACGGTCGGTACCGCGGCGGCGCCCTCGAGGACGAGCTGGGTGAGGAGTGGGCCGACGGCTTCCGCGAGGAGGTGCGCGCCGCGTGGCTGCGGTCGCTGCGCCGGCTGGCCTGGCTGCACGCCGGGCAGGGACGTCCGGCCGACGCGCAGGTGCTGCTCGTGCGCCTGCTGGACGCCGACCCGTACGACACCAACGTGCACCGGCTGCTGGTCACGACGCTCGTGCGCGGCGGCCGGCACGGGGAGGCGCGGCGGGCGTTCGCGCGCTGGGCCGAGGCGATGGACGCCGTGGACGCCCCGCCGCCGGACGACGCCGTGCTGGGCTCGAGCGGGCTGGGCTCAGGCGTTCTGACGCCACGATGACGGCGCGCTGACACCTTCGATCTCGCCGTACCGAAGCGGCTGGCCGTCCGAACCGGCGGCTCACGACCAGCAGGGGGAAACACCATGTCTCACAAGATCATCCGCATCGCCACCGTCGTCACCGCCGCGGCCGCCGCCGGGTTGCTGGGCGTCGCATCGCCCAGCGCCGCGAGCGCCGCCCCGGCGTCCGAGGTCTGCGGCAAGGGGGGAGTCGTCCTGTACGGCGGTGCGGGGAACGACACGCTCACCGGCACCAACGGCAACGACATCATCTACGGCCTCGGTGGTGACGACCGCATCGACGGCAAGGGCGGGAACGACGTCCTGGTCGGCGGGCCCGGGTGGGACACCATCAGGGGTGGGGACGGCAACGACTGCATCAGCGGGGGCACGGGGAACGACACGGTCTCGGGCGAGCGGGGCGACGACTGCGTCGCCGGCGACGAGGACAACGACTTCGTCAGCGGTGGCCCCGGCAAGGACGACCTGGACGGCGGTGACAACGCGGACGGCAGCTCGGGGTTCGACATGTGGTACCTCCCGGACGCACAGGACTCGGCCGCCCGCATGGAGTACTGAGCGGGCGTCGTCCCTTCGTTCACACGTCACAGATGGGGCACCGGACCGACGTCCGGTGCCCCATCTGCGTCAGGTCAGCGCGTCCTAGTTCTGGATCGACTGCGCCTGTGACAGGTTCCAGGCGGACCAGCCGCCCTGGATCTGGTTGGTCACCCGGAAGCGCACCTTCTGGTAGACCTCCTCGTCGCCGTCCGTGTCGTCGGTGACGGGCAGCGCCGCCCGCACCGTGATGTCCTTCGTCGCGCCGGCGGCCGGGAAGGACTTGTTCTGCGTCGAGGTCCCGGTGAACTCGTCCAGCGCATCCGGGTCGCCGGCGGCGCCGGCCAGGTCGGACTCCCAGCGCTCGTGGGTGATCTCGACGCTCACGCCGGCCAGGGACGGGTCGCACGTAAGGTGGTAGACGTAGTCGGCCTGCTTGAGTCCGCCTGCGGTCCAGTGGTTGGTGAACGCGGGCTTGTCGACGGTGAGGTGGCAGCCGTCCTTGGTGACGGTGCCGACGGCCTGCGCCGACGACGCCACCCCGAGCGGGGCACCGACTCCGGCGGCCAGCGCGAGGGTGATGGCGAGCTTCCTGCTTCGGTTCATGGTCTTTCCCCCATCTGAAGAGGCGGTCGGGGTGACCGCCGACATCAGAGTCGGTGGGGGTCGTCAGCGTGGCGTCACAACGGTCGGCCAGGCCGGCTCAGCAGCAGTGCGGGTCGAGCATCTGGGAGATGGCGTACAGGGACTCCGGCACCAGCCGGTACCAGACGTTCATGCCGTCCCGCCGCTTCGTGCACAGGCCGGCCTCGAGCAGCTTGCGCAGGTGGTGGCTGACGGTGGCTTCGCTGAGGCCGACGACGGGGGCCAGGTCGCAGGTGCAGGCCTCCCAGTTCGGGGCGCCGAGCAGGAACGCCACCAGCTGGAGGCGGGTCGGGTCCGCGAGCGCCTTCAGCCGGACGGCGAGGGCGACCGCGTCGTCGGCGGTCAGGGTGGGCGTGGCGCCGAGTGGCTCGCAGCAGATCGGTGAGGTGTCCACGAGCAGCGGCAGCGTCTTCGGCATGAGGGACATCCTGCCACCTTCTTGACGAATGTCGAAGAGGTTGGCATGGTTCGGACGACAGTTATTCGATATTCATCGAAGGAGTCGCCATGTCCCGCGTCCAGCTCGCCCTCAACGTCGAGAACATCGACGACGCCGTCACCTTCTACTCGACCCTGTTCGACACCCAGCCCGCCAAGCGTCGTCCGGGCTACGCCAACTTCGCCGTCGAGAACCCTGCCCTCAAGCTCGTGCTGTTCGAGAACCCCGGCCGGTCCGGCACTCTCAATCACCTCGGGGTCGAGCGCGAGTCGATGGCCGAGATCGTCGAGCAGGCGGAGCGCCTGGAGGCCGCGGGTCTGCAGCTGGACGTCGAGGGCGACGTCGTCTGCTGCTACGCGCGCCAGGACAAGCACTGGGTCACCGGTCCGGACGGACAGCGGTGGGAGAACTACGTCGTGCTCGCGGACGCCGGAGCCGACCTCGAGGGCAAGACGCTGGCGGACGTCGGCGCCGCGCCCGAGAGCTCGGGCTGCTGTGCCGGCTGAGCTGGGACGCCGACTGCTGGCCGAGCTGGTCGGGACGGCGGCGCTGGTCACGGTGGTCGTCGGGTCGGGGATCGCGGCTCAGCGGCTCTCGCCCCAGGACGTCGGTCTGCAGCTGCTGGAGAACTCGCTGGCGACCGCGCTCGGGCTCGGGGTGCTCGTCCTCGTGCTCGGTCCGGTGTCCGGAGCGCACCTCAACCCGGTGGTCTCGGCGGCGGACGCCGTCCTGGGCCGTCGGGGCCGCACGGGGCTACGCGCGCGGGACGTCGTCAGCTACACCGGCGCCCAGGTGGTGGGCGCGGTGCTCGGTGCCGCCGTCGCCAACGTGATGTTCGACCTGGATGCTGTTCAGGTGTCCACCACCGACCGGACGACCAGAGGCCACCTGATCGGCGAGGCCGTGGCGACCGCCGGGCTGGTCCTCGTGGTCTTCGCGCTGGCCCGGACGGGCCGGGGGGCCTGGTCGGCGTCCGCCGTGGGCGCCTACATCGGAGCGGCGTACTGGTTCACCAGCTCGACGTCGTTCGCCAACCCCGCCGTGACCGTCGGCCGGACGTTCACCGACACCTTCGCGGGGATCGCCCCGGCATCCGTGCCCGGCTTCGTGCTCGCCCAGGTCGTCGGTGGCGTGCTGGGCCTGGCACTCGTGCTCGTCCTGTACCCCTTCGAGTCCGCGAGGTCCGCATGACCCAGCCCAGGCCGTCCGTGATGTTCGTCTGCGTGCACAACGCCGGCCGGTCCCAGATGGCCGCCGGGTTCCTCACCCACCTGTCCGAGGGTGCGGTGGAGGTCCGGTCGGCGGGCTCGGTCCCGGCCGACCAGGTCAACCCCGTCGCGGTGGCCGCGATGGCCGAGGTGGGGATCGACATCGCGGAACAGCGGCCGAAGGTCCTGACCGCGGACGACGTCCAGGCCTCCGACGTCGTCATCACGATGGGCTGCGGTGACGCGTGCCCGTTCTTCCCCGGGGTGCGCTACCTCGACTGGGAGCTCGACGACCCCGCCGGGCAGGACCTGGACGCCGTCCGAGCGATCCGCGACGAGATCCGGGCCCGGGTGGAGACTGTCCTGGGCGAGCTGACGCCCTGACCCCTGGCGAGACCAGAGAAGTGGGGCACCCAGGGGACGTCAGGTGCCCGCATTCGCTGTTCTCGACGTCCCGCCCACGCGAGCCACTCCAGGAGCTCTCATGCCCTCCTTCATCTTCATCTACCGCGCCGGGCCTGACCCCGTACCCGCTGATCGCGTCGCAGAGAACCGCGCCGCGTGGCAGGAGTGGAACGCCTCACTCCAGGAGGACTACGGGATCCGCACCGCGGGGGGCAGGCTCGTGACGGCGACCGGTCAGACAGACGCGGATGGCGTAATCCGCGGCGCCTCGATGGTCGACTTCGACTCCCTCGAGCAGGCCGTCAGCGCCGCTCGAGGAGCACCGAACCTGGCCTTCGGCGGAAGTGTCGAGGTGCTCGAGGAGCTCTCGCAGCGCTGACCGCCGGAGTGCGTGGAGCGGGTGACGGGAATCGAACCCGCACTGTCAGCTTGGGAAGCTGATGTTCTACCATTGAACTACACCCGCGAGCGCCCCGAAGTGCGCGCAGCAGAGCATAACCGATCGCTCGGCTGGCCCGTGAGCGGCGCCTTCGGGGCCCCCGGTCAGCGAGAGACCTTGTCGGCCGACGCGGTGTCGCGCAGGTCGATGACCCGTTCGTACGTCGCGTCGTCCTCGATGTCCATCCGCGATCGGTCGGGCAGCAGCACGACGGCCACGATGGTGATCACAGCGGAGATCGCGATGTACCCGGCGACCGCGTAGCCGGTGCCGAACGTGTGGATCAGCCAGACCGCGATCAGGGCGGCCGGGCCACCGGCGATCACCGAGGACAGCTGGTAGCCGATGCCCGCGCCGCCGTAGCGCAGGTTGGTCGGGAAGCTCTCGGCGATCAGCGAGGCCTGCGGTCCGTACTGGATCGCGTGCGGGATGAGGCCGAGGCAGACGGCGACGAACACCAGCCACTCGACGCCGGAGTCGAGCAGCGCGAAGTACGCGAAACCCCACACGCCCATGATGGCGGCGCCCGTGAGGTAGACCTTCTTGCGGCCGATGTTGTCCGACAGGTGCCCGAAGACGGGGACCAGCACGAGCTCGAAGCCCGCCGCGATCATGGTGCCGATGAGCACGAAGTTGCGGGTGTACCCGTGGTCGTCGTCGGTCAGGTAGGACAGCACGAACGCCGTCACCACGTAGAACGGCATCTGCTCGGACATCCGGGCGAGCGCCGACAGGATGATCTCCTTCGGGTACCGCTTGACCACCTCGAGCACCGGCTGCTTGGCGATCGACTTCTCCTGCACCCGCTTGGCGAACATCGGCGTCTCGAGGATGGACAGCCGGATGTACAGGCCGATCGCGACCAGCACCAGGCTCAGCAGGAACGGGATGCGCCAACCCCAGGCCAGGAACTGCGCCTCCGTGGTGAGGTTGTTGAACAGCGTGAGCATCGCGGTGGCCAGGATCAGGCCGATGGCGACGCCGAGCTGCGGCCACGAGCCCATCAGGCCGCGGCGCTTCTGGTTGCCCCACTCCATCGAGAGCAGCACGGAGCCGCTCCACTCACCGCCGACGGCGACGCCCTGCAGGACGCGCAGCCCGATCAGCAGGATCGGTGCGAGCGAACCCCAGGCCGCGGCGCCGGGCAGCGCCCCGATCAGGGTGGTGGCGGCGCCCATCATCAGCAGCGTGACGATCAGCGTGACCTTGCGGCCGATCCGGTCACCCCAGTGCCCGAAGATCGCGGCGCCGACGGGCCGGGCCGCGAAGCCCACGAAGTAGGTGGCGAACGACTCGAGGAGCCCGACGTAGTGCGAGGAGTCCGGGAAGAACACCTTGGGGAAGACCAGCGCCGCCGCGGTTCCGTAGAGGAAGTAGTCGTACCACTCGATGGTGGTGCCGACCGTGCTGGCGATGGCCGCCTTGCGGATCTGTCTGTCCTGCTCTGGGGTGCCTTGGGCCGCGGTGGCCGCGGCAGCGTTCTGGGGGTCCAGGGTCATCGTCGACCGCCTTCGTTCTCGCGCGTGGGTGAATTTGCCCTGACAATCACCATTGCACCGATCGTGATGACCGCAATTCGAGATCACCGGGTGCGCGAGACGGCCCGTGCGGGCGAGTCCGACGGAATGCCGTGCTCAGCACCGGGGCCGGCCGGTTACCCTCGGTCCGTGCTCCTCAGTGACCGAGACATCCGGACCGAGATCGAGACCGGGCGGGTCGTGCTCGACCCCTACGACGAGACGATGCTGCAGCCGTCGAGCGTCGACGTCCGGCTGGACCGGTACTTCCGGTTGTTCGACAACCACAAGTACCCGGTCATCGACCCGTCGGCCGACCAGCCCGACCTCACCCGGTTGGTGGAGGTCTCGGCGGACGACCCGTTCGTCCTGCACCCGGGCGAGTTCGTGCTCGGCTCGGTGTACGAGGCCGTGACGCTGCCGGACGACGTCGCCGCCCGGGTCGAGGGCAAGTCGAGCCTGGGCCGGCTGGGCCTGCTGACCCACGCGACGGCCGGCTTCATCGACCCCGGCTTCAGCGGGCACGTCACTCTCGAGCTGAGCAACGTCGCGACCCTGCCGATCCTGCTCTGGCCGGGCATGAAGGTCGGCCAGCTGTGCTTCTTCCGGCTGACCAGCGCGGCCGAGCACCCCTACGGCAGCGAGCGCTACGGCTCCCGCTACCAGGGGCAGCGCGGACCGACGGCCAGCCGGTCGTTCCAGAGCTTCCACCGCACCCAGGTCTGAGCCCGGGCAGGCGCGATGGCATGGTTCGGACGACGACGAGGCTCCGACGAGCCCACGCTCGAACAGCTGCGCCGCTGGCACCTGCTGCTGCTCCCGACCACGGTGGACGTCGGCCAGGTCGACCGCCTCATCCGCAACCGCTACCCGGACGCCCGGATCGCGGACACCCGACGGGCCCGGCTCGGCCGGCACGCGGCGATCAGCGGTCCGCACGAGCTCGAGGACGACGAGCTGCGGGCGGTGCAGGTGCCCGCGGGGTGGCGCACGGCCTACGCCCTCGAGGTCGAGGCCGAACCCGACCCGGACGCGTTCGAGGACATCGGTGACCCGGTGCTGCGTGCCTGGTGGATGCGCGCGTTCCCACGCGGCAAGCCGTTCCGCGACGAGGGGGACGCCGTCGACCTGGCGCTCGCCCTGGCCCGTCGGCTGGGCGGCGCCGTGCGGGCGGCCGGCAGCGGCGTCCTGCTCGAACCGGACCACGACCGCCTGCTCGACCTGACCGTCTGGTCCGGCTACTGGCTCGGTCCCGACCGGCTCCTGGAGCTGCTCGGCCCGGTGCTGCCGGGCGCCGAGGTGAACCTGGCGGTGCACGGTCGGCACGAGGCGCCGCACCACGACACCCCGTGGTCAGTCGACCCGCTGGACCCGCTCGGCGCCGACCTCGAGCACGCCCTCGGCGAGCCGGACCACGAGATCATCGACGAGGTCGCCCGCCAGCACGACGCCCGCGCCCTGGCCGGCGGGGTGGTGCTGGACGGGTACGCGCTGACCGCGCACGGCAGCCTCGTGGTCGAGGTGATCCAGGAGGACGCCGTGCCCATCTGGGTGCGCGAGCGGGTGTCCGGGCAGCTGCTCGACGCGACGAACCCGGTGGTGACCTACGCCGTGCGCTGGGTCACCCACGACCCGCACGTCCTGGAGTCCGAGGACCCGCCGTACGCCGTCCGGCTCGAGCGCGAACGCCTGCGGCCGCAGATGCGGGCTGCGGCGCTCAGCATCGCGGAGGCCAGCGCCGGGGTCGTCAGCGACAGCGCCGGTTTCGAGGTGGATCGCTACTCGCTCTGAGGACCCTTGCTGGCTCGCCCGCGCACCGGTACACCTGTACTGGCGGCGGAAGGAGCTGGCCATGGACACCTGGGCCTGGGATGCCCCGAAGTGGATCCTCCGCCTGCTCGTCGTCCTCACGCTGGTCGGCTGGGTGGTGCTCGCGGTCGTCTTCGGGTCGGTCAGCGTCTTCGGGTCGGCCAGCCCGAGGATCGGTTGGAAGCTCGTCGTGACGTCCGGGGCCAGCGTCGCCCTCGCCCTGGCCGTCGTGGCG
Organism: Angustibacter luteus; assembly: GCF_039541115.1. Classification (NCBI taxonomy): domain Bacteria; kingdom Bacillati; phylum Actinomycetota; class Actinomycetes; order Kineosporiales; family Kineosporiaceae; genus Angustibacter; species Angustibacter luteus. The sequence goes on from NZ_BAABFP010000004.1 coordinate 528,536, forward strand.
GTGGCCGTGCAGTCGTTCGTCGGCAACGACCGCGGCCTGTCCGGCGCACAGCTGGCGTCCTTGGCGAAGCTGGCCGGCGCGAACGCATCCGACCGCGGCACCGACGCCGTCAAGACCGTCTACAGCTGGCGCGAGGACCAGTGGCGTCAGCTCGCGCGCGGGGCCGCCGGAGTGGTGGTCGCGCTGCTCGTGGCCATCGTCCCGCTGCTGCTGAAGGCCCCGACGGTCGAGAACGTCTACTCCGTCCCTCCCGCCGCCGGCCAGCTGGCCGGCGGAGTGGCGGTGCTGAACGGGCTGCCGCTCACCCAGACCACGGTCTCCAGCGGCAGCACCGCCTTCCCGCCCGCCCTCTGGGTGGCGCTCGCAGATCTGCTGCTGCTCGCCGTCCTGGCCATGATGTTCGCGCGCGGAGCGCACCGCTCGTACATCCGTGACATCGCCACGCTCGCCGAGAAGGACACGTGATGGGTTCGTACGCCGGGAGCCTGGCGACTGTCGTCGCCCTCCTGGTGACCGCCGCCGCGGCTGCCGCGCTGGCCGCCGCCGTCACCTTGATCGCGGCCAGTGTGCGCAGGCGTCGGACGCTGGAGTGGGCCAGCGCGACCGCGGCCCAGCTCGGTCGCGCGATGTCCGAGCCCCACGAGGGTGCCGCACCGACGGTGGACGAGGAACCCCACGCGGCTGGTCGGCCCGCGACGCTTCGAGATCGCCGGCCCCAGGAGTGGGCCGACCTGCGCGTGCTCCGGTCCGGCGGGTCCGCGATCCCTGCCCTCGACGAGCTGGATGGCATGCCCACGGAGCTGGTCACGTGGGCCGCTGCGCACGGGCCGGAGTCCGTTCGCAGGGACCTGCCGGTGGCGATGGACCTGCTTGCAGTGGACCGGGACGTGCGCTCGCACCCTGCGGCGGGGGACGAGCCCGACGAGTCACTCGCGCCGCCGCCTGATCCGCTGCCACCGCAGCCCGACGACGGCGAAGTGGAGCCATCGACGGAGGAGCAGCGGTTGGCGAGACAGCGGCAGATCGCTGCCGACCGGATCGCGATGCTGAAGCGGATTGCCGCCAGGACCGGCAGCAAGTCGTTGAAGCCGGAGTGAGCGGCCCGCATCGCGTTGCGGTCCGGCGGCCGGGCGGTCAGGCGATCAGGCGGGTCCGGCGCCACAGCCGCATCGTCGGCCCGCCCATCAGGCCGAGGTCGTCGAGGAAGCCGGTGAGCTGGCTGGCGCTGCTGCGCAGCTGCTCGGCGTAGTGCTCGTTGCCCGCCGCAGCTTCCTTGGCGCGCAACGGGTCCAGGTCGACGGCCGCGTACACGCCGGGATGCACGAGGTTGCTCACGATGACGTCGGCGACGATCGCGATGACGGCCCGGTGCCGGCGGCGCTGCGCCGGCGACAGGTGCGGCGCCCGGCGGGCGAGCTCCTCGCGGGCGAAGCGCATGTGCCGCGCCTCCTCGAGGACGTGGATCCGGCTGACCTCGCGGGACAGCGGCTGCACCCGCTCGTCCCGGATGAGGTCGCGTTGCAGGATGTCCAGCACCTCCTCGGCCACCAGGATCGCGGCGTAGGCGGCCGGGCCGTAACCGATCGTCTTGAACAGCCGACCGAGACGTCGTCCGGCCTTCGACGGTCCGTACGCCGGGCACCCGTAGGCCGAAGCCATCCGCGCGAACATCACGGAGTGCCGGCACTCGTCGCCGATCTCGGTGAGCGCGAACTGCACGTGCGGCAGCGATGGGTCGTCGTCGTAGACGTCCCGCAGCACCAGCTGCATCAGGATCATCTCGAACCAGATCCCGACGCCGCTGATGGACGCGAACTCGTGCTGGGTGAGGCGGACCTGCTGCTGCGGGCTCAGCTCGTCCCACAGCGGGGTCCCGTAGAGCGAGGACCACTCGGGGCTCATCCCGTGCAGGTCGGGCGCGAGCGGCGCCTGCCAGTCGAGGGCCACGTTCGGGTCGAAGGACGCCTTGGCGGAGGACGCCAGCAGGCGGGTGGGGACGACCTCTCGGTCGGTGCGGGCAGTGACCGGCACGGTTCCTCCATCCGGGTAGGAAAGTAACTGTGAACTATGTTTACTGCTAATCTGGTTCGCATGCAAGAGGGAGCGCGGACGTCGAGTCCGGACGGCCGCCGTCAGCGCTGGGTCGAGCACCGCCGGGAACGTCGGCAGGAGTTCGTCCAGGGGGCGCTCGCCGCGGTCCGACAGCACGGCGCCGACACCGGGCTCGACGAGGTCGCGGCGTCGGTCGGCGTCTCCAAGTCCGTGGTGTACCGGCACTTCGCGGACCGCGAGGACCTCTTCGGCGCCGTCCTGGACGCCATTGCCGACGACGTCCTGATGCCCCGCATCCTCGGCGCCCTCGGCGAGGCCGCGCAGGCGACGTCCGAGCAGCTGAGCCTGGACGCCGACACCGTGCGGCGCGTCGTCCGGGCCTTCATCGCCGTGGTCGACGAGGAGCCGCAGCTGTACCGGTTCGCCCTGGCGCGCGCGTCGTCCGGCCTCGACGGCGACTTCGTCGCCTCGACCGAGCGGCAGATCGCCCAGGCGCTGTCCGCGCTGCTCGGCGACCGGCTGCGCGAGCTCGGCCGCGACTCCGGCGGCGCCGAGGTGTGGGCGTTCGGCGTGGTCGGCATGGTGCAGCTGGCCACCCAGCGCTGGTTCGACCAGCGCAGCATGACCGCCGACGCGCTCGCGGACTACCTGACGGTCCTGGCGACCGGGGGCCTGTCCGGCGTCCTCAGCCCACCCTGACCGCCGCCCCGCCCACGTTGTTGATCACGTTAAGTGGGCGCAGACCCGCTTCCCGAGGCGAACAACCCTCGAGAAGCGGTCGCCGACCCACCTCACGTGATCAACAACGGATGGCCGGACGGCGGGGCCCGGCGGGGCGCGGCGGGGCGCGGTGCGGCGGCGGCCGTCAGACCGGGGAGGGCTCGGGCTCGGCGGCCGGCTGCGGGTCCTGTCCACGGCGGACGGCGGCGAGCAGCATCTGCGCGACGTCGACCACCTCGACCTCCTCGCGGGCGGAGCCGTCGGCCTGCTGGGCGGCGAGCCCGTCGCTCATCATGACGCGGCAGAACGGGCAGCCGATCGCGATCTTGTCGGCCCCGGTGGCGACGGCCTCGGCGGTCCGGTTGGTGTTGATCCGGGTGCCGAGCGTCTCCTCCATCCACATCCGTGCACCGCCTGCCCCGCAGCAGAACGAGCGCTCCTTGCTGCGCTCCATCTCGCGGTACTCCACGCCGGGCAGCGCGCCGATCAGCTCGCGCGGCGCCTCGTAGACGTTGTTGTGCCGACCCAGGTAGCACGGGTCGTGGTAGGTGATCGGCGTGCCCGCGGCGGTCACGCCGTCCTTCGCGGCGGGCTGGTCGGCGGGCGGCGCGACCGGCACGAGGCGCTTGTCGCGGACAAGCCGGTTGAGCAGCTGCGTGTGGTGCACGACCTCGTAGTTCCCGCCCAGCTGCGGGTACTCGTTGGACAGCGTGTTGAAGCAGTGCGCGCAGGTCACCACGATCTTCTGCGCGCCGAGCTCGTTGAGCACCTCGACGTTCGGCTGGGCGAGCATCTGGAACAGGAACTCGTTGCCGGCGCGGCGGGCCGGGTCACCGGTGCAGGACTCGCCGTCGCCGAGCACCGCGAAGTCGACCCCGGCGGTGTGCAGCAGCTCGGCCACGGCCCGCGTGGTCTTCTTCGCGCGGTCCTCGAAGGCACCGGCGCAGCCCACCCAGAACAGGTACTCGACGTCGGCCAGGCTCTCGACGTCCTGACCGACCTGCTTGACCTCGAACGGCAGGTCCTTGGCCCAGTCCAGCCGCGCGCGGGGGTTCATGCCCCACGGGTTCTGGTTGTTCTCCAGGTTCTTGAACAGCCCGCCGAGCTCGCTCGGGAACGCCGACTCGATCAGCACCTGGTAGCGGCGCATGTCGACGATGTGGTCGACGTGCTCGATGTCCACCGGGCACTGCTCGACGCAGGCGCCGCAGGTGGTGCAGCTCCACAGCACGTCCGGGTCGATGACGCCCAGCTCGGCCGCGCCCCGCCCGTCCGGGTTGTACGCGCCCAGCATGTCCGGCGCGTCGCCGGCGCCGTAGCCGGTGGCGCCGATCAGCGGGCGCTCGTGGGCGGCCCGGACCTTGGCGTCGAACTCGGACAGCTCGGGGGCGACGCCCTCGAGCGGCTGGCCGGTCTTCGCCGCCAGGTACGTCGGGTTGGCCAGCGCCTGCAGGTACGGCGCCTTCTCGTGCGCGTGGTCCCGCAGCGCCATCATCAACAGCTTGGGGGACAACGGCTTGTCGGTGTTCCAGGCCGGGCACTGGCTCTGGCAGCGGCCGCACTCGGTGCAGGTGCTGAAGTCGAGCAGGCCCTTCCAGGTGAAGTCCTCGACCTTGCCCACGCCCAGGGCGGCGTCCTCGTCCAGCTCGTCGATGTTCTCGAAGTCGACTGGCTCGCCGTTGACCGCGATCGGCTGCAGCGCACCGAGGCTGGTGCGGCCATCGGCGTTGCGCTTGAACCAGATGTTGAAGAACGCCAGGAACCGGTGCCACGCCACCCCCATCGCCGGCTGCAGCGCCACCGTGATGAACCAGGCCATCGAGATCAGGATCTTCAGCGTGGCGACCACGATGATCGCGTTCTCGAGCCCGTCCTGGGTCAAGGCGTCACCCGTGCCGAGCCAGGACGTCGTCGGGAAGTGCAGGTGGGTGGCCCAGTCGCTCCCCTCGGTCTGGCCCAGCCAGTACTCCAGGAAGCGCAGGCTCAGCACGCACAGGACGACGCCGAGGATGGTCGCCTCGACGTAGTAGGCCTGCCACCACGTGGAACCGAAGAACCGCGAGCGCCGCCCGTCGGCCTTCGCGAACCGCGGGTGGTTCTTCTGCCGGATCGCGATCAGCACCAGGATGCCCGCGAGCGACAGCCAGGCGATCGCCTCGACGGCCCACTCGTAGAGGAAGAAGTGGCCGATCAGCGGCAGGGCGAAGTGCGGGTCGAACACCTGCCCGTAGGCGGTGAGCAGCGAGAAGAACAGGACGCCGAACGACACCATCACGAACCAGTGGGCGGCGGCGACGACGGGCAGCCGGGCCATCCGGGTGTGGCCGAGGAACTCGCGCAGCAGGGTCACCGTGCGGGTGGCCGGCGCGTTGGTGCGGCGTGGGTCGGGCTGGCCGACCCGGATGCGGCTGGCGATCGTGCCCACGGTGCGCGCGAACAGGGCGACGCCGATCACCGTGACGACGATGACCAGGATGGCGGCGGCGACCTGCATGGGTCCTCCTGTCGGCGGGGCTGTGGCTCTGCTGCGGGGTCCTGCGTCTGCGGTGCCGAGGCTAGTGCGAAGCGCCTGCCAGCGGCGGTCCGGGCAGTCTACTGGCGGGTAACTTACGCGGCCAGGCGATGTGACGAGTGCCACCGACAGGACTCGGGACGCGGGCCGACGGGGGCTGAGCGGGCCGGGCCCGGCGCCGCCCCGCGAGTCCTGCTGGTCCGGCGGGCATCAGTGCGCCGGCCGACCGCCGATGCGCCGGCTGAGCGAGTCGGCCACCTCACGCAGCCGGTCGGCGAGCGCCCCGGGGTCCGCGTCGGCGTCCTGCGCGGCGTAGGTGATCGCCAGCCCCGCGGTGGGGTGGCCGGCGTGGTCGAGCACCGCGCTCGCCACGCTGGCGAACCCGGGGGTGACCTCGCCGTCCTCGAGCGCGTACCCGCGGGCCCGCACGTCGACCAGCAACCCGCGCAAGGCTGAGAGCGAGGTCGGCCCGAGCCCGTGCCGCTGGACGAACGCGCCCCGGTCCGGGAACAGCGCCCGCACCTGGGCGGGCGGCAGCGCGGCCAGCATCGCCCGCCCGGACGCGGCCAGCTGGGCCGGCAACCGCACCCCGACGTCGGTCACCAGCGTCGGTCGGCCCCTCGCGCGCTCCTCCACGACGTACAGCACCTCGCGTCCGTGCAGCACGGCCAGGTGGGCGCTCTGCCCGACGGAGTCCACCAGCCGCGCCAGCAGCGGCCGGGCCAGCCGGGCCAGCGCGTCCTGGTGGGTGTACGCCGACCCGACCTCGAACGCCGTCACGCCCAGCCCGTAGCGCCGCTCCTCGGGCAGGTGGACGACGAATCCGGCCTCGGTCAGCACGCCGAGCAGGTGGTACGTCGTCGACCGGGGCAGGCCCAGATCGCTCGCGATCCGGCCGGCCGGCTGAGGGCCGGCCCGCCGAGCCAGGTGGGTCAGGATCGCTAGGGTCTGCTCGGCGGCGGGCACCCGCGACGCGCCGCTCACGGGAGGCGACCTTGTACGGAGCACTGACCGACGAGCAGTACCTGACGAGCACGGCCCGCGACGCCGGCGTGATGACCGCGGTGCTCACGCGACACCCGCTGACCACGCCCGTGCCGTCCTGCCCGGGCTGGGACCTCGCCGAGCTCGGCGGCCACCTCGGCGTCATCCACCGCTGGGCCCGCGACTCGCTGGCCTCTGATTCCCCGCCCGACGAGGGACAGCCGCCCAGCCGCGAGGAGCTGGCCGGCTGGTACCGGGACAGCGCCGACGCACTGCTCTCGGCGCTGCGGGCGGCCAGGTCGGACGACCCGTGCTGGGGCTTCGGGCCGCACCCACGCACCGTCCGGTTCTGGCTCCGGCGGCAGGCCCACGAGACCTGCATCCACGCCTGGGACGCCGCGAACGCGGTCGGCGCCCCGCCGGCGATCGCCGCGGACCTCGCTGCGGACGGGCTCGACGAGGTCGCCGGGATGTTCTACCCGCGCCAGATCCGCCTCGGACGGCGCGAGCCCCTGGGTGTCGCCCTCGCCTTCGCCGCGACCGACGTGGGCCGCGTCAGCGTGCTCGGCGAAGGGGAGCCGGTCGCAACGGTGAGCGGCTCGGCCGAGCAGCTCCTGCTCGGCCTGTGGCGACGCCGCGACCTGGCTGCCCTGCTGGCCGACGGCGATGTCCGGATGGACGGTGACACCGCGGTGGCGCACGCGGTGCTCGCCGAGCAGCTGACGCCGTAGCCCTCGCATCGCCCCATCCTAGGCGCGGCGTCTGGGATCCCAGACGGTTCCGGCGTTCGCGGGATGGTCCGGCACTGCCCGCGCGAGTCCAATGGATCCCATGACCGACACGCTGCACCGTCCCGCCGCCACCACCCAGGTCACCGTGGGAATCGGCCCGCTCACGCCGTCCGACGTCGTCGCCGTGGCCCGGCACGGGGCGGGGGTGCGGCTGGGTGACGACTCGCTCGCCGAGATCGCCCGCACCCGGGCCGTCATCGAGGCGCTCGCGGACGACGTCGAGCCGCACTACGGCGTCTCCACGGGCTTCGGGGCGCTGGCCACCAAGCACATCCCCACCGAGCGTCGGGCCCAGCTGCAGCGCAGCCTGGTCCGCTCGCACGCGGCGGGCTCCGGCGCCGAGGTCGAGCGCGAGGTGGTGCGCGCGCTGATGCTGCTGCGCCTGTCGACGCTGGCCACCGGGCGCACCGGCGTCCGACCCGTCGTCGCGACCACCTACGCCGCGATCCTGGACGCCGGGATCACCCCGGTCGTGCGCGAGTACGGCTCGCTGGGGTGCTCGGGCGACCTGGCGCCGCTCGCGCACTGTGCGCTGGCGCTGATGGGTGAGGGTGAGGTGCGCACGGCCGACGGTGAGCTCAAGGACGCTGCGCAGGCGTTGCGCGAGAACGGAATCGAGCCGGTCGAGCTGGCCGAGAAGGAGGGCCTGGCGCTGATCAACGGCACCGACGGCATGCTCGGCATGCTGGTGCTCGCGCTGCACGACCTGGGCGAGCTGCTGGCGGCGGCCGACATCGCGGCGGCACTCAGCGTCGAGTCGCTGCTCGGCACCGACGCGGTGTTCGCCGACGACCTGCAGGCCCTGCGCCCGCACCCGGGCCAGGCCGCGGCGGCCGCCAACCTGCGCGCCGTCCTGGCCGAGAGCCCGATCATGGCCAGCCATCGCGGCCCCGAGTGCACGCGCGTGCAGGACGCGTACTCGCTGCGCTGCGCGCCCCAGGTGCACGGCGCCGCGCGGGACACCGCCGCGCACGCGCTGCGGGTGGCCGAGTGCGAGCTGGCCGCGGCGGTCGACAACCCCGTGGTCACGCTGGACGGCCGGGTCGAGAGCAACGGCAACTTCCACGGTGCCCCGGTGGCGTACGTGCTGGACTTCCTAGCGATCGCGGTGGCGGACGTCGCGTCGATGAGCGAGCGCCGGACGGACCGCTTCCTCGACGTCTCCCGCAGCAACGGCCTACCGCCGTTCCTGGCCGATGACCCGGGCGTGGACAGCGGCCACATGATCGCGCAGTACACGGCTGCCGGGATCGTCAGCGAGCTCAAGCGCCTCGCCGTGCCGGCCAGCGTGGACTCGATCCCCAGCAGCGCGATGCAGGAGGACCACGTGTCCATGGGCTGGGCGGCCGCCCGCAAGCTTCGCCGCTCGATCGACGGCCTCGGCCGGGTCATCGCCATCGAGGTGCTGACCGCCTGCCGCGCGATGGAGCTGCGCGCCCCGCTCGAGCCGGCGCCGGCGACCGGGGCCGTCCGCGACGTCCTGCGGGCGGGCGGCGCGCCCGGACCCGGTGGCGACCGCTACCTGGCCCCCGAGATCGAGGTCGCGGTGCAGGCGGTGGTCCGGGGCGACGTCCGGCGGGCCGCCGAGCAGCACACCGGCCCCCTGCACTGACCGCGCCCCCCCGGATGTCCCGCTATCCGGGGTCATGAGGGGCTCAGAACCCCGGATAGCGGGACATCTGCGGAACCGAGAGCGAACGAGGAGACGAGACGACATGGCGATGGACGGCGCACGACCGGTCCGGGCGGCCCGCGGGACGACGCTGACGGCGCGCAGCTGGCAGACCGAGGCCCCGCTGCGGATGCTGCAGAACAACCTCGACCCCGAGGTGGCCGAGCGGCCGGACGACCTGGTCGTCTACGGCGGCACCGGCCGCGCGGCGCGGGACTGGCGCAGCTACGACGCCATCGTCCGCACGCTCACCACGCTCGCGGACGACGAGACGCTGCTCGTGCAGTCCGGTCGGCCCGTCGGTGTGATGCGCACCCACGAGTGGGCGCCGCGCGTGTTGATCGCCAACTCGAACCTCGTCGGTGACTGGGCGACCTGGCCGAAGTTCCGTGAGCTCGAGCGCCAGGGCCTGACGATGTACGGGCAGATGACAGCCGGCTCCTGGATCTACATCGGCACCCAGGGGATCCTGCAGGGCACCTACGAGACCTTCGCCGCGGTCGCCGCCAAGCGCTTCAACGGAACCCTCGCGGGCACCCTCACCGTGACCGGCGGCTGCGGTGGCATGGGTGGCGCGCAGCCGCTCGCCGTCACCCTCAACGGTGGTGTCTGCCTGGTCGTGGACGTCGACGAGACCCGCCTGCGCCGCCGCGTCGACCACCGGTACCTGGACGAGGTCGCCACCGACCTGGACGACGCGATCGCCCGCTGCGAGAAGGCGAAGGCCGACCGGCGTGCGCTGTCCGTCGGCCTGGTCGGGAACTGCGCGACCGTGCTGCCGGAGCTGCTGCGCCGCGGTGTCGCGGTGGACGTCGTCACCGACCAGACCAGCGCGCACGACCCGCTCAGCTACCTGCCCGAGGGTGTCGACCTCGCCGACTGGCAGGACTACGCCGAGGCCAAGCCTGAGGAGTTCACCGACCGGGCGCGGGTCTCGATGGCCAAGCACGTCGAGGCCATGGTCGGCTTCATGGACGCCGGCGCCGAGGTGTTCGACTACGGCAACTCGATCCGGGACGAGGCCCGCCAGGGGGGCTTCGATCGGGCGTTCGCGTTCCCCGGCTTCGTGCCGGCGTACATCCGCCCGCTGTTCTGCGAGGGCAAGGGCCCCTTCCGCTGGGCGGCGCTGAGCGGCGACCCGAAGGACATCGCGGCCACCGACAAGGCCGTGCTGGACCTGTTCCCGGACAACGACCACCTGCACCGCTGGATCCGCGCGGCCCAGGACCGGGTCGCGTTCCAGGGCATGCCGGCCCGGATCTGCTGGCTCGGCTACGGCGAGCGCGACAAGGCCGGCCTGAAGTTCAACGAGATGGTCGCCAGCGGCGAGGTCAAGGCCCCGATCGTGATCGGCCGCGACCACCTGGACTGCGGCAGCGTCGCCTCGCCGTACCGCGAGACCGAGGCGATGGCCGACGGCTCCGACGCGATCGCCGACTGGCCGCTGCTGAACGCGCTGGTCAACACGGCGTCCGGCGCGAGCTGGGTCTCGATCCACCACGGTGGCGGTGTCGGCATCGGCCGCTCCATCCACGCCGGTCAGGTCAGCGTCGCGGACGGCACGGAGCTGGCCGCGGCCAAGCTCGAGCGGGTGCTGACCAACGACCCGGGCATGGGCGTGATCCGGCACGTGGACGCCGGGTACGACCTCGCCGACCACGTGGCCCAGGAGCGGGGCGTGCGCGTCCCGATGCGCGAGGGGGTCTAGTTCGTGGCGGTCTGGTCGTGGGTGGCGGGCTCGTCGGAGATGTCCGCGACCCGCGCGTCCAGCGCCCGGATCGCGTCGTCGGCCTGGACGACGACCCCGACCCCGTGCGCGCCGGCACCGAGCGAGATCTCCTGTCCGACAACGGCTTCGTCGACGACCACGGGCCAGGCCCGGGTCGAGCCGAACGGCGTGATCGTGCCGCGCTCGTACCCGGTGACGGCGAGTGCGGTGTCGGCGTCCGGCATGGAGATGCGGTTGACGCCGAGCAGGGCGCGCAGCTTCGGCCAGGAGATCTCGCGGTCACCGGGGACCAGGACGAACAGGAAGTCGTCGTCCGCCCGGCGCACCACGATGGACTTCAGCAGGGCGCGTGGCGCGATGCCGCGGGCGGCGGCGGCCTCGGCCAGCGAGCGGACCCGCCCGTGCCGCACGACCCGGTACTCGATGCCGGCGGCGTCCAGCGCGGCCAGCGCCCGTTCCTCACTCATGCCTGTGCACCCTACGACCGCCGCCCCCCTCCCCGCGGTGATCATGCACGTTCGCCCCGGCGGGGTGGGCGAACGTGCATGATCACCGCGGAGGGATGCGGGGGTTGGGGCGAACGTGCATGATCACCGCGGAGTGCGGGAGGGTGGGTCGGTGAGCAGCCACGACGCGAGCAGCCAGCAGAGCTTCAGCCGGTGGTGGGCCGAGCTCGACCCGATCGGTCGTTCGCCGTCGGGCGGGTACCGGCGCTTCGCCTGGACGCGGCAGGACGCGACGCTGCGGGAGTGGTTCCGCGGCGCCGCGGGCGGCCTCGGTCTCGATGTCGTCACCGACCGCACGGGCAACGTGTGGGCGTGGTGGGGCGACCCGGACGCCGATGGCCCGGGCGTGGTGATCGGCAGCCACCTGGACTCGGTGCCGGAGGGTGGCGCGTTCGACGGTCCGCTGGGCGTGGTCTCGTCGCTCGCCGCCGTGGAAGCGTTGCAGCAGAGCGGCTTCACCCCGCGACACCCGATCGCGGTGGCCTGCTTCGGCGACGAGGAGGGCGCACGGTTCGGCATCGCGTGCGCCGGTTCCCGGCTGCTCACCGGCGCGCTGGACGCCGACCGGGCGCGCGCGCTGCGCGACGGTGACGGCACCACCATGGCCGAGGCGATGGCCGCGGCCGGGCACGACCCGCAGCACGTGGGTCGCGACGACGAGACCCTGCGCCGGGTCGGCATGTTCGTCGAGCTGCACGTCGAGCAGGGGCGTGGCCTGGTGGACGTCGACTCCGCCGTCGGCGTGGGCAGCGCGATCTGGCCGCACGGCCGGTGGCGCTTCGACCTCGCCGGACGCGCCGACCACGCGGGCACCACGCGCCTGGCCGACCGCACCGACCCGATGCTCGACCTCGCCGCGCTGATCCAGGCCGCGCGGGCCGCAGCCGAGCGCTACGACGCCGTGGCCACCGTCGGCAAGGTGAGCGTGAACCCCAACGGGGTCAACGCGATCCCGTCGTCGGTCTCCGCCTGGCTGGACGCCCGCGGCCCCGACGAGTCCGACGTCCGCTCCCTGGTTGCCGACCTGTCCGACGCGTACGGGCGTCCGGACGAGGAGTCGTGGACGCCGCGCACGCCGTTCCACCCGACCCTGTCCGCGAACGTGGTGCACGCCCTGGAGGAGCTCGGCGAGCCAGTCCCGGTGCTGGAGACGGGGGCGGGTCACGACGCCGGCGTGCTCAGCCAGACGGGCATCCCGACGTCCATGCTCTACGTCCGCAACCCCACGGGCGTCTCGCACTCCCCGCTCGAGCACGCCGAGGTCGACGACTGCCTGGCCGGGGTCGACGCGCTGACCCACGTGGTGCGAAGGCTGGCGCAGTGACGGACTGGTGGTGCGAGCAGGCCTGGCTGGACGACGCGCCCGTCGCGGGCGTCCGGGTGCGCGAGCAGGCGGGCGTCATCACCGCGGTCGAGCGCGGGGTCACCGCGGAGCCGGGTGACGAGCGGCTGACCGGACTGGTGCTCCCCGGCTTCGCGAACGCGCACTCGCACGCCTTCCACCGGGCCATGCGCGGCCGTACGCACGACGAGGGCGGCACGTTCTGGACCTGGCGGGAGCGGATGTACGCCGTCGCCGGGCAGCTCGACCCGGACTCCTACCTACGGCTGGCCCGGGCCACCTACGCCGAGATGGCCCTGGCCGGGGTGACCTGCGTCGGCGAGTTCCACTACCTGCACCACGGCCCCGGCGGCACGCCGTACGACGACCCCAACGCGATGGCCGAGGCGCTGCGCGAGGCCGCCCGGGACGCCGGCCTCCGGATCACCCTGCTCGACACCTGCTACCTCGCTGGTGGGCTGACGCCGGAGGGCCACACCCGTCCGGACCCGGTGCAGCAACGCTTCTCGGACGGGACGTCGTCGCGCTGGGCGGCGCGGGTCGCGGACCTGCGCGCGGACGACGTCCTGCGGGTCGGCACGGCGATCCACTCCGTGCGGGCGGTGCCGAAGATCGAGCTGGGCGAGGTCGCCGCGGCGTTCCCGGACGCACCGCTGCACGCGCACCTGTCCGAGCAGGTCGGCGAGAACCTGGCGGCGTTCGCGTTCTACGGGCTCGGCCCGACCGAGCTGATGGCATCGGCCGACGCGCTGGGGCCGCGCAGCACGATGGTGCACGCCACCGTGGCGCCGCACATGGAGCTGCTCGGCAGCACCGGGACCAACGTGTGCATCTGCCCGACGACCGAGCGAGACCTGGCGGACGGGATCGGTCCGGCCCGGCTGATGGCCGACCACGGCAGCCCCCTGTGCCTGGGCAGCGACCAGAACGCGGTCGTCGACCTGCTCGAGGAGGCGCGCGCGCTGGAGATGCACGAGCGGCTGTTCACGTTGGAGCGCGGGGTGTTCAGCCCCGCCGAACTGGTCGCGGCGCTGACCCACCAGGGGCATGCCGCGCTGGGCTGGCCGGAGGCCGGGCGGATCCAGGTCGGCGCCCCGGCGGACCTCGTCGCCGTCCGGCTCGACACCGTGCGGACGGCTGGAACCGCTGCGGCGCAAGCGGTCTACGCCGCGACCGCCAGTGACGTGCACGCGGTGGTGCAGGGCGGCCGGGTCGTCGTCCGCGACGGCGAGCACGTGCTCGGTGACGTCGGACGCCTGCTCGCCGAGGCCATCGAACCGCTGTGGGCGGGCGAACGTGCATGATCACCACAACCAACTCCGCGGTGATCATGCACGTTCGCCCCGACGCGAAGAGGGAGGGCGCATGAGCAGCGTGCTGGTCACCGGCATCGCCGAGCTGGTCACCAACGACCCGAGCGTGGGCGACGGCAGCCCGCTCGGCCTGGTCGAGCGCGCGGCACTCGTGCTGGACGCCGGACGGGTGGCCTGGGCCGGCCCGGCCGCGCAGGCACCGATCACCGACACCCACGTCGACCTCGGCGGCCGCGCGGTCGTGCCGGGTTTCGTGGACTCGCACAGCCACCTGGTGTTCGCCGGTGACCGGGCTCGCGAGTTCGAGGCTCGGATGACCGGCGCCCGCTACGACGGTGGCGGCATCGTCACCACCGTCGCCGCGACCCGGGCGGCCCCGGACGAGCTGCTGCTGGCTCGCACCCGCGCGCTGGTCGCCGAGATGCGCGCGCAGGGCACCACGACGGTCGAGGTCAAGAGCGGCTACGGCCTCACCGTCGCCGACGAGGCGCGCAGCCTGCGCATCGCCCGCGAGGTGACCGCCGAGACCACCTTCCTCGGCGCGCACGTGGTGCCCGCTGGCGCCGACCGCGACGAGTACGTCGCGCTGGTCACCGGCCGGATGCTCGAGGCCTGCGCGCCGCACGCCCGCTGGGTCGACGTGTTCTGCGAACCGGCCAGCGCGCACGCGTTCGACGGTGACGAGGCGCGCGCCGTGCTGCAGGCGGGGATCGCGGCCGGGCTGCTGCCCCGGGTGCACGGCAACCAGCTCTCGGCCGGGCCGGGCGTCCAGCTCGCCGTCGAGGTCGGCGCGGCCAGTGTCGACCACTGCACCTACCTGACCAGCGCGGACGTCGACGCGCTGGCCGCCGCCGCCCCGACGTCGGGCCGCGACGGCACCGTCGCGACCCTGCTGCCCGGCGTCGAGTTCTCCACGCGCTCGCCCTACCCGGACGCCCGAGCGCTGGTCGACGCCGGCGTCACGGTCGCGCTGGCCACGGACTGCAACCCCGGCACCTGCTACACGTCGTCCATCCCGCTGGTTGTGGCGCTCGCCGTCCGCGAGATGGGGATGTCGCCGGCCGAGGCGCTCTGGTCGGTGACCGCAGGGGGCGCGCAGGCTCTGCGGCGCGGCGACATCGGGCACCTCGGGGTCGGCGCGAAGGCCGATCTCACCGTGCTCGAGGCGCCGACGTACCGGCACCTGGCATACCGGCCGGGAGTTCCGATCGCCAAGGTTCTCGACGTCTGAGGGCGACGCGCCGATACTGACCGTCGTGCGAATCCATCCCACCACCCCGGGGGAGTACGACGACGTCATCGACCTGTCGCTGCGCTGCTGCCCGCAGTACACCCGCCCGCTCGTGGAGGGCCCGGTCAGGGATCCCTCGCTCAGCGAGGACCGGACCATGCTCACGGCATCAGCCGACGGGCGAGCGGTCGGCTTCGCGATCCAGCTCCACCTGGTGGGTACCCCAGCCGGCCAGTACGTGACTGTCGTCGTGGTGGATCCGGATCATCGCGGCCAGGGCCTGGGAGCCCGGCTGCATGCCGCGCTGGCGGACCAGCTGCCAGCGCAGGTCACGGCGGCGATGGCGCAGGTGGACGACGCGGACGAGCAGGCGCTGGCCGTGGCCCAGCACTGGGGCTACCAGGTGATGCAGCGTTCGATCACCTCACAGCTGGACCTCGTCGACCTGCCGGCCGTGGAGCTGCCGGAGGGCGTCACGGTGCAACCCAGCCCGAGACTGTCCTTCGACGACGAGGCGGCGGTCGAGGCCATGTACGACGCCAGCCAGACGAATCCTGAACGTGAGCACGCCGGGGTGTCCACGCTCGCGACCTTGCGGGCGTACGCCTCGGCCGAGGGCGCGGAACGGCCGGTGGCCGTGGTCGTGCGCGATCACGGGCGACCGGTGGCGCTGTCGTACGGGATCGTCCACGGCGACGTCGCGCAGGTGGTGTACACCGGCGTCGATCCCGCCCACCGAGGCCGGGCGCTGGGTGCCCTGGCGAAGGCCTGCCTGCACGCGCAGGCCGCCGCGGTGGGGGCGACGGTCGCGATCACGAACAACGAGGAGCACAACGTCGGGATCCGGCACGTCAACGACACCCTGGGCTACCGCCGGACCAGCGGTGTGTACTGGCTGCGCAAGGACTTCCCCGTCAGCTCGTGACGGGAGCGCGACAGCGACTGGATCACCTGTGTGACAGTCCGAGCGCGGCGTCCCCCTGATGCGCTCATCGAGTGCGTCGCCGACCACACTGCCGACCTCCCGCCCGGCCGGCGTGGGGATGAGAGCTCAGAGCGGCCCAAGCTCCAGCTGGACCGTCCGGCCCGAGTACTCCCACACCGCTGCGCGCAGTGCGGACTCACTGATGAGCAAAGGCTGCGAAGGGCGTGACCACCCGGTGGCGACCCAGCTCGCTACCGGCAGTACCGGCAGTGCCTCAACAAGGAGCTCGGTCGGCGCATCTGCGCGGGGTTGCAGAACGAGCAGCCGAACGGGATTGCTCGGAGCGTTCACCAGGGCGATGCGTGACACTGCTGGCCAGGGCAGTCGCAGGACCTCCAGACCGTCGTCCACGGTGATACCAGATTGGTCCAGGTGGAGAGCGCAGTACGGCCTGCGCGCACGCCAAATGCGACGGGACACCGACGTGATCGGGGCGCCTGCCTTCCACAGCACGTACACCCCAACGCCGGCGACCCCGGCACCGAGCAGCCCCACCGCGGTGATCCCTTCCTCGCGCGGGGCGCCAAAGGCAACCCAGAGCCCCAGCACGGCCGCGGCAGCACCGAAGAGCGGCAGGGTGAGACCTTGGGCCAACAACGTGCGGAGTGCACGACGCTCGGTCACGGGGGCGATGGCGACGCTGAGCGCCTGATCAATCACGGCGCAAGCGTAGGGGCTGGGGCGGCCCTCTCGGCGACGGTCGGGCAGGTTCTGCGGGACAGTGTCTGCATGAGCGAGCAGCCGCACTACCGCCGTCCGGGATGGTTCACCCGCAACGTCGCGAACAGGCTCGTCGCGGGGCTGACCAGCCTCGGGATCAGCGTGATGGGCAGCCGCGTCCTCGAGGTCCGCGGGCGCAAGAGCGGCCTCCCGCGCCAGGTCCCGGTCAACCTGCTGAGCCTGGACGGCAGCGAGTACCTGGTGTCCGCCCGGGGCAACGGCGAGTGGGTGCGCAACGTGCGCGCCGCGGACGGCGCGCTCGTCCTGCTGCTCGGCAAGCGGCGACAGCCGCGGGTCGCCACCGAGGTACCGGACGTCGACAAGGTGCCGATCCTGCGCGCCTACCTGAAGCGGTGGAAGGCGGAGGTGGGCGCGTTCTTCGACGGCGTCAGCGCGGACTCCACGGACGAGCAGATCGCCGCGATCGCCGCCAAGCACCCGGTCTTCCTGCTGGCGCCGGCGGCCTAGCCGACCTCTTCGAGCTTCGGCGGCAGGTGTCCGGTGGAGTGCCGGTAGTAGGCGGCGGCCTGGCGCGCCGCGAGCATCCGCGCCACCCCGATCAGGGCCCCGCTCGCCGCGGCCCAGCCGACGGCCTCGGCCCAGCTGGTGTCGGGGTGCTCAGGGTTCGCCGGCGGCTCGCCGCCGGTGGCCGCCTTCCACCCGGCGTTGAGGATCTTCTTCGCCGCGATGCCGGAGACGATCGCCGCCGCACTGCCCATGATCTTCCAGCTCGCTGCGCCCATGCCCCCCAGCCTGCCTCAGAGGAGGCCCGCGAGCCACCCAACGGTTGCGATGACCGGTGGCCCGACCAGCGGCGCGGTGATCGCGACGAGGCCGGCGACCACCAGCAGCGCCAGCGCGCGAGCGATCACGGAGGGCCGGCCGGTGCGTGGCCCGCGCATCATCCGCAGCAGCATGCGCCGAGTGTGCCACCCGGACCGCCCCGGGTGTACGTTGAACGGACACGACAGGGGAGCGCCGTAAGGCGCTGAGAGTGCGGTCAGCCCGCAGACCCTCGAACCTGCTCCGGTTAGCACCGGCGAAGGGAGTCGAGCTTCTCGCCGGTCGTCGTCGACCCGTGGCAGCCGCCACGACGCCGGCGGCGCCCGGTCCCCCTCCAACCAGGAGGGATCCACGCATGACCGCACCATCGAAGGTGGTCCAGCTCCCGACGTCCGACCGGACGCCGCGCACGCCACCGCGCATCGCCTGGGCCGTCGCCGCGGTCGGGGTCGTCCTCGGCCTGGCCATCTGGCTGATCGGGTTGCCGGACGACGTCACCTGGTTCGGCAGCACAATGTCCGACCTCTCGCTGCCGGCCGGGCTCATCGTCGCCCTGCTGTTCGGGTGGATCGGCTTCTCGCTGGCCAGCGCCCGCGCGTCCTGGCGGGTCGTCGACCTCGTCGTCGCGGGCGTTCTCGGCGTGGCGGGTGGCCTGCTGTTCGCCGTCTGGAACGCCAACTACGCCGTCATCTCCGGCCCGCTCGGCGCCACCCCGGCGATCGCGCTGCTCGGCGGCGCCTGGCTGCTGCCCGGGGTGCTCGGCGCCCTGGTCATCCGTCGACCCGGCGCGGCGGTCCTGGTCGAGGTCGTCGCGGCCGTCGTCGAGGGGCTGATCGGCAGCCAGTGGGGCTTCACGGTCGTCTGGTACGGCCTGCTCGAGGGCCTCGGTGCGGAGATCGTCTTCGCGCTGCTGCTCTACCGGCGTTTCGGGCTGCCGACCGCGATGCTGTCGGGTGCCGTCGCCGGGCTGATCATCGCGCCGGTCGACCTGGTGCTCTCGTACGCCGCGCAGACGGCCGGCTGGAAGCTCGGCTACGTCGTCTGCCTGGTCATCTCGGGTGCCGTGCTGGCCGGCGTCGGGGCGTGGGCGATCACCCGCGGGCTGGCCCGCACCGGTGCGCTCGCCCCGCTGGCGTCCGGGCGCTCGGCCAGGCGTGTCTGAGTCGATGACCGCGCGACAGCTGCCGGCCGTGGGCCTTCGGGCCCGCGGCTGGGGCTGGCGGCACGCCGGGCGGTTGGCCTGGGCGGTCCGCGACCTCGACCTGGACGTCGCCCCCGGCGAGGCCGTGCTGCTGCTCGGGGCGAGCGGGGCCGGCAAGTCGACGTTCCTGGCCGGCTGTGCCGGGTTGCTCGGTGAGCCCGGCGCGCGCTCGGCCGACGGGGTCGCGGTGCACGAGAACGGCGGCGAGTCCACCGGTTCGCTGACACTCGACGGCGTCCCGGCGGCGACCTCGCGGCTGTCCGGTGCGGTGCGGGCCGGCCTGCTGCTGCAGGACCCGGACGCGCAGACGGTGCTGGCCCGGTGCGGTGACGACGTCGCGTTCGGGTTGGAGAACCTCGGCGTGCCGCGCGAGCAGATCTGGCCGCGGGTCGACGAGGCCCTGCGCTCCGTCGGCTTCCGCTACGGCCGCGCGCACCCGACGTCCGACCTGTCCGGCGGCGAGCGGCAGCGGCTCGCGCTCGCCGGGGTGCTCGCGATGCGCCCGGGACTGCTGCTGCTCGACGAGCCGACGGCGATGCTCGACCCGGACGGCTCGCGCCTGCTCCGCGACACCGTGCGCGACGTGCTGGCCGTCTCGGGCGCGACCTGCCTGATCGTCGAGCACCGGGTGCAGCAGTGGGTGGACGTCGTCGACCGGGTCGTCGTCCTCGGCGCGGACGGTGGGCTCGCGGCTGACGGTCCCCCGGACGAGGTGCTCGGTCGGCACGGCGCAGCCCTTGCGGCACAGGGCGTCTGGGTGCCGGAGCGGTACCTGCCCGCGGCCGGTGTCGGACGTCGCACCCGGTCACCGCGCGACGATCGGCTGGACGGCGCGGCGCTGCTGGCCGCGCAAGGGCTGGCTGGCGCGCCGCCCGGCGCGGACGCCGTGGTGCGCGACGTCGACCTGACCCTGCACGCCGGTCGGGCGACGGCGCTGGTCGGGCCGAACGGCGCCGGCAAGACGACGCTCGCCCACGTGCTGGCCGGCCTGACCCGACCCGTGGCGGGTTCGCTCACCGCCGCCCCGGCGTTGGCCCGCGGCCTGTCCGGGCCGCCGCACCGCTGGCGGGCCCGCGACCTGGTCACCCGGATCGGCACGGTCTTCCAGGAGCCGCAGCACCAGTTCGTCGCCGCGACGGTGCGCGAGGAGCTCGCAGTGGGACCGCGGCGGGCGGGTCGGTCCGCGGCCCAGGTGGACGGCCGGGTCGACGAGCTGCTGACCCGACTGCACCTGCGGCACCTGTCGCAGGCCAACCCGTTCACCCTCAGCGGCGGCGAGCAACGCCGACTGTCGGTGGCGACCGCGCTGGCCACTGGGCCTTCGCTGCTGGTGCTCGACGAGCCGACGTTCGGGCAGGACGCGCGGACCTGGGCCGAGCTCGTCGACCTGCTCCGCGAGCTGCTGGACGACGGCACCGGCGTGCTCGCCGTCACCCACGACGAGGCGCTGGTGACCGCCCTGGCGGACGACGTCCACGAGCTGCCTGGCCCGTTGACGCCCTGGCAGGTGGTGTCCGCATGACCGTGATCTCGTTGCAGCGCAGCCACTTCGACGCCACCGCACCGTTGGCCCGGGCGAACCCGGTCGCCAAGCTCGTGGCGTCCACGGTGATCGCGTTCGGGTTGCTGCTGAGCGTGGACGTCGTCACCGCAGGGACCGCGCTGGTGCTCGAGCTGCTGGTGCTGCCGCTCGCCGGGCTGACGCTGGTCGCCCTGCTCCGGCGCTCGGTGGTCGTGCTGCTCGGCGCCGTTCCCGCGGGCGTCGCGGCTGTGCTCTTCGGCGTGGACTCCGGCGCCACGCTGCTCGACCTGGGACCGATCAGCATCACCGAGGGCTCGCTGGCCTCCGGTGTCGCGATCAGCCTGCGCATCCTGGCCATCGGGCTGCCCGGCATCATCCTGCTCTCGACGACTGACCCGACCGACCTCGCCGACGGGCTCGCGCAGGTGCTGCGCCTGCCGTCGCGGGTGACCCTGGCGGCCCTCGCCGCGACCCGGCTGCTCGGCGTGATGGCGGCGGACTGGCGCTCGATGTCGTTGGCGCGCCGGGCTCGTGGCCTCGGCGGCGACGGTCCGGTCGGTGCCGTCCGGGCCGCCGCCGGTCAGGTGTTCGCGTTGCTCGTGCTGGCGATCCGCCGGTCCACCGTGCTCGCGACCACGATGGAGTCGCGCGGGTTCGGCACCGACCAGCCGCGCACCTGGGCCCGCGAGAGCCGGCTGCACTGGGTGGACGTGGTGGTCGTCCTCGGCTCGGTGGTGCTGATCGCGGTGGCCATCGCCGCCGGGGTCGCCGCAGGCACCTGGCACCTGCTGCTCACGTGATCAGGATGCGACCGGCTGCCCGGACCAGCGCGCGGCGGTCCGTCGCGGTCAGGTTGGCGGTCAGCGTCTCCACCTGATCGGCGAAGGCGGCGCCGACCTGCTCGGCCAGCGCGCGACCCTCGGCGGTGATGATCACGTGCACGACCCGCCGGTCCGAGGTACTGGGCCGGCGGACCACCAGCCCGCGCCGCTCGGCCCGGTCGACCAGGCCGCTGACGCTCGACTTGTCCAGGCCGAGGTGCTGGCCCAGCTCGTTCATGGTGGGCTCGTGGTCGCGCAGGATGCCGCCCAGGCGGACCTGCGCCAGGGACAGCCCGTGCTCGGCGGCCAGGTCGCTCAGCGTTCCCTGCACCAGGAACGAGAGCCGGGCCAGGACGTCCACGAGATCGGTTCGGTCGCTCACGTCTCCCACCCTACTTGAACTAGTACGTGTCGCGAACTACATTGGTTCGTGTCACGAACATTTCGTTGAGAGGCACTGCCATGCGCGTGAACGCCGCCGTCGTCCGATCGTTCGACGAGCCGCCCCACCACGAGGGGTTCGACCTCCCTGACCCGACAGGCGCGGACCAGGCCGTGGTCGACGTCCTCGCGGCAGGTCTGCACCCACGGGTGCGCAGCGGCGCGTCCGGGCGGCACTACACCAGCACCGGCCGGCTGCCGCTGGTGCCGGGCATCGACGGTGTCGGGCGGCTTGCGGACGGGCGGCTGGTCTACTTCGTCACGGACGACGACCTGCCCGGCTCGATGGCCGCGCGGGCGGTCATCGACACCCGTCGGATGGTCGTCCTACCTGAGGACGTCGACGTCGTCCGGGTCGCCGCCGCGATGAACCCCGCGATGTCGTCCTGGGTGGCGCTGCGCCGGCGCGTCCCGATCGAGCCCGGGCAGTCCGTCCTGGTGCTGGGGGCGACCGGCAACGCCGGGCAGATGGCCGTCCAGGTCGCCAAGCGGCTCGGCGCCGGTCGAGTGGTCGGCGCGGGTCGCAACCCCGCCGCCCTCGCGCTGCTGGCCGGGCTGGGCGCCGACGTCACGGTCGCGCTGGGGGAGGACGACGACGCGGCCGCGGCGATGCTGGCGGCCGCCGCGAGCGAGGTCGACCTCGTCCTGGACTACCTCTGGGCCGCACCGGCCGCGAGCGCCATGATGGCGCTGCTGCGGGCGCGGGCTGACCGTAGCCGGGCGCTCGACTGGATCCAGATCGGCTCCGTGGCCGGACCCACCCTCGAGCTCCCTTCGGTGGCGTTGCGCTCGGCGAACCTGCGGATCCAGGGCAACGGGCAGGGTGCGGTCTCCACCCGGGCCTACGTGGCCGAGTTGCCGTCGCTGGTGGAGGAGATCAGCTCCGGTCGGCTGGCGGTCAACGCGCGCGCCGTGCCGCTGGCCGACGTCGAGGCGGCCTGGACCGCCTCGGACGTGCCCGGCGTCCGCACCGTCCTGCAGCCTTGACCCAGGCTTGAGGTTCGCTGGGGGTGGCCATAGGGCGGCCGCCGCGAGAGTCAGCTCGTCAACCTGACCGACGAGCAAGGAGCAGTCCCATGATCCGTCCCCGACTCGCAGCGGTGGTCGCCGCGTCCGCCACCCTGGCCGTCAGCGGCCTCGCCTACGGCCTGGCGTCCAGCTCGGCCGCGACGCCGAGCACCGCGACGGTCTCGTCGACCACCTCCACGTCGAGCCCGTCCACCTCCGACGACGACCCGACCACGAGCCCGACCGCGACGTCCCGGCCGACGTCCAGCGCGACGTCCAGCGCGACGTCGAGCCCGACCGCATCACCGAGCACGTCCGACGACCGCCAGCACCGCGGTCGCGGTGCGGACGACGGCGCCGGGCACGACGCCAACGACGACCACGGCGGCGACCGCGCCGGCGGCGGCCACGGGGCCGACGACCCGGCGACCCACGACGCCAACGACGACCACGGCGGCGACCGCGGCGGTCATGGCAGCGGTCACAGCAGCGGTCACGGCAGCGGTCACGGCAGCGACGACGGGTCGGGCCACGACGCGAACGACGACCACGGTGGCGACGACCACGGCGGCAGCGGCCACGGTGGCGGAGACGACGACTGACCGTGCGCGGCAGCTCAGTCCGCCGGCGGGGCGAAGGTCACCACGACCTGCGTCCCGCCGCCGGGCGCCGCGAGCAGGTCGAGGCTGCCGCCCGCCGCGACCGCCACCCGACGGGCGATGTCCAGCCCCAGACCGCTGGACCCGGCGCCGCTGGCCCCGCGCTCGACGTCCGAGGCCTGCACCCCACCGGGCCCGGCATCGACCACCCGCAGGCGCACCAGCCCGGCCGACCGGTCCAGCCGGACGTCGAAGCCCGTTCCCTCTGGCGTGTGCGCGAACACGTTGTCCACCAGGACGTCCACCACGTCGGCCAGCTCCCCGGCGTCCACCGCGGCCAGCAGCGGTCCGGTCGCCAGCTCGACACTGACCCGG
Organism: Angustibacter luteus; assembly: GCF_039541115.1. Lineage (NCBI taxonomy): Bacteria > Bacillati > Actinomycetota > Actinomycetes > Kineosporiales > Kineosporiaceae > Angustibacter > Angustibacter luteus. The sequence continues at coordinate 551,843 of NZ_BAABFP010000004.1, forward strand.
CGCCCCTGTTCGTCCGCCAGCGCGGACCAGAACTCCACCCGCTCGCGCACCACCGGGACCGCGTCGCAGCGGGAGTCCAGACCGCTCAGCACCGGACGGCGCGCGTCCCGGACGATCGCGTCGACCGTGCGCTGCAGCTGGTCCACGTGCCCGCGCAGCCGGGTCGCCGCGTCCTCGTCGAGCACGCCGTCGACGTCCAGCCGCAGCGCGGTCACCGGGGTGCGCAGCCGGTGCGACAGGTCCGCGACGGACTCGCGCTCCAGCACCAGCAGCTCGCCGATCCGGTCCGCCAGCCGGTTCAGGGCCTGCCCGAGCTCGGCGACCTCGGGTGGTCCCTCGACGTCCGCGCGGGCGTCGAGCTCGCCCTCGCGCAGCCGGTGCGCGACCTCGGCGAGGTCGGTGACCGGCGCGCTGACCCGACCGCCGAGCCGGCGGGCGACCAGCAGCGCGGCGGCGAGCAGCACCACACCGAGGCCCGCCAGGCTGGCCCAGGCCGCGGCCAGCCCGTGGTGCAGCTCGGCATCGCTGACCGACGTCCGGACGACCGCCGTGCCGTCCCCGGTGACGATCGGGACCAGGACCTGGGCGCCCGAACCCGCGTGCGCCGTGAAGGCCGCACCCTGCCGGGCGCGCGCGACATCGGCCGCGGGCTGGGTCGGCTCCGCGGCGCCCAGCACCTCACCGCTGGGCAGCAGCACCGACGTGCTGAACGGCGAGCGCTGGTCGTTCAGGGCGACGAGCTCGGCGAGCTGGCCCTGGTCGTCCACCGTGCCGACCAACGCCGCGACCGACTGCGCCTCCTGGTTCGCGCTGGCCAGAGCCCGGTCCTCCGACAGCGTCCGCACCAGCAAGCCGAGAGGGATCAGGAATGCCAGCACCACTGCTGACGTCGTGGCCACCACGAGCCACGCGATCTGCCGGCGCATCAGCCCTCGTCCGGCCCGGGTGCGCGCAGCGCCACGCCCACGCCCCGGACGCTGTGCAGGTACCGGGGCTCGGCCGCGCTCTCGCCGAGCTTGCGGCGCAACCACGACAGGTGCACGTCGACCGTGCGGTCTCCGCCGCCGTACGCCTGGCGCCACACCTCGGCCAGCAGCTCGCGCTTGCTGACCACCTCACCGGGCCGACTGGCCAGCAGCAGCAGGACGTCGAACTCCTTGCGAGACAGGTCGATCGGGCTGCCGTCGAGGCTGGCCTGCCGGGTCCGCGGGTCGATGGACAGGCCACCGACGACGACGGGTTCGCTGACCGGCGCGGCGCCGGCCCGGCGCAGGACGGCGCGCAACCTCGCCTCGACCTGGTCGACACCGAACGGCTTCGCGACGTAGTCGTCCGCGCCCGCATCGAGCGCCCGGACGACGTCAGCGTCGTCGTCGCGTGCCGTGATGACGATGACCGGGACGTCGCTCACCGCGCGCAGCATGGCCAGCACCTGGAGCCCGTCGACGTCCGGCAGACCGAGATCGAGCAGGACGACGTCCGGCCGGTCGTCGACCGCCTGCTGCAGCCCGTCCATGCCCCGGGTGGCGGTGGCGACGGCGTGCCCGCGCTCGCCCAGGCTGCGCACGAGGGCCGACCGGATGCCCGGGTCGTCCTCGACCACCAGGATCGTCGCCACCCCGGCACGCTACCTGCTGGTCGCCCGTGGAACCGTCCGCTCGACGTCAGTGTCAGGCTGGGCTCGTGAAGGGGCGTCGGGTGGTCGCGATGGCGGCGGCGTGGGTGGCCGTGGTGGCGCTCGCGTCGTCCTTGGCGTGGTTCGCGATCGAGCGCGCCGGCCGCGAGGTGCTCGCCGGGCCGGCCGTGGGCCTGGGTGACTCCGGGCCGTCCACCGGCGAGCCCGTCGACGCCGCCGCGTCGCCCACCTCCTCGCCCACCGCGTCGCCCACGGCGTCGCCGTCCAGCACCCGAACCACCTCGGCCCACCCGCCGACGTCCGCGACCCGGCCGGGCCTGCGGGCCGTCGACCGCAGCGCGCAGGTCACCGGCGGGTCCGTGGGTGTGCGCTGCACGGGCTCGACGGCGCGGCTGCGGTACGCGCAGCCGGCGAGCGGCTGGACGGTGGAGGTCAAGGACACCGGCCCGCAGCGGGTGGAGGTGGAGTTCACCACGTCCGAGCGCGGCACCCGGGTGCGCGCGGAGTGCGCCGGTGGCGTCCCGACGATCACCAGCGAGCCGCACGGTGGTGGGGGTGGCGGTGGCGGCGGCGGTGACGACGGCGGCGGTGGTGGGGACGGCGGCGGGTCTGGGTCGAGCGGGTCGAGCGGGTCCGGCAAGGGCTGACACCCGGCGGTGACGGCCACGAAACGTTCCGGCAACGTGGCTGGGGCACCGTGGTTCGGGTCAGCCGGGGCCGGGGGGCTGCCCGGAACTCGTGGACCGAAGGAAGCCGATGACCGTAGCCCCGGCCCGTTCCCGTTCCCGTCGTCGTGCCGCCGCTGAGCCCGTGGCGCAGACCGGCGACGCGCGAGCCGCCCTCTCGCTGGCGCGGCGACCCTGGTCGCTGCCCACCGCGGGTGGGCGCGTCGTGGTCCGTGGCGCGATGCCCGGTGACCTCGCGGCCGTCGCCGTGCTGCACGGGCGGTGCTCGGCGACGACCCTGCTGCAGCGCTACCTCAAGGGCGGCCGCCCGCCGTCGCTCAGCACGCTCAGCGACCTGATGCACCGCCCGCTCGTCGTCATCGCGCTGGCACCGGCCGGCGACGTCGTCGCCCTCGCCTCGGCGACCCGGGCCAGCACGGCTCCCAACGGCGACCCCGAGCCGGGCACCACCCTGCAGATCGGGCTCCTGGTCCGTGACGACTGGCAGCAGCTCGGCGTCGGCCGCGCCCTGGCGGCCCACGTCGCGGCGTCCGCGCAGCTGTTGGGGGTGCGCGAGCTGGTGGCGGACGTCGCGTCCCAGGGCCTGCCGCTGCGCCGGATCATGGACGGCATCGGCGCCACCAAGTCGTCCCGCAACGAGCGCGGCTCGCGGCTGCGGACCCGGCTCGACCACGCCGCGCTCGCCGGCCTCGGCCCGGTGTCCGGCGTCCTCGTCGCCGGCTGACCCCTCGCGACCGCACCCGTCCCCGCACCATTCGCGCTCCACGTGGTTCTCGAGCCCGCATAGCCACGTCAAGCGCGAATGGTGCGAGGGTGGCGACGCGGGTTGACCTCAAGCGGACTTGAGGTTGCACGATCGGGGGCATGAGCCTCGCGACCGCGCCCGCCGCCACCTCGGACGAGCGCCTGCTGGACCGGACCCGGCTGCCCCTCGTCGTCGGCGCCCTGGCGCTGGTGACGCTCGGCGCGCTGGAGAACCGGGCTGTCGCCACGGTGCTGCCCACCCTGCTCGGTGAGCTGCACGCCGTGCCCAGCTTCGGGCTGGTCAGCGCCGCGCCGCTGGCGAGCTACCTGATCGCGCTGGTCTGCGCGGGCCGCTGGTCCGACCGCAGCGGGCCGGCGCCGACGCTGCGGACCGGCGTGCTCGCCTTCGCCGCCGCGCAGCTGATGGTCGGTCTCGCGCCCTCGCTGGGCGTCGTCGTGGTCGGCCGGCTGCTCAGCGGGTTCGCCGAGGGACTGCTGGACGTCGGCGTGATCGTCCTCGTCGCCCGCGCGCTCGAGCCGCGCTGGCGCCCGTCGATGATGGCGCTGTTCGCCGGGGCCTGGATCCTGCCGTCGGTACTCGGCCCCGTCGTCGTCGGCGCGGTCACGGTCACCCTCGGCTGGCGGTGGGTGTTCCTTGGTGCCGTGGTGCTGCTGGTTCCGGTCTGGCTGATCCTTCGGCCGGCGCTGCGCCGGGTCGCCACCGAGCCGGCGTCCGCCGAGCGGCCGCTGGACGTCGTCCCGCTCCGGCTCGTCCTCCCCTGGGCGGTTGCTGCGGCGGCGGCGCTCGTCGTCCTGAACCTGGCCGGCGAGGCGGCGTCGTCCGCGCCCGTACTGGCCGGCGCGGTCGTCGTCGTCGCGACCGTCACCCTGGCCGTCAGCGCCGTCCGGCTCCTGCCGCCCGGCACGCTGCGGGCCGCCTGCGGCATCGGCGGCGTGGTCGCGCTCCGGGCGGCAGTCACCGCGGCATTCATGGGGATCGGCGGGTTCCTGCCGCTGGTGCTGGCGACCCTGCACCACCAGGGTCCGGCCGCGGCCGGCATCAGCCTGAGCATCACCGGCGTCATGTGGTCGCTGGGGTCGACGGTGCAGAGCCGGCTGAGCGCCCGCCCGGGACTGGTGCTGCACGCCGGGTTCGCGGCCCTGGTGGTCGGCCTCGCAGTGAGCGGGCTGCTGGTCTGGACGGACCTGCCCGTCGCCGTCGGGCTGGTCGGCTGGGCGGTCGCCGGGCTCGGGATCGGGATGACGACGTCCACGCTGTCCGTGCTGAGCATGGCGGTCTCGGACGACGCGACCCAGGGCCGCAACAACGCGGGCGCGCAGCTGGCCTCGGGGATGTCCGGGGCCGTGTTCTTCGCCGCCGCCGGGACCGTGCTGGCGCTCGCCGGACCGGGGCGGACGGCGTTCGGCCTGATCTGCGGCGCGGCGGTCGTGATCGCCGTCCTCGGCCTCATCGGGGCCCGGCGTGCCCTCTGCGCCCTCCCCGCCTGACCCCGACCCCCGCCCCGGCCCCCCGCCCCCGGACCCAGGCCACCGCACATGTCCCGCTATCCGGGGTCATCGCGCCGCCACAACCCCGGATAGCGGTACATCTGCGGAGGTCGGTCGAGCGGGGGGAATGGGGACGCCAAGGCCCGGGTTGAGTCAGGTGTACTCAAGTTTGGCGCGGGCGGATTTGACACGTCTGACGCCGCGACTCAGACTTGAGCGGAGCAGACTCAAGGCCGCCCACGAGGTGGCACCCCAGATCCACGAGGAGAGCACTGATGGCACGAGCGGTCGGCATCGACCTGGGCACGACGAACTCCGTCGTGTCCGTCCTGGAGGGCGGCGAGCCCACCGTCATCGCGAACGCCGAGGGTGGCCGCACCACGCCGTCCGTCGTCGCGTTCGCCAAGAACGGCGAGGTGCTCGTCGGCGAGATCGCCAAGCGCCAGGCCGTCACGAACGTCGACCGGACGATCCGGTCCGTCAAGCGCCACATGGGCAAGGACTGGCACGTCGAGATCGACGGCAAGGACTACACCCCGCAGGAGATCAGCGCCCGCATCCTCGGCAAGCTGAAGCGGGACGCCGAGAGCTACCTGGGCGAGGACGTGACGGACGCGGTCATCACCGTCCCGGCGTACTTCAACGACTCCGAGCGCCAGGCGACCAAGGAGGCCGGCGAGATCGCGGGCCTCAACGTCCTGCGCATCATCAACGAGCCCACCGCGGCCGCCCTCGCCTACGGGCTGGAGAAGGGCAAGGAGGACGAGCTCATCCTCGTCTTCGACCTCGGCGGCGGCACGTTCGACGTCTCCCTGCTCGAGGTGGGCAAGGACGAGGACGACTTCTCGACCATCCAGGTCCGCTCGACCAGCGGTCACAACGACCTCGGCGGCGACGACTGGGACCAGCGCATCGTCGACCACCTGCTCCAGCAGGTGAAGATGGGCTACGGCATCGACCTCGGCAAGGACAAGATCGCCATGCAGCGGCTGCGTGAGGCGGCTGAGCAGGCGAAGAAGGAGCTCTCCAGCTCCACCTCGACCAACCTGTCGCTGCAGTACCTCTCGATGACCGAGAACGGCCCGATCCACCTGGACGAGACGCTGACCCGCTCGCAGTTCGAGCAGATGACGTCCGACCTGCTCGAGCGCACCAAGGCGCCGTTCAACCAGGTCATCGCGGACGCCGGCATCAAGCTCTCCGAGATCGACCACATCGTGCTGGTCGGCGGCTCCACCCGGATGCCCGCCGTCACCGCGCTGGTCAAGGAGCTCACCGGCGGCAAGGACCCCAACAAGGGCGTCAACCCGGACGAGGTCGTCGCCGTCGGCGCGGCCCTGCAGGCGGGCGTCCTCAAGGGCGAGCGCAAGGACGTCCTGCTGATCGACGTCACCCCGCTGTCGCTGGGCATCGAGACCCAGGGCGGTCTGATGACCAAGCTCATCGAGCGCAACACGGCCATCCCGACCAAGCGCAGCGAGGTCTTCACGACCGCGGCCGACAACCAGCCGTCCGTGACGATCCAGGTCTTCCAGGGCGAGCGCGAGATGACCCGCGACAACAAGGCGCTGGGCACCTTCGACCTCACCGGGATCGCTCCCGCGCCGCGCGGCATGCCGCAGGTCGAGGTCACGTTCGACATCGACGCCAACGGCATCGTGCACGTGTCCGCCAAGGACCGCGGCACCGGCAAGGAGCAGTCGATGACGATCTCCGGCGGCAGCGCGCTGCCGAAGGACGAGATCGAGCGGATGATCAAGGACGCCGAGGCGCACGCCAGCGAGGACAAGCAGCGTCGCGAGGAGGCGGAGACCCGCAACCAGGCCGAGCAGCTCGTCTGGTCGACGGAGAAGTTCGTCAAGGACAACGAGGACAAGATCCCGGCCGAGCCGAAGGCGGACGTCGAGAAGTCCATCGCCGACCTCAAGGAGGCGCTGTCCGCCAACGCCTCCACCGAGGACCTCAAGGCCAAGACCGAGGCGCTCGCCACCGCGAGCCAGGCCATCGGCCAGGCCATGTACGCGGCCGAGGCGCAGGCCTCCGCGGACGCCGAGCAGGCCGGCAGCGCCGAGGGCGGCGCCGGTGCGACCGACGCTGACGACGACGTCGTCGACGCCGAGGTCGTGGACGACGAGCCAGGCGAGAACGAGGGTCGGGCGCAGGCATGACCGACGCCCCCCAGGGCGGTCGGCCGGTCGCGGACGACGGGAGCGAGCCTCCCGTCGTCCGCGACAAGCGGCGGATCGACCCGCAGACCGGACAGCTGCGGGACGGCGGCGCTGCGGCGCCGCAGGCTCCCGCCCCCGAGGTCAGCGGCGAGATGGCCAACGAGACCGAGGTCGAGCAGGGGCTGGATGACAAGTCGTCCGGCCTCACGGCTGACGTCGACCTGGCCGCCGAGCGGCTGGCCGACCTGCAGCGACTGCAGGCCGAGTACGTCAACTACCGCAAGCGGGTCGAGCGTGACCGGGACGTCGCCCGCGAGCTCGCGACGGCGTCCGTGCTGGAGTCGTTGCTGCCGGTGATGGACGACCTGCACCTGGCCCGCCAGCACGGCGACCTGGAGAGCGGGCCGTTCGCAGCGGTGGCCGACAAGCTCGAGGCGATCGTGGCGCGCGCCGGTCTCGAGCGCTTCGGCGAGGTCGGCGAGGCGTTCGACCCGGCGGTGCACGAGGCCCTCATGCACGTCCAGGCCGAGCTCGCCGCCGGCACGGAGGTCACGACCGTCGTCCAGGTGCTGCAGCCGGGGTACCGCGTCGGTGAGCGGGTCGTGCGCGCTGCGCGCGTCGCCGTGGCCGACCCCGACACCACCAGCTGAGTCCGAGAGGAGGCACCGCATGGCCGGACAGGACTGGTTCGAGAAGGACTTCTACGCCACGCTCGGTGTCCCCAAGGACGCGGACGCGGCGGCGATCAAGAAGGCGTACCGCAAGCTGGCGCGCCAGCACCACCCGGACGCCAACGAGGGCGACGACACCCGGTTCAAGGAGATCGGCGAGGCCTACTCGGTGCTCTCCGACATTGAGCAGCGCCAGCAGTACGACGCGATCCGGTCGATGTCGCACGGCGGCGCGCGATTCGCGCCGGGCGGTCAGGGCGGGGCCGGCTTCGAGGACCTCTTCGGCGGTCTGTTCGGTGGTGCGGGAGCTCCCGGGGGCGGTGGCCAGCGCGCGCAGTTCGACAGCACGGGCGGCATCGATCTCGAGGACCTGCTGCGCGGCATGGGTGGCGCCCCGGGTGCCGGTGGTGGGCGCGGTGGCCGGTTCAGCGGTTTCGGCACCCGCGGCCCGCGTCGCGGCGCCGACGTGAACGCGACCACCACCCTGCCGTTCCGCGAGGCAGTGGTCGGCTCGACCGTCACCCTGCGCACGCCGGAGGGTCGCACGGTGACCGCGCGGATCCCGGCCGGCGTCAAGGACGGGCAGAAGATCCGCCTGCGCGGCAAGGGATCCGACGGCGACCCGGGTGCGGCGGCAGGTGACCTGATGATCCAGGTCGCTGTCACGCCGGACCCGGTCTTCGGCCGGCAGGGCGATGACCTCACCGTCACGGTGCCGGTCACGTTCGCCGAGGCCGCGCTGGGCGCGCAGGTCGACGTCCCGACGCTGGACGCCGAGGGCGACGTCACCACCGTTCGGGTCAAGGTGCCGGCCGGCACGCCGTCCGGTCGCACGCTGCGGGTCAAGGGCCGGGGCGTCAAGCACGCCAAGGGTTTCGGCGACCTGCGCGTCACCGTGCAGGTGGCGGTGCCGCAGCGGCTCACCGACGACGCGCGCGAGGCCGTCGAGGCGTACGCGAAGGCCACCGGCGGCGAGGACCCGCGCGCCGACCTGATGGCCCGGGCGCGCTCACCGCGGACCGGCGGCTGACATGAGCGACAGCGCCAGCTGGCAGGGCCGGGTCGAGCTCGACCTGGACGACGAGACCCCGGTCTTCGTCATCTCGGTCGCGGCGCAGATGGCCGGCATGCACCCGCAGACGTTGCGGCAGTACGACCGGCTGGGCCTCGTCTCGCCGGACCGCACGCGCGGGCGCGGCCGGCGCTACTCGGCGCGCGACGTCTCGCTGCTCCGCCAGGTGCAGCGGCTGTCCCAGGACGAGGGCGTCAGCCTCGCCGGGATCAAGCAGATCCTCGAGCTCGAGCACCAGGTCGCCGCGCTGCGCGCCCGGGTCGTCGAGCTCAGCAACGAGCTCGCCGCCGTGCAGGACGCGACCGGGCTCGGTCGTCGGGTGTTCGCCGCCGGCCCCGCCGGTGACGTGGTCTCGATGCGCGCCGGGCGCCGTCCGGACCGGTCCGCCTTCGGGCTGACGTCCGCGCTCGTCGTCTGGCGCCCGCAGGGCTGATCGTGGCAACGGCGTTCGCCCTGGCGCACGCGGTTGCCACGTACGCTCCGGAGGACACCGGACGAGGGCGGACCCATGACGAAGCTGTCCATGTACGAGCGTCTGCCGTTCGACGAGGCGACGACGCCGCCGCGGGTGTCCACCGGCGAGCTGCCCCCGCCGGACGAGATCCGACGGCTGGTCACCGAGGCCTACGAGCGCTACCGAGCGAACAGCGACGGCGTCGTCGCGGACTACATCCCCGCGCTGGCCGGTGCGTCCCCTGACCTGTTCGGCATCTGTGTCGTCGGTGCCCGTGGCGGGTCGTTCGAGATCGGGGACGTCGACACGTCCTTCTCGATCCAGAGCGTGTCCAAGCCCTTCGTCTTCGCCCTCGTGTGCGAGGAGGTCGGCTACGAGGCGGCGCGCCGCCAGCTCGGCGTGAACAGCACCGGCTTCCCGTTCAACTCGCTCATGGCGGTCGAGCTGAACGACGACCGGACGATGAACCCGTTGGTGAACGCGGGCGCGATCGCCACGACGAGCCTGGTGCCGGGCGACTCGGCGGAGCTCAAGTCCGACCGGATCCGCGAGGGGCTGTCCCGGTTCGCCGGCCGTGAGCTGTCCATGAGCGAGGAGGTGTACGCCTCCGAGTCCGCGTCGAACCTGCGCAACCAGGGCATCGCCCACCTGCTGAAGAGCTACGGCCGGCTCTACTTCGACCCCGATGAGACGACCGACGCCTACACCCGGCAGTGCTCCCTCGAGGTCACGGTCCACGACCTCGCGGTGATGGCGGCCACGCTCGCGAACGGCGGGGTCAACCCGCAGTCCGGGGAGCGCGTGCTGCGGCCGGGGGTGTGCCGGCGGGTGCTGGCCGTGATGGCCACGGCCGGCCTCTACGAGCTCTCGGGGGACTGGTTGTACGAGGTCGGCGTCCCTGGCAAGAGTGGCGTCAGCGGCGGGATCGTGACGGTGTCGCCTGGCAAGGGTGGACTCGCGACCTTCTCGCCGCCCCTGGACGCGGCCGGGAACAGCGTGCGTGGCCAGCTGGCCACGAAGCACCTGGCCGAGCGACTGGGCCTCAACCTCTTCGCCTCGGAACCGGCCTGACCGCGGCGGGGCGAACGTGCATGATCACCGCGGGAGGGGGGTGGTGGCGTCCCGCCCCCCTCCCGCGGTGATCATGCACGTTCGCCCCGGATCGGGTGAGCTCAGCGGTGGCCGGCAGAGCGCAGGACGTCGTCCAGGCTGCGCGCCGGGTGGCCGGTCAGGCGCTGGACGTCGTCACTGACCTTCGCGAGCTCGCCGCGGGCGATCGCCAGGTACGACGTCACCCAGCCGTCGACCTCGAACCGGGGCGCCGTAGTGCGCGCGCGAGGCGTAGGCCTGCTCGAGCGTCTCGTCCTCGAACCGCACGTCGCGCCCGGTCGCCGCACTGATCCGCGCGGCCGCCTCGGTCAGGGTGAACGCCTCCGGCCCGGTCAGGTCGTAGCCGACACCGTCGTGCTGGCCTGACTCGTCGCTCAGGACCGCGACGGCGACGTCCGCGACGTCGTCCTGCGCCACCGCACTGACCCGGCCGTCAGCGGCGGGGCCACGGATCACGCCGTCCTCGCCAGGCATCAGCGCGAAGAAGTCGGCGTACAGGCTGTCCCGCAGGAACGTGTGGCGCAGACCGCTGCCCCTGATGTGCTCCTCGGTGTGGAAGTGGTCGCGGCCGAAGGTGAACGTGCAGTCGGCCGAGGCGCCGAGGAACGACAGGTAGACGATGCGCTGCACGCCCGCGCGCACCGCGGCGTCGACCGCGCTGCGGTGCTCGGCGAGCCGGTTCGCGGACTCGCGTCCGGACACCAGGAACAGCGTGTGCGCGTCGCCGATCGCCGCGACCATCGCGTCGGTGCTCGCGTACTCGGCAGCCGGCCCCGCCACGGCACCGGGCAGGTCCGGCAAGCGGCTCGGGTCACGGCCCACCAGCCGCAGCGGCACCCCCTGAGCCGCCAACGCGCGGGCCACCCGGCCGCCGATGTTCCCCGTGCTGCCCGTCACCGCGATGTTCGCTGCTCCACTGGTTGCCATGGCAGGGTCAGCGCAGCGGGACGAACCGATAATTCCCGTACCAGTGCACCTCGGTGCCGTCCGGCGTCCGGGCGACCCGCGCCAACCGCCCAGCCACTGGGCAGACCATCAGCCCGTTCGGGGTGAGCTGGTCGACCAGCGCGTCCGGGATCTCGTTGGCGGCGGCAGAGACCAGCACCCGGTCGTACGGCGCGTCCTTCGGCCAGCCGAGCACCCCCGGCTCCGCCCGGTGCACGCCGGCCCAGGGCAGCTCGTGGACGGCCAGGTTCGAGGCGCCCCACAGGGCCAGATCGGGCTCCAGCTCGACGCCGACCACCTCGCCGCTCGGCCCGACCAGGTGGGCCAGCAGCGTCGTCGTCCAGCCCGAACCGGAGCCGACGTCCAGCACCCGGTGCCCCTCCTCGACGTCGAGCAGCCGCAGCATCCGGCGCACCGTGGACGGCTGGGACGACGTCTGGCCGTAGCCGATCTCGAGCGGTTGGTCCTCGTGGGCGTGCGACTGCTGCGCCCGCGGCAGGAAGCCGGTGCGCGGTACGGCGGCGAAAGCTCGGTCGATGGCCTCCGGCGCGGTGGCCCGGTCGTGCACGTCCCCCAGTGTGCTCCCCGTGGGAAGGTGTGGCCATGGCCGACGGACCCCGCGACGTGCTGCCGACCCGCGCCGAGTTCGCGGTCTGGCGTCCCATGCCCACCCGCTGGGCCGACAACGACCAGTACGGGCACGCCAACAACGTCGTCTACTACTCGTGGTTCGACACCGCGGTGAACGGCTGGCTGATGCAGGCCGTCGGGGCAGATGTCCGCGACCTGCCGGCCATCGGCATCGTCGCCGAGACGTCCTGCCGGTTCCTCTCGCCCGTCGGCTTCCCGGACGAGCTCGCGGTCGGCCTGCGGGTGGACCGGCTCGGGCGCAGCAGCATCACCTACGGGCTCGCGGTGTTCGCGGACGGCGAGGACGCGCCGTCCGCGGTGGGGCGGTTCGTGCACGTGTACGTCGACCCCGCGACCCGCCGTCCGGTGCCCGTGCCGGACGTCGTGCGGGACGTCGCGTCCGCGATCACCAGTGGTGCATCGACCGCCGGATGATCCCCGCGAGGTCCTCGGCGGAAGGCTCGCGCGGACTGATGGCGAGCAGCCGCGGCTGGGCCAGCGAGCCCTCCACCAGGTCGTCGACGTCGCCGTCGCCGAAGCCCAGCTCGGCCAGCCCGGAGGGTAGCCCGATGTCCCGCATCAGGGTGGCCAGCACGGTCGGCAGCTGAGCCGCGGCGTCGTCGCCGACCTCGGCGTCGGGGGCGAGCAGGGCGGCGGCGCGCAGGTGCCGGTCCGGCGCCGACCCGAAGGTGAACCGGAACGCCTCCGGTGCCGTCATCGAGACCGCCATCCCGTGCGGTACCAGGGGTTCGTCCCCCGGGTAGCCGGGCGCGTGGAAGTGCCGCACCCGGCCCGCGACCGGGTAGGCGTTGGCGTGCGGGATGTGCACGCCCGCGTTCCCGAAGCCGAGGCCGGCGAACGTCGCGGCGTAGGCCATGTCGGTGCGGGCGCCCTGGTCGTCGCCGTCGCGCACCGCCCGGCGAAACGCCCCGGCCAGCAACGACATCGCGCGCTCGGACCACATGTCGGCGATCGGGTTCGCGCCGCAGTAGGGCACCCGCTGGTCCGGGGTCTTGCGCTCGAAGGAGTCGAACGGCCGCGCGGTGTAGCTCTCCAGCGCGTGGCACAGGATGTCCAGACCGGCGCTCGCGGTGACCTGGCTGGGTTGGCTGAAGGTGAGCTCGGGATCGATGACGGCCAGCGTGGGCCGCAGCCGGGCGTGGCTGACGCCGGTCTTGACCTTGCGGGACAGCACGTCCAGCACGCAGACGGTCGTGGACTCGGCGCCCGTACCGGTCGTGGTGGGGACGGCGACGAGCGGCAGCAGCGGCCCAGGAGGGGCCTGGCCACCGCCGATCGGGGCGTTCACGTAGTCCATCAGCTCGCCCGGCGAGCAGAGCATCAGGTTGACGGCCTTGGCGGTGTCGATGCTGGAGCCGCCGCCGACCGCGACGATGCCGTCGAACCGGCCGAGCGATCGGGCTGCGTCGATCGCGGCCGTCATGCTCTGGTCGGTCGGCTCGACGCGCGCCTGGTCGTACACCTCGACCTCGAGGCCCTCCTGGCGGATCCCTGCGGCGATGCGGTCGGGAGCGCCGGTGGCGGCGACGCCGGGGTCGGTGACCAGCAGCACGCGGGTGGCGCCGAGCGCCTTGAGGTCCGCGCCGACCTCGTCGCTGGCGCCGTGGCCGAACTTCAGCCGAGGCGCGGCGTACGTGAAGACCGTCTCGTTGCCCATGCTCGCGAGCCTGCCGCACCCCTCGAGCCACCGCCACTCACCACCCGCTTCCGCCGCTCGGTCCCGTTTCCGCCGCCCAAGCCGATCTCGCGGGCGCAGAACCGGCTTGAGTGGCGGAGGCGTCCTGCCCGAGGCATGGACCGGGGGAGCGAGCCGCCGGGTGGTTGCCTAGAGTTTCGCTCGTGAGCGACCTGGTGGAGGCCCTGCGCGCCGCCGGGGTGGCGGACGCCGACGCCAGCCTGCTCCGTCGCTCCCTGTACTCCTCGGACGCCTCGCTCTACCGGGTCGAGCCGCAGGTCGTGGTCGTGCCGCGGCACGTGGACGAGGTGCTGGCTACCGCCGAGGTCTGCCGCACGTTCGGCGTCCCGCTCACCATGCGCGGCGCGGGGACGTCGATCGCCGGCAACGCGGTCGGGCCGGGCGTGGTCGTGGACGTCTCGCGGCACCTGCACCAGATCGGTGACATCGACCCCGAGGCCGGGACGGCGGTCGTCGCGCCCGGTGTCGTGCAGGCCTCCCTGCAGCGCGCCGCGGCGCGGCACGGGCTGCGGTTCGGACCGGACCCGTCCACCCACAACCGGGCGACGCTCGGCGGCATGATCGGCAACAACGCCTGCGGCTCAAGGGCTCTGGGGTACGGACGCACCAGCGACAACGTCCTCGGGCTGGACGTCGTCACCGGAGCGGGGGAGCGGCTGCGGCTCGGGTCGATGGCGGGCGCCGTCGTGTCCTCGCCGGCGCTGGACCGGGTCCGGTCGCTGGCCGACGCGAACCTCGCTCTGATCCGCACCGAGCTGGGTCGCTTCGGCCGCCAGGTGTCCGGCTACTCGCTCGAGCACCTGCTGCCCGAGAACGGCTTCGACGTCACCCGCGCGCTCGTCGGCAGCGAGGGGACGCTGGCCCTGACCCTCGCCGCGACGGTCCGGCTGGTCCAGGACGAGCCGGTGCGCCAGCTCGTCGTCCTCGGTTACCCGTCGATGGCCGAGGCGGCCGACGCCGTGGTCGTGGTGCTGCCGCACGGCCCGGTGGCCTGCGAGGGCATGGACGCCCGCATCGTCGACGTGGTGCGCGCCCGCCGAGGCCCGTCGTCCGTGCCCCGCCTGCCCCGTGGTGAGGGCTGGCTGCTCGTCGAGCTCACCGGCACCGACCCCGGCGAGGTGCGCGCCCGCGCCGATGCCCTGGTCCGCGACGCGGGCGCCGTCGACGCGGAGGTCGTAGCGGACGCGACGCACGCGGCCGCGCTCTGGCGGATCCGCGAGGACGGTGCGGGCCTGTCTGGTCGGACGCCGGACGGCAACCCGGCGCACCCCGGCTGGGAGGACGCCGCCGTGCCACCGCAGCGGCTCGGCGCGTACCTGCGGGAGTTCGACGCGCTGCTGGACCAGCACGGGCTGACCGGCCTGCCGTACGGGCACTTCGGCGACGGCTGCCTGCACATCCGGATCGACTTCCCCTTCGACCGCGCCGAGGGCACCGCGGCGTTCCGCTCGTTCCTGCTGGACGCCGGTCGGCTGGCCGCCGCGCACGGTGGCTCCATGTCCGGTGAGCACGGGGACGGGCGGGCCCGCGGCGAGCTGCTGCCGCTGATGTACTCGGCCGAGGCCATCGAGCTGTTTGCCGCGGTCAAGGCGGCCTTCGACCCGGACGACCTGCTCAACCCCGGCGTGATCGTGCGGCCCGCGCCGGTCGACGCCGACGTGCGGGTCGCCGCCGCCCGCCCCTACCGGGACGGGCTGGCGCTGGCGTACCGGCACGACCGCGGCGACCTGTCAATGGCCGTTCACCGCTGCACCGGGGTCGGCAAGTGCCGGGCGGACACCACGGCCAGCGGCGGCGTGATGTGCCCGTCGTTCCTGGCCACCCGGGACGAGAAGGACTCCACGCGGGGTCGCGCGAGGGTGTTGCAGGACGCGGTGTCCGGCAACCTGGGCCCGAACCCTTGGGGCACACCGGCGGTGGCCGACGCGCTCGACCTGTGCCTGTCCTGCAAGGGGTGCTCGTCCGACTGCCCGACCGGGATCGACATGGCCGCGTACAAGGCGGAGGCGACGTACCAGCGCTACCGGCGACGGCTGCGCCCCCGCGCCCACTACACGTTGGGCTGGCTGCCGCGCTGGGCGCGGCTGGCCACCCGCTTCGGCTGGGTCACCCGGGTGGCGAACGCCAGCCTGCGGGTCCGGGCCCTGCACCCGCTGGTCACCTTTCTGGCCGGGGTGGACCGTCGCCGCAGCCTGCCGCAGTTCGCGACGCCGACGTTCCGGCAGTGGTTCGACCACCGCCCGAGCGATCCCGGCGTGACCCTGCTCGAGGCCGTGGTGTTCGTCGACACGTTCACCGACGCCTTCGCGCCCGAGGTCGGCCAGGCCGCGGTCGCGGTGCTCGAGGACGCTGGCTACCGGGTGAGCGTGACCCGCGAACCGGTCTGCTGCGGGCTGACCTGGATCTCCACCGGCCAGCTCGACACCGCCCGGCGCAAGGTCGGCGCCACGGTCGCCGCGCTGCTCCCGCACGTCGAGCGGGGGGCCGTGGTGGTCGGGCTGGAGCCGTCCTGCACCGGCGTGCTTCGGTCGGACGCGCTCGAGCTGGCAACGGACGCCGACCTGCCTGCCGCGCAACGGGTCGCGGCTGCCACCCGCACGCTCGCCGAGGTGCTCAGCGGCACGCCAGGATGGACGCCGCCGGACCTGTCGGCCGAGCAGGGCGTCGCCCAGCCGCACTGCCACCACCACGCCGTGATGGGGTGGGAAGCCGACGCCGCGCTGCTGCGCGCGGCTGGCGCCGACGTCCAGCGCCTGGGTGGGTGCTGCGGGCTCGCCGGCAACTTCGGCGTCGAGCGCGGCCACCACGAGGTCTCCGTCGCGGTCGCCGAGAACCAGCTGCTGCCGGCCGTGCGCGAGCTGGCCGGCGACGGTGTCGTCCTGGCCGACGGGTTCTCCTGCCGCACCCAGCTCGACGACCTCGCCGACCGCCGCGGCGAGCACCTGGCCCAGGTACTGGCCCGGCACCTGCCCGGCTGACCGCACGTGTCGGCGTTCGTCCGACAGGACTCGCGTGACCTCGCGCCGCTCACGCGTGCTCGGCCGAGGTCGAACTGGTGCGCGACTCCTGTTGGTGCGACGCGGGCTAGTTGTACTGACCACGGACGTTGGTGACGATTCGGGGCTGGACGTGACGAGGACCTCCGAGTGA
>NZ_BAABFP010000005.1:0-170307 GCF_039541115.1 Angustibacter luteus
GGCGGCACCCGCGGCGCCGACCCCGGCGCCGCCCGTCCCGGCTCCGGTCGCGCCCGCGGCCGAGCAGGCGCCAGCCGCCCCGGCAGCGCCGGCAGCGGCTGTGGAGGCGCCGGCTACTCCGTCGGCCCGTCCGTCCGCTCGTCCCGGTCCGGCCGCGCCCAGCGCCCCGGCTGCTGAGTCCGCTCCGGCGGCCCCTGCCGCCCGGGCCGAGGGCGGCGGTCGCCCCGGTGCGCCGCGTCCGGGGAACAACCCGTTCGCACCGAGCCAGGGCATGCCGCGACCCGGTGCGCCCCGGCCGGGCAACAACCCGTTCGCGTCCGAGCAGGGCATGCCTCGCCCGCAGGGTGGGCCTCGGCCCGCGCCGCGGCCCGGCGGCTCGGCCGGTGCGGGCGGACCCCGCCCGAACCCCGGCATGATGCCGGCTCGCCCGAGCCCGGCCGTCGGCCGTCCCGGTGCGGCCGGCCGTGGCGCGCCCGGCCGTGGTGGTCCCGGTGGGGCCCCCGGCGGTCGTCCCGGCGGGGGCGGCGGCGGCGGTGGCTTCGCCGGTCGTCCCGGTGGCGGTGGCGGCGCGCCCGGTGGTGGCGGCGGTTTCGCCGGCCGTCCCGGTGGCGGCGGCCGCGGCCCGGGTGGTCGTGGTGGCACGCAGGGCGCGTTCGGCCGCGGTGGTGGCCGTCCCGTGCGCGGACGCAAGAGCAAGCGCGCGAAGCGTCAAGAGTTCGAGCAGATGCAGGCTCCGTCGCTCGGTGGCGTCACGGTTCCCCGCGGCGACGGCAAGACCGTCGTCCGGGTCCGTCGTGGCTCCAGCCTGACCGACTTCGCCGACCGCATCGGTGCGAACCCGGCGTCCCTGGTGACGGTGCTGTTCCACCTCGGTGAGATGGCGACCGCGACGCAGTCGCTCGACGAGGACACGTTCCGCGTGCTCGGCGCCGAGCTCGGCTACGACATCCAGGTCGTCTCGCCCGAGGACGAGGAGCGCGACCTGCTCGGCCAGTTCAACATCGACCTCGAGGCCGAGCTGGCCGACGAGGGCGACGAGGACCTGGTCGCCCGTCCGCCGGTCGTCACGGTCATGGGTCACGTCGACCACGGCAAGACGCGCCTGCTGGACGCCATCCGCTCCGCGGAGGTGGCCGAGGGCGAGGCCGGCGGCATCACCCAGCACATCGGTGCCTACCAGGTGCACACCGTGCACGAGGGCCAGGAGCGCGCCATCACCTTCATCGACACCCCGGGTCACGAGGCGTTCACCGCCATGCGTGCCCGTGGTGCGAAGGTCACCGACATCGCGGTGCTCGTGGTGGCGGCCGACGACGGTGTCATGCCGCAGACGATCGAGGCCCTCAACCACGCGCAGGCGGCCGACGTGCCGATCGTGGTGGCGGTCAACAAGATCGACAAGGAAGGCGCCAACCCGGACAAGATCCGCCAGCAGCTCACCGAGTACAACCTGGTGGCTGAGGAGTACGGCGGCGACACCATGTTCGTGAACGTGTCGGCCAAGCAGGGCGAGAACATCGACGGCCTGCTCGAGGCGGTGCTGCTCACCGCGGACGCCGCGCTCGACCTGCGCGCCAACCCCGACAAGGACGCTCGCGGCGTCGCGATCGAGGCCAACCTCGACCGTGGCCGTGGTGCGGTCGCGACGGTGCTGGTGCAGAGCGGCACGCTGCGGGTCGGTGACGGCATCGTCGCCGGCAGCGCCTACGGCCGCGTGCGCGCCATGCTCGACGAGCACGGCCAGAACGTGGAGGAGGCGGGTCCGTCCCGCCCGGTCCAGGTGCTCGGTCTCGCCTCGGTGCCGCGGGCGGGTGACACCTTCCTGGTGGCGCCCGACGACCGCACCGCCCGGCAGATCGCCGAGAAGCGCGAGGCGGCGGATCGCCAGGCCTCGCTGGCCAAGGCGCGCAAGCGGATCAGCCTGGAGGACCTCAACGAGGCGCTCGCGGCCGGCAAGGTCGAGACGCTGAACCTGATCCTCAAGGGCGACGTGTCCGGTTCGGTCGAGGCGCTCGAGGACGCGCTGCTGCAGATCGACGTCGGCGAAGAGGTCGACCTGCGGATCATCGACCGCGGGGTCGGCGCCATCACGCTGAACAACATCAACCTGGCCATGGCCTCGGACGCGATCATCATCGGCTACAACGTCCGGGCCGAGGGTCAGAACGCTGACGTCGCGGACCGCGAGGGCGTGGAGATCCGGTACTACTCGGTGATCTACCAGGCGATCGACGAGGTCGAGGCGGCGCTCAAGGGCATGCTGAAGCCGGAGTACGAGGAGGTGCAGCTCGGTACCGCCGAGGTGCGCGAGATCTTCCGCTCCAGCAAGTTCGGCAACGTGGCCGGTTCGCTGGTCCGCTCGGGCGAGATCCGTCGCGGCGCCAAGGCGCGCATCCTGCGCAACGGCACCGTGGTGGCCGAGAGCGTCGAGATCGCCGGCCTGCGGCGCTTCAAGGACGACGTCACCGAGGTCCGCGACGGTTTCGAGTGCGGTATCAACCTGGGCTCGTTCAACGACCTGCAGATCGAGGACGTGATCGAGACCTACGAGATGCGCGAGAAGCCGCGCAGCTGACCGCCGTCCGGCCCGGCGTGCCCCCTGCCTGCGGGTGGGCGGGCACGCCGGAGCCGCGGCTCGCAGCAGGACGAGAAGGCCCCGTTTCCGTCGGGGCAGGAGCACACGAGGACGTGACGAGATGACCGACCACCCCCGCGCCCGCAAGATCGCCGACCGGATCAAGGTCATCGTCGCCGAGACGATCGAGCGTCGGATCAAGGACCCTCGCCTCGGGTTCGTCACCGTCACCGACGTCCGCGTGACGGGTGACCTGCAGCACGCCTCGATCTTCTACACCGTGTTCGGTTCGGAGGAGGAGCGGGCGGGCACCGCTGCCGCGCTGGAGAGCGCCAAGGGCGTCATCCGCCGCGAGGTCGGTGCGGGTACCGGCCTGCGGCTCACCCCGAGCATCGAGTTCTTCGCGGACGCGATGCCGGAGAACGCCGCGCACATCGACGACCTGCTGCGGCAGGCCGCGGAGCACGACGCCGAGGTCGCGGCCCGGGCCAGCGGCCAGGTCTTCGCCGGCGAGGCCGACCCGTACAAGAAGCCGCACGAGGACGACGACGAGGCCGACGCCGAGCAGACGCCGTAACGTCCGAGTGGATGGCTGCTGTGACAGCCATCCATTCGGACGTCAGCGGGTTCGCCGGACGGTCAGCCGACCGGCGCTGCCTCCGCCAGCAGCACCTCGACCGGCTCGCTCGAGCTGCGCGGGGAGCGGCGGGGCAGCCAGCGGGCCGCGACGGCGCCCACCGCCACGACAGCCGCGCCGGTCAGGATGGCCGGCCGCAGCGCGTCGGTGTAGCCCTCCGGCGTGATCGTGCCGCCGGCGCCCTCGAACACCGCGACCAGCACCGCGACCCCGAGCGCCACGCCGATCTCGCGGATGGTCGCGTTGGTCGAGCTCGCGGTGGCGTGGTCGTCGTCGGCCATGTCGGCCAGCACGGCCGTGGAGCTGGGCGCGAACGTCAGGCCCATGCCGATCCCGGCCAGCGCAAACGCCGGCACCAGCTCCGCGTAGGTGCCGCTGGGGGTGGTGACCAGGGCGATCCAGGCGAGCGCAACGGCCTGCAGGGTGAGCCCGACCGAGAGCAGGGCTCGGACGCCGACCCGTGGGGCGAGCAGCCCGGCCACCGGTGCGACCAGCATCGGGGCCGCCGTCCAGGGCAGGGTCCGTACGCCGGCCTCGAGGGGGGAGTACCCGTCGACGACCTGCAGGTACTGCACCAGCAGGAAGACGGAGCCGAACATGCCCATCGAGAACGCGAACCCGGCGATGTTGGCGATCGAGAAGCTGCGCGAACGGAAGAGCCGCAGCGGGATCAGGGGGTACGCCGTCCGGCTCTCCCGGACGAGAAAGGCGACGAGCAGCACGGCGCTGGCGGCCAGGGCGACCAGCACGCGGGTCGACGTCCAGCCGTCGATGTTGCCTCGGGTGATACCCCAGACGCCGCTGAAGACGCCGGCCCCCACGAGGGCCAGGCCGGACACGTCCAGCGGGTCGCGGCGGCCGTAGCTCTCGGGCAGGGCCCGCAGGATGAAGGGGACGGCGACGAGCGCGATCGGGACGTTGATCCAGAAGATCGCCTGCCACGAGACACCCTCGACGACGGCGCCGCCGATCAGTGGGCCGAGCGCGACGCCGAGACCGGCGACGCCGCCCCAGACGCCGATGGCCATCGCCCGCTTGGCCGGCGGCACCGCCGCGGCGAGCAGGGTCAGCGACAGCGGCATGATGGCGGCGCCGCCGACTCCCTGCAGCGCGCGGGAGGCGATCAGCATCGCCGGGGTGGTGGCCAGGGCCGAGGCGATCGAGGCGAGGGTGAACAGGCTGATCCCCGCCACGAAGATCCGGCGACGGCCGAACCGGTCACCGAGCGTGGAGGCGCCGAGCATCAGCGTGGCGAAGGTGAGCGTGTAGGCGTTCACGAACCACTGGAGCTGCTCGACGCTGGCGCCGAGATCCGTCCGGATCACCGGGAGCGCGTTGGTGATGACCAGGTTGTCCAGGGTGGCCATGAACATCGGCAGGGACGCCGCGAGCAGTGCGAGAGCGAGCGGAACGCGTCGGGTCGAGCCGGACGACGTCCGGGCTTGCCCCAGAGTGTCGGATGTCATCGGAACTCCTTGTAAGCATTGATTGATTACTAAGCGACGACAGTAGGCATCGACTGATAACATGTCAACCATGAATTCCACGGAGATGTCAGCGGCGCCCCGACGGATGTCCGGCGAGCAGCGGCGGGACCAGATCCTGAAGGCGGCGCTCGGTGCGTTCGCCGCCGGTGGCTACGCCGGCACCAGCACCGACCAGGTGGCCCGCGCGGCGGGGGTCTCCCAGCCCTACGTCGTCCGGCTCTTCGGCTCCAAGCAGGAGCTGTTCGCCCAGGTGTACGAGCACGCGAGCAAGCGGGTCATCGACGCGCTCGCCGCGGTCCCCGCCGGCCCGGACGCCAAGCACGAGATGGGCGAGGCCTACGTGCGGCTGCTGGCCGACCGCGACCTGCTGCTGGTGATCATGCACGGCTTCATCGCGGGCGCCGACCCCAAGGTCGGGCACATCGCCCGCTTCACGCTGGCCGAGGCGTTCCGGCTGCACCGCGAACGCACCGGCGCCAGTGCTGACGACGCCCGGATGTTCGTCGCCCACGGCATGCTGATCAACGTGCTGATGGCCAGTGGCGCCCCGCTGCACCTGGGCGAGGACCCCGACCTCGACGCGCTCACCGAGTGCACGTTCGGCGCGGCGATGAGCGACGTGGCGGCGCTCGCCGCGGGCGCGTGAGCTCGCCCCCGGGGCGGACGGACGCGCCGCCTCGCCGACCGACCGCGCCGGACGGTCTGGTGGTCGTCGACAAGCCGGCCGGCTGGACGAGCCACGACGTGGTCGCCCGGATGCGCCGGCTGGCGGGCACCCGCAAGGTCGGCCACGCGGGCACGCTCGACCCGATGGCCACCGGCGTGCTCGTCGTCGGGGTCGGCCGCGCCACCCGGCTGCTGACCTACCTGGTCGGCGCCGACAAGACCTACACCGCGACGATCCGGCTCGGCGTCACGACGGTCACGGACGACGCCGAGGGCGACGCGACGTCCCGGTTGGATGCCGGGGGGCTGACCCGCGCGGACGTCGACCCCGCGGTGCGGGCGCTCACCGGAGCAATCGATCAGGTGCCGAGCGCGGTCAGTGCGATCAAGGTCGACGGCCAGCGCTCGTACGCCCGGGTGCGCTCCGGGGAGCAGGTCGAGCTCGCGGCCCGGCCGGTCACCGTGCACCGGTTCGACGTGCTCGACGTGCGGCCCGGGGTGGACGAGAGCGCCGACGACGCACTGGCCGTGCTGGACCTGGACGTCGAGGTCGAGGTCTCGTCCGGCACCTACGTGCGCGCGCTGGCCCGCGATCTCGGTGCGGCATTGGGGGTCGGCGGGCACCTGACCGCACTGCGCCGCACCGCGGTCGGGCCGTACGCGATCGGCTCGGCCCGGACGCTGGAGCAGCTCGAGGAGCGGCTCGATGTCCTGCTGCTGGCCGACGCCGCCCGGGCCGCCTTCACCAGCCGCGAGCTGTCCGAGGCCGACGTCCGGACGCTGCGGTACGGCCAGCGCGTCCCGGCCAGCCCGACGGACGACGTCCCCGTCGCCGCGTTCGGACCGGACGGCTCGCTCGTCGCCCTGCTCGAGAACCGCGGGGACAGCGCGCGGTCGCTGCTCGTCGTCCCGCCCATCGACTGACCCGCCCGCCGACTGACCTGGCGTCCGTCCGGCGCTAGTGAGCCAGCAACGGGGGAGCGGCGAGCTGGGCGAGCTGGAGCGCCTGCGCCGGGAACCAGTCGCCGGCGGCGGGGTCCGTGATGCCGCCCCACTCGGGGTCGGTGGTGGCGCCCGCGACGCCACGGTTGCACTGCCCGTCGGACTGGCCCGGGGTCTTGATCCAGAGCTTGGCGTCCAGCAGCGGGTTGCCGGTGACGGTGGTGGGGCGGTCGCCGAGGCCGCGTCCGGGCGGGTTGCACCAGTCCTGGGCGTCCGGGTACGCGACGGCGGGCTGCCACGGTCCCTGGCCGTTACGGCTCGTGTCCACCACGAAGTGCGCGGTCGGCGCGGTGCTGCCGAGCATCGAGGCGTACCGCTCGTTGACCCCGAGGGTGTTCAGGTCGGCCGCGCTGGCGGTGTCGCTCCACACGCCGTAGTTGTTCAGCGCGACGCCGTTCCACCCGTTGCTCGGACCGCCGTTCCAGTACTGGTTCGGGCAGCCGTTGTAGTCGCCCACGTTGACGCTGGTGGCGTACGCCAGGCACTGCGAGACCCAGGTGCCGTACTGCGACAGGTTCGGCGTGTACTGGTAGTTCGAGGCGTTCACGAAGAACCCGGCCGCACGCTGGACCCCGGCCTTGACCAGCCGGTCGGCCGACTCGCCGACGTTCTGCCAGGCGGTGTGCGTGGCGTCCAGGTACACCGAGACCTGCGGGTGCGAGGTCAACGTGTCCACGGCGTGGTTGAGCTGGTCGAACCGGTTCTGCGGGGTCGGCGCGCCGTCGGCCGGCGCGCCCGGCGGGGTGGCCAGGGTGCAGTTCGAGCTGCCGTCGAGCGCCGAGACGTAGTTCGGGATCAGGCCGAGGCCGTCGGGCTCGAGGACGACGGTTGCCCGCCGGTCGCCGATCCCGGCGGCGAACGCGTCGATCCACGCGTCGTACGCCGCGGTCCCGGCCGCACCGCCCGCGGAGTACTGACCGCAGTCCCGGTAGGGCAGGTTGTAGGCGACCAGGGTCGGCACAGCGCGCTGCAGCGCGGCGCCGGCCATCGTCTTGCGCACCGCCGCGCGGACCTGCGCCGGCGTGCCCTTGGTGAACCAGACCGCCTGCGGCGTGGTGACCTCCTTGAGCACCAGCGCGGCGTCCCGGAGGCGACCGCGGGGCGCCAAGGTGGCGACCTGGGTGAGCGAACCGTCCGGCGGTGGCGGCACGTAGAGCCGGGAGCTGCTCGGGTGGGACGAGCCGCCGCTGCTCCGCTCGCTGCCCTCGGCTGCGGGCGCGGTGAACGCCAGCAGCACGAGCGCGACGATCAGGACGAGGGTGGCGCGGGCGGGCGTCCGGGACATGGCACTCCTTGCGTCGTTGCGAGGAGGGACGGCTCTCGGCTGGATGGTGTGAGAGCGCTCCCACGGCCGCCACCATCCCGCCGGAACCGACCCGTTGTCAACGGTTTGGGACGGCTTGCCCGTCTCGCGCGGCCAGTTGGTCGAGGGTTGCTGCCGCTTCTCGAGGGTCGTTCGCCTCGGGAAGCGGGTCTGCACCCACTGAACGTGATCAACGCGGGGAGTTGACAGGCGATGTAGTGCCGATATATCGTCAACGCATCGCCACCCAGTCGGTAGATGGTCCCGAACCAAGCGGACCGCCCGAGGGTGGCAGCAAGGAGAACCACCATGAGCACCACACAGACGCAGCCCGGCCGTGACGGCCGGCAGCACGAGAAGCACGAGAAGCACGAGCACGACCACAGCGAGCACCACCGCGGCCACCACTTCGGGCGTCGCGGCGAGCGCCGTCCCGACTGGAGGATGGGTGAGGGCGATGACCTGGACGACGGCCGTGAGAGTCGCCGTCGCGGCCCGCGCGGTCGCGGCGGCCAGGGCGGCGGACGCGGCTTCGGTCCCGGTTTCGGGCCAGGCTTCGGTCCCGGCCCTGGTGGGTTCGGCCCCGGCGGTCCGCGGGAGCGCGGTCGCGGTCGACGCGGTGGGCGCGGAGGTCGCGGCGACGTCCGCGCGGCCATCCTGACCCTGCTGGCCGAGCAGCCGATGCACGGCTACCAGCTGATCCAGCAGATCACCGAGCGCAGCGGCGGGGTCTGGACGCCGAGCCCCGGCTCGGTCTACCCGGCGCTGTCCCAGCTGGAGGACGAGGGCCTGGTCACGTTCGAGCGGGTCGACGGTCGCAAGACCGCCAGCCTGACCGAGGCCGGTCGCGAGCACGTCGAGCAGCACGCGGCCGAGCTGGGATCGCCGTGGGACGACGTCAGCGGCGGCGTGAGCAGCCAGGCCCGTGACCTGATGGGTGAGATCGGTGCCCTGATGGGCGCCGCCCGGCAGGTCGCGCACGTCGGCACGCAGGCTCAGGTCGCCCAGGCCGCAACGGTTCTGGCCGATGCGCGACGGTCCCTCTACCGGATCCTCGCGGACGAGCCGCAGGGCGACGCCTGACGTAGCCGCACCAGCACCAGCACCAGCACCAGCGCCGGCCGCCGCGGGGGCTCACCCCTCGCGGCGGTCGGCGTTCGCGTGCACGGCGTCGTGCACGTACTGGGCGAGCCCGGTGGCGACGTCCTCGTAGTGCCTCGTGAAGCGAGGGTCCGCCAGGTACAGGTCCGCGAGCCCGCGGTGCATCGTCGGCGAGCAGTCGTAGAACCGCTCGATGCCCCGGCGGTGCCGCTCGGCCAGGTCCAGGGCGCGTTCGTCGGTCGCGGGGACGCCGTCGCGCATCGCCTGGGCGAGCTCGGCCTCGAGTGCCTCGGTCTCGGCCCTGATCGCCAGCCAGTCCTGCTTGCTCCAGCGCGCGGTGCGGCGCCGGCTCTGCCGCCAGGCGTCCGTGTCACCCCACCGTTCCTCGGCCTCGGCCGCGAGCTCCTCGCCTCGCCATCCCTCGCCGAAGACCTCCAGCTGCTCGCTCGGGGTCAGGTTGATGCCCATCTGCTCCGCCTCCAACATCTTCTCCAGGTGGGACAGCACGTTCTCGAGGCGACCGATCCGGTCCCGCACGAGGCGGTGCTGCTCGCGCAGGTGGGACGCGGGGTCCGCCTGCGGGTCGTCGAGGAGCGCGGCGATCTGGTCCAGCCCGAAGCCGAGCTCCCGGTAGGCCAGCACGTCGTGCAGCCGCGCCAGGTCGCCGTCGTCGTAGAGCCGGTAGCCCGCTGCGGTGCGTCCGCTGGGGCGCAGCAGCCCGATCTGGTCGTAGTGGTGCAGGGTGCGCACGCTGACCCCGGCCATCGCGGCCACCTCACCCACGGCGTGCTCGACGCTCTCGTCGCCCACGACGGCCTCCCTTCCTCGACCTGCTGAGCGTGCCGCCTCACGTCGCGTCAGGGTCAAGCCGAAATTCTCGGTGCGCAACGGCGACCGCGGCCAGTACGGTGCCGCGATGAGCACGAAGATCCGCCTCATCGGCCCCGACGACGCCCAGGATGGCGAGCTCCTCGACGCCCTGGCCCGGCTGCTGGCGACCCGCCACCAGGCTCACCGGGTCACTGCCCCCCTGCTGGACCCGGGCTACGAGGAAGCGGCGGTCTGCCGGGAGCACCTGGGCGCGCAGCTGAGCGACGAGAACGTGAGCGGCGCCGTCGCGGTGCGCGAGGGCCGGACCGTCGGGTACCTGATCGGTCGGACGGGGGACGGCCCGCCCTGGGGACCGAGCGTCTGGATGGAGTCCGGCGCGGTGGCCAGCCAGGACGCCGAGACCGTGCGCGATCTCTACGCGGCCGCCGCGCAGTCGTGGGTGGACGCCGGGAAGGTCGCGCACTACGTGCTGGTCCCAGCCAGCAGCGCGGCGCTGGTGGACGGCTTCTTCCGGCTGGGCTTCGGGCTGCAACACGTGCACGGGGTCCGCGAGCCCGCCCGCCGCGAAGCGCTGCCTGGCATCACGATCCGGCGAGCCGACCGCGCCGACATCCCGGTGCTGGCCGAGCTCGACCGCGAGCTCCCGCTGCACCAGGGCCGATCGCCCGTGTTCTCGGCCGGCCACCTACCCACGCTGGACGAGGCTCGCGAGGAGTGGGAGGAGGACTGGGGCGACGACCGGTTCACCACGTTCGTCGCGGTGCTGGACGGTGAGCCGGACGGCGCTGTGCTGGGCTCGGCGATCGCCTGCCCGCTCGAGCTGTCCAGCCTGCACCGCGGCCCCGCCCTGGCCGACCACAGCGGGTTCCTGGGCTTCGCGGCCGTACTGCCCGCGGCCCGCGGACGCCGGATCGGCCGCGCGCTCGGCGAGGCCGTCATCGACTGGTCGGCCCGCTCCGGCTACCGCAGCGTGGCCACGGACTGGCGGGCGACCAACCTGCTGTCCTCGCGCACCTGGCCGCGACTCGGGTTCGAGCCGACCTTCCTGCGCCTGCACCGGCTCGTGGGGCACTGAGCCGGCGCAGGCGCAGGTCGGACGCGTCTGCCGTTCGGGGTCAGTGGCCGCCGGTCACCGCCGCGTACGCGTTCACGAGGCCGTTGCCGTAGAACCCGTTCTTGGACGCCGGACCCTCGCACTTCGCGGATGCCGTGGCGACCGAGCCGTCCGGCCGGATCCGGGTCCAGGTGAACGTGCGCGGCTGCGGGCAGGCGTGGTCGACGGCCGTCTTGAGCAGGATCCGCTCCGTGGTGGCCGGGTTCAGGGTGAGGCCACCGTGCCGGGCGTCCCGCTTGCCGTACTGGCTGACGATGAGCGCGGCGACGCCGACCGCGTGCGGGCTGGCCATCGACGTCCCCTGCAGGTACTGGTAGTACCCGCAGGTGCCGCCCTGGCAGTCCTGCACGACGAAGTCGTTGTTCGGCGTTCCGTCGGGGTTGAGGTCACCGTTCGCCTCGGCGTCGTACTTCGGGTAGGCCGCCAGCACCAGGTTCCGCGGGTCGAGGGTCTCGTCCGTGGAGTCGTACGCGTCCCCACCCGGCGCGGACACGTCGGTCTGCTCGGTGCCGTAGTTGGAGAAGTACGACATCCGGGTCGAGGGACCGGTCGAGCTGACCGACACCACGCCCCGGCTCTCGGACGGGACGCTGATGCAGCGGTTGTCGATGGTGCGCTCGTGCGCGGCGCCGGCCGGGTAGTCCGGGCTGGTGTCGTCGAACGTCGGGTGGCCGAGGTCGGTCAGCTCGTTGCCCATGGCCGCGATCGGCAGGACGCCGTGCGCCCGGGCGTAGTCCAGGGCGCGCTGGGTGGTCTCGCGGATGACGCGCTGCTCGGTCTGCTCGGCGGGGGAGTCCGCCGGGTTGTTGACGCAGTTGAACAACCACGGGTCGGTGTAGAAGCTCATGTTGACGACGTCGACCCCGATGTCACCGGCGTAGGTGATGGCCTGGATGGTCGGCGCGAGGAAGAAGTAGCCGGAGTCCTGACCGGCGCGCAGGTTCAGCAGCGTGACGTTCGGTGCGACGCCCGCGATGCCCAGCCCGTTGATCGGTGAGCCGATGGTGCTGGCGACGTGGGTGCCGTGCCCGTCGTCGTCGTGGTCCACGGGGTCGATGCAGGACGGGTACTCGCACGGGCCGTCGATCACCGGGAGGTCGGTGACGAAGTTGTGCGACTCCGCGGCGTCGAAGTTGGGGGCGATGTCCGGGTGGGTCCCGTCGACGCCGGTGTCGATGACGCCGACCTTGACCGTGGCCTTGCCGGGCTGCACGGCGTAGGAGCCGTCCGGGGTCGCGCCGATCTGACGCATGTCCCACTGCCGGTTGGCGAGCGGCTCGGCGGCAGGGGCAGCGGCCGGCGCGGCGTCGGCCTGCCCGCGCCCACCCTGGCCGGTGGCCTCGCGCGCGGCGCGGTCCTTCGTCAGCCGCTCGACGTCGTCCTTCGTCAGCGCCTTGGCTCGGGCGTCCTTGGGGGCGTACCCGATGACGCGGTCCCGCGCGGCGCCGCGGACGGCGGCGGACGTGGACACCGCGGTGGAGAACGAGGACGCGCCCGAGCGCACCACGGCGAAGCCGACCTCGGTGTTCTCCGAGACGATCGTGCCGCCGGCGGCCTTGATGGCCGCGCGGGCCGAGGCCGACGCGCCGGCCGAGGTGTAGAGGACGACGTACTGCTGGCTGCCCGAGGCGGCTGCGGTCGTGGAGGTGCCGGTGGCGGCGGCCATGGGGGCTGCCGACGCCGGGGCGATGGCGGTCGCCGCAGCGACGGCCAGGACGGAACCGAGGACGAGAACGGCGGATCTGCGCATGTCGCGCTCCCTTGGTGGGGGTCCGGGTCAACCGGTGTGTCCCGCAACGTAGACCCGGGGGTCGCCACGTGGAAGGGCCGGCGAATCGCCTGCCGGTAGCGGCGTCGTCCCCGCGCCGTACGCTGTCCGCCGTGGAGCGCTGGAACGACCTGGACGACGTCCCGACCGACCTGTCGGGCGCTGTCGTGACCCTCGGCAACTTCGACGGTGTGCACGCGGGGCACCGCGCCGTGCTGGCCCGGGTCGTGGAGCGCGCCCGCGCGCTGTCTGCCACGTCCGTGGCGATCACGTTCGACCCGCACCCCGTGCAGGTGCTCTTCCCGGACCGCGCGCCCGAGCTCGTGACCAGCCTGGACCAGCGGCTGGACCTGATGTCGGCCACCGGTCTGGACGCCGCGCTGGTCATGGCGTTCACGCCGGAGCTGGCCCAGTGGTCACCGGAGCGCTTCGTGGAGCGCGTGCTCGTGGACGTGCTGCACGCGCGGGCCGTGGTGGTCGGTGCCGATACCCGGTTCGGCCACCGCAACTCCGGCGACGTGCGCACCCTGCGCGAGCTCGGGGAGCTGCACGGCTTCGACGTCGACGTCCTGGAGGACCTGCACCCCCAGGCGTCCGCCGCGCGCTGGTCCTCCACCGGGGTGCGCGAGGCGCTCGCCGAGGGCGACGTCGAGGGCGCTGCCCGGGCGCTCGGCCGGCCGCACCGCGTCACCGGCACGGTCGTGCACGGTGACCACCGCGGTCGCGAGCTGGGGTTCCCCACCGCCAACCTCGGTCCTGACTCGCAGGGGATGGTCCCGGCGGACGGCGTGTACGCCGGCTGGTTGCTCCGCCCCTCGCTCGACGAGACGGCCCAGCGGGTGCTGCCCGCCGCGGTGTCGATCGGGACCAACCCCACGTTCGACGGCACCAGCCGCCGGGTCGAGGCCTACGTCCTGGACCGCACCGACCTCGACCTGTACGGCGAGCGCGTCGTGCTGGAGCTGGTGCAGCGGCTGCGCCCGACGTTGCGCTTCGAGTCGGTGGACCGGCTGGTCGAGCAGATGCGCCTCGACGTCCAGGAGTGCCGTGAGGTCCTCGGTCACGGGGTGGTGCCGCGGTCGTACGGACCGACCTACCCGGTGCACCCGCAGGGCGACGAGCACGTGGACGGGACGACCTCGGCGGACTGATACCCTGGACACCGCCGTCAGAACGGCCGCGGAACCAGAGAGCCCGGGTGGACAAGCCCCGGTGCACCGCGCAACGACCGAAACCAGGAGAACCGCCTTGCCCCTCGACGCCGCAGTCAAGACCAAGATCATGTCCGAGTACGCGACGCACGAGGGCGACACCGGTTCGCCCGAGGTCCAGGTCGCGATGCTCACGCAGCGCATCAAGGACCTCACCGAGCACCTGAAGGAGCACAAGCACGACCACCACAGCCGTCGTGGTCTGCTCCTCCTCGTCGGCCAGCGCCGCCGGCTGCTCGGCTACCTGCGCGACAAGGACATCGCCCGGTACCGCTCGCTGATCGAGCGCCTGGGCCTGCGCCGCTAGCGCAACCGCCGCGGTCCCCATCGGGGGCCGCGGCGTTCTCATGTCGGGCGTGCCCCGGCGGAGCACCGAACCGCACCACCAGATCGCACCACCAGATCGCACCAGGCAGACCGCACCACCAGCTGGACCACAACTGAACACGCAGCACAGCGAGACGACGGCCGTACGGAGCGCCGGTCCTCGGTAGTGGCCCCCGGGAGGCACCCGCCAGTGAGCGGACGCCGGCCGTGGGCCTCGATCGAAGACCGGGACCACGCGCCGCTCACGCCGTCGGTACGACAGGCCGCCCGTGTCGGGCGGTCTGCAGACGATGACTGATGAGACGAAACGGAGAGTGACCCCGACATGGAGGGTCCCGACACCCAGTTCGCGGAGGCCGTGCTCGACAACGGCAGCCACGGCACCCGCACCATCCGGTTCGAGACCGGACGGCTCGCCAAGCAGGCAGCCGGTTCCGCCGTCGCCTACCTGGACGACGACACGATGCTGCTCGCGGCCACCACGGCCGGCAAGCACCCCAAGGACCACTTCGACTTCTTCCCGCTGACGATCGACGTCGAGGAGAAGATGTACGCCGCGGGCAAGATCCCCGGCTCCTTCTTCCGCCGCGAGGGTCGGCCCAGCACCGACGCCATCCTGACCTGCCGGCTGATCGACCGCCCGCTGCGCCCGTCCTTCGTCAAGGGCCTGCGCAACGAGGTCCAGGTCGTCATCACCGTGCTCGCGCTCAACCCGGACCACCAGTACGACGTCCTGGCCATCAACGCCGCGTCGATGTCCACCCAGCTGTCCGGCCTGCCGTTCAGCGGCCCGATCGGCGGCGTCCGCGTCGCGCTGATCGACGGCCAGTGGGTGGCGTTCCCGAACCACAGCCAGATGGAGCGCGCCGTCTTCGACATGGTCGTCGCCGGCCGCGTGGTCGAGACCGCCAACGGCTCCGACGTCGCGATCATGATGGTCGAGGCCGAGGCCACCGAGAACGCCTGGCCGCTGATCAAGGGCGAGAACGTCCCGGCGCCGACCGAGGAGGTCGTCGCGCAGGGGCTCGAGGCCGCCAAGCCGTTCATCGCCGAGCTGGTTCGCGCGCAGGCCGACCTGGCCTCCCGCGCCACCAACACCCCGCTGGAGTTCCCGACCTTCCCGGACTACGCGGACGACGCGTACGCCGCGGTCGAGCAGGCCGTCGCGGCCGACCTCGAGCAGGCCCTGCAGGTCGCCGGCAAGGCGGACCGCGAGGGTCGCCTCGACGAGATCAAGGCCGCCATGGTCGGCCACCTGGCCGGCGAGGACGGCGCGTTCGAGGGTCGCGAGAAGGAGCTGTCCGCCGCGTACCGCAGCGTGCAGAAGAAGCTCATCCGCCAGCGCATCCTGCGCGACGAGGTGCGCATCGACGGCCGTGGGCTCAGCGACATCCGTCAGCTGTCCGCCGAGGTCGAGGTCATCCCGCGCGTGCACGGCTCGGCGCTGTTCGAGCGCGGCGAGACCCAGATCCTGGGCGTCACCACGCTGAACATGCTGCGCATGGAGCAGCAGCTCGACACGCTCTCGCCCGAGACGCGCAAGCGCTACATGCACAACTACAACTTCCCGCCGTTCAGCACGGGCGAGACCGGCCGCGTGGGCTCGCCCAAGCGCCGCGAGATCGGGCACGGCGCACTGGCCGAGCGCGCGATCATGCCCGTCCTGCCGAGCCGCGAGGAGTTCCCGTACGCGATCCGTCAGGTGTCCGAGGCGCTCAGCTCCAACGGCTCCACCTCGATGGGCTCGGTCTGCGCCTCGACGCTGGCCCTGCTCAACGCGGGTGTGCCGCTGCGCGCGCCGGTCGCCGGCATCGCGATGGGCCTGGTCAGCGACCAGGTGGACGGTGAGACCCGCTACGCGGCGCTCACCGACATCCTCGGCGCCGAGGACGCCTTCGGCGACATGGACTTCAAGGTCGCCGGCACCAAGGAGTTCGTGACGGCGATCCAGCTGGACACCAAGCTCGACGGCATCCCCGCCTCCGTGCTGGCCAGTGCGCTCACCCAGGCGCGCGACGCCCGGCTGCACATCCTGGACGTCATGGCCGAGGCCATCGACGCCCCGGACGAGATGTCGCCGTACGCGCCGCGGGTCATCGCGATCCACGTCCCGGTGGACAAGATCGGCGAGGTCATCGGGCCGAAGGGCAAGATGATCAACCAGATCCAGGACGAGACCGGCGCCCAGATCTCGATCGAGGACGACGGCACCGTCTACATCGGCGCCACCGACGGTCCGTCGGCGGAAGCGGCTCGCAACATGGTCAACGCCATCGCGAACCCGCAGATGCCGGAGGTCGGCGAGCGCTTCCTGGGCACCGTGGTCAAGACCACGACGTTCGGCGCGTTCATCAGCCTGACGCCCGGCAAGGACGGCCTGCTGCACATCTCCGAGATCCGCAAGCTCGTCGGCGGCAAGCGCATCGACTCGGTCGAGGACGTGCTCGCCGTGGGCCAGAAGGTCCAGGTCGAGCTCAAGGAGATCGACCCGCGCGGCAAGCTCAGCCTGGCTGCGGTGCTCGCCGAGGACGCCGGCCAGGACGGCGGCACCGCGGACGTGACCGCTGCCGAGGCCCCGGCCGAGGTCTGAGCCACACCTTGCGAGAGCTACCAGTCCGCGCGGCGGGCGCAGTCCCGCTGCCGCTGACCGGTGAGCTGACCAGCACCCTGGCCGGGGAGGCCGGCGACGCACTCGTGCGACGTACGGTCCTCCCCGGCGGGGTGCGGGTGCTGAGCGAGCACGTCCCCGGCGTCCGCAGCGTCACGCTCGGCTGCTGGGTCGGCGTGGGCAGCCGCGACGAGGCCGAGGGCTTCCGCGGCGCCACGCACTTCTTGGAGCACCTGCTCTTCAAGGGCACCTCCCGCCGCTCCGCGCTCGACATCGCCGTCGCCTTCGACACGGTCGGTGGCGAGGCGAACGCGGTGACCGGCAAGGAGCACACCTGCTACTACGCCCGGGTGCTGGACGACGACCTGGGCCTGGCCGGTGACGTGATCACCGACATGGTCACCTCCGCCACGCTGCGAGCCGAGGACGTGGACGCCGAACGCGGCGTCATCCTCGAAGAGCTCGCGATGAACGACGACGACCCCGCGGACGTCGTGCACGAGCGGATCGCCGAGGCCGTGCTGGGTGACCACCCGCTCGGCCGCCCCATCGGGGGCACGCCCCAGACCATCGCCGCGATCGACGCCGTGCACGTCCAGGGGCACTTCCGCCAGCACTACACCTCCGACACCCTGGTGTTCACGGCCGCCGGCAACGTCGACCACGACGCGCTGTGCCGGCTGCTCGAGGCCGAGCTGGACCGCTCCGGCATCGCACGCGGTGCGGCCCATCCCGCGGCCCGCCGGGTGGGCACCACGGTCACCGCCGGCCACGGCGCCGGCGGCACCGTCGTCGTCCGCCGGCCGACCGAGCAGGCCAACGTCATCCTCGCCACCACCGGCCTGACCGCGACCGACGAGCGGCGCTACGCGCTGTCGGTGCTGAACGCGGTGCTCGGCGGTGGCATGAGCAGCCGGCTGTTCCAGGAGGTGCGCGAGAAGCGCGGTCTGGCGTACTCGGTGTACTCGTTCGCGTCGAGCTACGCGGACTCCGGCTACTTCGGTCTGTACGCCGGGTGCACGCCGGGCAAGGCCAAGCAGGTCATCTCCCTGATGAACGCCGAGCTGGAGCGCATCGCCGAGGACGGCATCGACGCCGAGGAGCTCGTGCGCGGCATCGGGCAGATGCGCGGCGGCCTCGTCCTCGGCATGGAGGACACCGGCTCCCGGATGACCCGGCTGGGCAAGGCCGAGCTGGTCTACGGCGAGTACGTGACGATGGACGACGTGCTGGCCCGGATCGAGGCGGTCTCGGCGGACGAGGTGCGCGCGGTGGCAGCCGACCTGGCCGCCCGCCCGCGCTCGCTCGCGGTCGTCGGACCCTTCGACGAGGACACCGCGTTCGGCCTCTAGGCTGACGGGCGTGACAGCCACCCGGGTCAGTGTGATCGGAGCCTCCGGCCGGATGGGCGGCGAGGTCTGCCGCGCGGTCCAGGCGGCGGACGGCCTGGAGCTCGTCGGCCGCTTCGACGTCGGCGACGACCTGGGTGACCTGGGCGGCGCTGAGGTGGTGGTCGAGTTCAGCGTCCCGGACGCCTCACCGGCGAACGTCCGACACTGCGTCGAGCAGGGCGTGCACGTCGTCGTCGGGACGACCGGCTGGAGCTCCGCTCGGCTGGACGAGCTGCGGGCGAGGCTGACCGAGCACCCCGAGGTGGGCGTGCTGGTGGCCCCGAACTTCGCCATCGGCGCCGTGCTGATGATGCGCTTCGCCCAGCTGGCGGCGCGGTTCTACGAGTCCGTGGAGGTCGTCGAGCTGCACCACCCCGACAAGGTGGACGCGCCGAGCGGCACGGCGGCCCGAACGGCGTCGCTGATCGCTGCCGCCCGGGCGGACGCTGGCCTCGGCGCCGTCCCGGACGCGACGACGACCGACCCGGACGGGGCGCGGGGGGCTGACGTCGACGGGGTGCGGGTCCACGCCGTGCGGCTGCGGGGCCTGGTGGCCCACCAGGAGGTGCTGTTCGGTGCCGAGGGGGAGCAGCTGACCCTGCGGCACGACTCGTTCGACCGCGTCTCGTTCATGCCCGGTGTGCTGGCCGGCGTGCGCGCGGTCGGGGGGCACCCCGGCCTGACAGTCGGTCTCGAGCACGTGCTCGACCTCGGCTGAACCGGGCCCCTGCTGATGCGCACCAAGCTCGTGGTCGTCGTCCTGGTGCTCGCGTTCGCCTTCTACGCGCTCACGATCGGCTGGCGTGGGGTGCTCCTGGTCGGCGACGGCCGCCCGGTGACCGTGCTGCTCGGCCTCGCGGTGCTCGTACTGCCGTTCGTGGCCGGCTGGGCGGTCTGGCGGGAGGTGCGCTTCGGGCTGGCCACCGAACGGCTCGGGCGACGCCTGGACGACGAGGGTGGGCTGCCGCCGGACGACCTGCCGCGCCGGCCGAGCGGCCGGGTTGACCGCGGGGCGGCTGACGCGGCGTTCACCGGGTACCGGGACGCCGTCGAGTCCGACCCGCAGAACTGGCGCGGCTGGTACCGCCTGGCACTGGCCTACGACGCGGCGGGGGACCGGCGTCGCGCCAGAGCCGCTGCGCGAGAGGCGATCGCCCGGGCCCGCAGCGCCGAAACGTAGCAAAGCGATCAAGCGGCCGAAGGCCGGTAAACAGAACGAATCGTCGCAGACCCGGGTACCGGCGTCCGTTCAGCGACGCCCGGCGTCCGCTTCGGTCGTCGTGTCGCCGGGGTTAAGCGCTTGTTGCCCAATCGTTACCGCGTGAACGTGAAGGTCTTGTGGACACCCTCGGTGCAAGCGCTTAGATTTTCGGCTCAACCCACCCGGCACCGGCGCCGGGCGGGACCCAGATGGGAGGCGGCCTCGATGGCCCTTCGCGTGACCCGGTCTTCCAAGGCCCTCGCCATCACGGCGGCTGCAGGCCTTGCGCTCATGCTCACCGCCTGCGGGAGCAACGACGACGACAGCAGCAGCTCGGCGAGCAGCACGGACTGCGCCGCCTACAAGACGTACGGTGACCTCAAGGGGAAGACGGTCAGCGTCTACACCTCGATCGTGGCCCCTGAGGACCAGCAGCAGATCGACTCGTACAAGCCTTTCGAGGAGTGCACGGGCGCGACGATCAAGTACGAGGGCTCCAAGGAGTTCGAGGCCCAGCTGCCGGTCCGCGTCAAGGGCGGTAACGCGCCTGACATCGCGATCGTCCCGCAGCCCGGTCTGCTGAAGACCCTGGTCGCCACCGGCAAGGTCAAGAAGGCCCCCGACGCGACCGCGGCCAACGCCGACAAGTGGTTCGGGCCGGACTGGAAGGGCTACGGCACGGTCGACGGCACCTTCTACGCGGCGCCGCTGGGCGCGAACGTGAAGTCGTACGTCTGGTACTCGCCGTCCGCCTTCAAGGACAAGGGCTACGAGGTCCCGCAGACGTTCGCCGACCTGATGACCCTGACCCAGAAGATCACCGACGACAACGGCAAGGGCTCGGCGTGGTGCGCCGGCATCGGCTCCGGTGACGCCACCGGCTGGCCGGCCACCGACTGGCTGGAGGACATGCTGCTGCGCACCGGTGGCGTGGACGTCTACGACCAGTGGGTCAACCACGAGATCCCGTTCAACGACCCCAAGGTCGCGGACGCGCTCGCCAAGGTCGGCGGCATCCTGAAGAACCCGAACTTCGTCAACGGCGGCGACGTCAAGTCCATCGCCACGACGACGTTCCAGGACGCGGGCCAGCCGATCCTCGACGGCTCGTGCTGGATGCACCGGCAGGCCTCGTTCTACGCGGCCAACTGGCCGGAGGGCACCAAGGTCGGCCCGGACGGCGACGTGTGGGCGTTCTACTTCCCGGCGGTCGACCCGGCTCAGGGCAAGCCCGTCCTGGGTGGTGGCGAGTTCATCACCGCCTTCGCCGACCGTCCCGAGGTGCAGGCGTTCCAGACCTACCTGAGCTCGGACACCTGGGCCAACAACAAGGCCAAGGCCACCCCGGCCGGCGGCTGGGTCAGCGCGAACAAGGGCCTGGACGTCAACAACCTGGTCAGCCCGCTGGACAAGCTGTCCGCCCAGATCCTGCAGGACCCGAAGGCCAAGTTCCGGTTCGACGGGTCCGACCAGATGCCCGGTGCTGTCGGTGCCGGAACCTTCTGGAAGGGCATGACGGACTGGATCACCGGCAAGTCCGACGCGGACACGCTGAACTACATCGAGAACTCCTGGCCGAAGAGCTGATCTTTCGGTAGGACTGAGCCCGACGAGCAAGGAAGTCTCGATCCTGGCCGGGGGCACCCCCTGGGTGCCCCCGGCCAGAACACCAAAGGCGGTGGTTCGGTGTCAGCAGCGGAGAAGTTCGGCCAGATGTTCTTCGCCATCGGTCTGTTCGCGGTGGTCTTCATCGGAATCCTGTTGCTGGCCAGCCTCGCCAAGGGCCGCAAGGGCGAGCGGGTGCAGAGCCTGGCCTTCGTCGGCCCGGCGCTCCTGCTCCTGGCGGTCGGCCTGCTGTACCCGGCGATCCGCACGGTCGGGCAGTCGTTCAAGAACGGTGACGGCACCAAGTTCATCGGCTTGGACAACTACACCAACATCTTCACCAGCCCCGAGCAGCTGCTGGTCATCCGCAACACGGCGGTCTGGGTGCTGCTCGTGCCGATCTTCGCCACGGCGATCGGCCTGATCTACGCGCTGCTGGTCGACAAGGCGCGCGGCGAGTCCTTCGCCAAGGCCTTGATCTTCCTGCCGATGGCCATCTCGATGGTCGGCGCGTCGATCATCTGGAAGTTCATGTACGACTACCGGCCGAAGACCCGGCCGCAGATCGGTCTGCTGAACGCCATCTTGGTCAAGCTCGGCTTCGACCCGCAGAACTTCATCCTGAACGCCCCGGCGAACACGGTCTTCCTGATCGTCATCATGATCTGGATCCAGTGCGGCTTCGCCATGGTGATCCTGTCGGCAGCGATCAAGGCGATCCCCGAGGACATCATCGAGGCGGCCCGGCTGGACGGTGTGCGCGGGATGCAGATGTTCCGCTTCATCACGCTGCCGAGTATCCGTGGCGCCGTGGTGGTCGTCCTGACCACGATCGGCATCGCCGTCCTCAAGGTCTTTGACATCGTCCGCACGATGACCGGTGGGCAGTTCGACACCAGCGTCGTCGCGAACGAGTTCTACAACCAGACGTTCCGCTACGACAACACCGGGCTCGGTGCGGCGCTGGCCGTGGTGCTCTTCGTCCTGGTGATCCCGTTCATTGTGTACAACGCTCGGCAGCTGCGACGTTCGGAGGGCCGATGAGCACGCTGACCCCGGCAGTGACCCCCGAGGACACGCCGGCCCCACCGACCAAGAACCGTCCGTCCGCGCTGGCCAACGCCAAGTCGATGCTGTCCTCGCGGGTGGCCACGGTCATCGCGATCGTCATCGCCGTGCTCTGGACCATCCCGACGGCCGGCCTGCTGATCACCTCGTTCCGCAAGCCGCTGGACATCAACCGCAGCGGTTGGTGGACGGTCCTGCAGAACCCCAGCTTCACGCTGGACAACTACCGCCTGGCCCTGGG
Organism: Angustibacter luteus; assembly: GCF_039541115.1. NCBI lineage: Bacteria > Bacillati > Actinomycetota > Actinomycetes > Kineosporiales > Kineosporiaceae > Angustibacter > Angustibacter luteus. Next base: position 22,137 of record NZ_BAABFP010000005.1, read on the forward strand.
CAGCGGGACCTCCAGCCTGGCCGACGAGTTCGTGAACAGCATCGTCATCACCATCCCGGCCGTGCTGCTGCCGATCCTGCTGGCCACCCTCGCGGCGTACGCGTTCGCCTGGATGGACTTCAAGGGCCGCAACCTGCTGTTCGTGGCGGTCTTCACGATGCAGATCGTGCCCATCCAGGTGACGATGATCCCGCTGCTGTCGCTGTACGTGAACACGCTGCACCTGAACGGGACGTTCTGGAGCGTGTGGCTCTCGCACACGATCTTCGCCCTGCCGCTGGCGGTCTTCCTGATGCACAACTTCATCAAGGAGATCCCCGCCGAGCTGGTCGAGGCCGCGCGGGTGGACGGCGCCGGGCACGTGCGGATCTTCTTCCGCGTCATGCTGCCGCTGCTCACTCCGGCGCTGGCGGCGTTCGGCATCTTCCAGTTCCTGTGGGTGTGGAACGACCTGCTGGTCTCGCTGGTGTTCCTGGGCGGCTCCCCGGAGTTCCGGCCGATCACCGTCGCCATCTCCGAGCTCGCCGGCACCCGTGGCAGCGCCTGGTTCCTGCTGTCCGCCGGGGCGTTCATCGCGATGGTCGTGCCGGTCGTCGTCTTCCTGTCCCTGCAGCGGTACTTCGTCCGTGGCCTGCTCGCCGGTGGCCTGAAGGGGTGAACGGGCCTGACGGGTCCGCTCGGGTGCTCGGGTGAGCCGGATCGAGGACGTCGCCAAGGCGGCGGGCGTGTCGACCGCGACGGTCTCGCGGGCCCTGCGTGGGCTGCCCAAGGTCAGCGAGCAGACCCGGGCGAAGGTGCTGGCCGCGGCCACCGAGCTGGAGTACGTCGCCTCACCGACGGCCTCCAGCCTGGCCTCGGGCAAGACCCACGTGGTGGGGGTCGTCGTCCCGTACGTGACCCGGTGGTACTTCGCCGGCCTGATCAGCGGCGCCTCGGAGGTACTGCGCGAGCACGGGTTCCACGTCCTGCTGTTCGACGTCGGCGACGAGGGCCCGCAGCGGGCGCTGCTGCTGGACTCCCGCATGCTGTTCAAGCGGGTGGACGCCGTGCTGGTGCTGTCCCTGCGGCTGCACGAGGCCGAGCGTGAGCTGCTCTGCCGGCTCAACATCCCCGTGGTCACCGTCGGTGTGCCGGATCCGAACTGGCCCTGCGTGCGGATCGACGACCTGGGTACGACGCAGCAGGCGACCGAGCACCTGATCGGGCTCGGCCACACCAGGATCGGCTACATCGGTGGCGACACCGTGCCCTCGATGGACTTCCCGACGCCGGCCGACCGGGCCCGCGGCTTCCGGGACGCGATGGCCCGGCACGGGCTGGACGTCGAGCCCAGCTCGGTGGTGATGGGGGACTGGTCACCGCTCAGCGGGTTGACGGTGGGCCTGGAGCTGCTCGGCCGCCCGGATCGCCCGACTGCCGTGGTCGCGGCGTCGGACGAGCTGGCCCTGGGGATCCTGGCGGCGGCCCGGCAGCTGGGGCTGCGGGTGCCGCAGGACGTGTCGGTGGTCGGCATCGACGACCACGAGATGGCCGAGCTCTACGGGCTGACCACGATCGCGCAACCGGTCGTCGAGCAGGGTCGGATGGCGACCCGGCTGCTGCTCTCCGCCGTCGCCGGCCTCGACACGGGCCACGACGTCGCGACCGTGCCCACGACCTTGGTGCTGCGCACCTCCACGGCCCCGCCGACTCAACCCTGAGTCGCCGCCTACGCCCTGAGCCGGCCGAACAGGCGCCCGACCGCACTGCTCGCGACGTGCACGAGTGACTCCAACGGCCCGCGCGCGAACGTCCGCCGCCACAGCACGGCCGCCAGCATGGCGACCGCCACGTGGGTGAGCAGCAGCGCCTTGCGGTGCACCACGTCCTGCTGGGCGTCGGCTGCCACGACGTGGAGCGTGTAGAGGGTCAAGGTCATGGAGCCGGTGGCGGCCAGGGCTCCGACGATCCCGCCGGTGAGCCGACCGAGGCGGCGGTCGCAGACGAGCAGGGCGAGACCGAGCACCGCCAGCGCGGAGCCGGTCGTGCTGACCAGGTCGAGCGTCGTCCCGGAGTGCGCGCTCGCGACGGCCTGCCACCACCAGGTCGTCGTCGGCGTCGTCCCGTAGAGGCCGCGCAGCTCCAGCTGCGTGACCCCCAGCCAGGGTGCGACGACCTCGGTCGGCCCGGCGGCGACCAGCCGGTCCCAGCCGCCCGCGGCGAGCAGGAGGCGGGAGGCGACCGCGGCGGTGACCACCATGACCGCGCCGGAGCCGAACAGGAGCCATGCGGTCCGCCTGCGCCGCAGCGACATCCGTCCCACCGCGATGCCGACGGCGAGGAACACCAGCCAGGTCAGCACGGGGTAGTAGCCGGTCAGGGACAGCCGGGTGATCAACCCGAGCGGGTCCGCCGTGAGGTCCGAGAACGAGGGTTGCTCACCCGGGCCGGGGGCGAGGTCCGCTCGCCACGCCTGGCTGAGCAGGGGCATCACCACGGCCCACGCGGCGGCTCCCACGAGGAGCGCCCGGGACGGGCACCACAGCAGGGGCAGGGCGAGGACGAACAGCACGGCGTAGTTCACCAGGATCACGGCGATGGGCGGGTCGAGCTGGACCAGCAGCAGGCCGATCACGGCGATCAGCGCCGCCCGGGTCACCACCCGGGCGACGACGACCCGGGCGGGGCGCAGCCGGGGCTGCCGCCCGCCCGTGGCCAGCGCGAGGCTGACCCCGGCCAGCACCGCGAACAGCGCCGACGCACGCCCGCCGGCGAACCAGAACCAGGGGGTGACGTGGTCCTGGGAGTCGAGCTCGGGCAGCAGGTGCGTGCCCATCATCCCGATCAGGGCCAGGGCACGGGCGGCGTCCACCCCGCGCAGCCGCTGGCCGGCCAGCGCCGGACCGCTCACGCCGCCCAGCCCGCTGCGCGCACGGCGGCCGCCACGGCCGCCGCGACCAGGATGACCACCAGGAACGGGGCGCGCAGCAGCAGCGCGACCACGGCTGCCGCGAGTCCGGCCACCCTCGCGTCCAGCACCAACCGGCCACCAGGGGCGCCGAACGCCTGGACCGCGACCAGCCCGGCGAGCAGGCTGACCGGCAGCAGCACGAGCGCCCGGCTGGCCAGCGGTCCCTCGAGGAGTCGGGGAGGAACCGAGAAGCCGATCCGCTTGAGGGCGAACGACAGCGCGCACGCCACGAGGACGGCGACGACCAGCGTCGTCCCGCTCACGGTCGGGCCTCGCCCGTCGTCGGCCGCTCCCGCCGCCGTTGCAGCACGGCACTGGCGAGGGCGACCACGCCCGCTGCGAGCACGGGCAGCCCGGCGGGCAGGACCGGGACGCAGACGAGCGCCACCGCGGCGGCGAAGACCGCCACCACCCGCGGCTCGCGGGCGGTGAGCCGTGGCCAGAGCAGCGCCAGGAACGCGGCCGCCGCCATGGCGTCCAGCCCGTAGCGTCGTGGGTCGCCCAACCGGTCCCCGGCAAGGGCGCCGACGGCGGTCATGAGATTCCAACCGGCGAAGACCGTCACGCCCGTGACCCAGAAGCCGATCCGGCGGGCCACCGGCTCGGCCTGGGCGCTGCCGACGGCGAACGACTCGTCGATGGTCAGGTGCGCCGCAACCACCCGTCGCGGTCCGCGCACGTGCAGCCAGCGGGCGACCTGCATGCCGTAGACGGCGTTGCGCACGCCGAGCAGGGTGGAGGTCGCGACCGCCGCGAACGGTCCACCGCCGGCGGCCACGACCCCGACGAACGCGAACTGCGAACCGCCGGTGAACATCAGGGCGGACAACGCGATCGTCGACCAGAAGCCCACGCCCGCCGCGACGGACAGCGCGCCGAAGCTGACCCCGTACAGGCCGGTGGCCAGGCCGACCGAGAGCCCCTGGCGCACCACCTCGCGTCGCCGCCCGGCCGGCAGCGGCGGTGCGACGCAGGTCACCGGCGGGTCACCGGTCGGCCGCCGACCCGATCGCGGCCGACCAGCGCAGCTCGCGCACGGTCGCCGTCCCGTCGCCGGACGCATCCAGCACCCGGGTCGCCCCGTCCACCGTGAACCCGGCCTCGGCCAGGAACCGCTGCCGATCCTCGTCGGGCTCGGGCACCCAGGCCCGCAGCACGCCGAAGCCGTTGTCCCGCAAGGTGTCTGCGCTCGCGTTGAGCAGTCGCGAGCCGTGCCCGCTCCCGGTGCTGGCGGGGTCGACGAGCAGCACGAGGATCTCGGCGTCCTGCCCGTCGACCGCGTCGGCGTCCGTGCCCGGGCTGAGCGCCACGAACGCGACGACGTCGGGCCCGGCGGTGGCCACCAGTACCCGGTGCTGCGGCGAGGGCGGGTCGGTGATGGCAGCCAGCCAGGACTCGGCGAGGGCTGGTGGCGCCAGGGCCGCCGCGGTGCGGTCCGGCAGCAGCTGCGCGTAGGCGGCCTGCCAGGCGTTGGCGTGCACCTGTCCGATCGCGTCGGCGTCCTGAGGGCGCGCGGGGCGGACGCCAGCGTCCGGGGTCGGGGTGCTCATCCGGGCATTCTCGCAGCACGTAGGGTCGTGCCCGTGACCGATCAGCTGCCCCGCACCGCCCTCGCCGGCCGGACGTTCGCGGCCGTCCTGTTCGACCTCGACGGCACGCTCGTGGACTCGACGGCCGCGGTGGTGCGCAGCTGGGTGACCTGGGCGGTGGAGCACGACGTCGACCCGGTGCGTCTGCAGGGCTTCCACGGCGTGCCCTCGCAGCAGATCGTCCGGGAGGTGCTGGGGGAGGAGCGGCTGCCCGGTGCCCTGGCCCGGATCGACGAGCTCGAGCTGCAGGACGTCGACGGCGTGGTCGTCCTGCCCGGCGCCTCGCAGGCGATCGCGGCCGTGCCCGGCGGCCGCGCCGCCATCGTCACCTCGTGCACCCGGCGGCTGGCGGCGGCGCGCATCGGGGCGTCCGGGCTGCTGGCACCGCAGGTCGTCGTGACGGCGGACGACGTCACCCGTGGCAAACCCGATCCGGAGCCGTTCCTGCTCGGAGCGCAGCGCCTCGGGGTCGCCGCGCGCGCCTGCCTGGTCGTCGAGGATGCACCCAGCGGCCTGGCCGCGGCTCGCGCGGCCGGGATGGCGACCCTGGCCGTCACCACCACGACCTCGCGGTCCGAGCTGGACGCCGACCTGGTGGTCGGGACCCTGGAGGACGTCGTCTTCCGGGCGGTGCCCGACGGCATCCAGGTCGTCGCCGGCTAGCTGGCGGCCATCCGCCGGTAGCGACGGAACCGGTACGGCAGGCCGTTGGCGGACTGGTGCCAGCCCTCGGCCGGGTCGGTGCCGGCGAGCGCCCAGTCCGCGCCGGTCAGGGCCGGGGCGTACGCGTCGCCCGCGACGTCGAGGTCGATCTCGGTGACGACGACCTCGTCGGCCAGTGGCAGCGCGGCGGCGTAGACCTGCGCACCGCCGATCACCCATACCGTGCCTGCGCTGGCCTCGCAGTGCAGGGCTTGGGCCAGGTCGTCGGTCACCTCGGCACCTTCCGCCTCGAACCCGGCGTCCCGGGAGAGGACGACGTTGCGGCGTCCGGGCAGGGGGCGGAACCTCTCGGGCAGGGACTGCCAGGTGGCCCGGCCCATCACGACCGTGCTCCCGGACGTGGCCTCGCGGAAGTGTCGCTGGTCCTCGGGCAGGTGCCAGGGCAGGGTGTTGCCGGCCCCGATCACCCCACCCCGGGCCTGCGCCCAGATCAGGGCGACGCTCACACGGCCACCGGGGCCTTGATGGCGGGGTGGTGCTGGTAGTCGACGACGGTGAGGTCGTCGTACTCGTACTCGAACAGCGATGCGGCCCGGCGCAGCTCGAGCTGCGGGAACGGGTACGGGTCGCGGCTGAGCTGCTCGGTGACCTGCTCGACGTGGTTGTCGTAGATGTGGCAGTCCCCGCCGGTCCAGATGAAGTCGCCTGGCTCGAGGCCGACCTGCTGGGCGACCATCCGGGTCAGCAGCGCGTAGCTCGCGATGTTGAAGGGCACGCCGAGGAACAGGTCGGCGCTGCGCTGGTACAGCTGGCAGGACAGCCGGCCCTGCGCGACGTAGAACTGGAACAGGGCGTGGCACGGCGCCAGCGCCATCTGCGGGATCTCGCCCACGTTCCAGGCCGACACGATCATGCGGCGCGAGTCCGGGTCGCGGCGCAAGGTGTCGAGCAGGTCGGTGATCTGGTCGACGTGCCGCCCGTCCGGCGTCGGCCAGGCCCGCCACTGCACGCCGTAGACCGGGCCGAGGTCGCCGTTCGCGTCGGCCCACTCGTCCCAGATGGTGACGCCGCGCTCCTGCAGCCAGCGCACGTTGCCGTCGCCGCGCAGGAACCAGAGCAGCTCGAGCGCCACGGACTTGAAGTGCACCCGCTTGGTGGTGACCAGGGGGAACGCCTGGTCGAGCGGGAACCGGAGCTGGGCGCCGAACACGCTACGGGTGCCGGTGCCCGTGCGGTCGCTCTTGGCCGCGCCGTTCGCCATCACGTGCCGCAGCAGGTCCTCGTACTGGGTGTCGGGCCGCCCGGCCAGGTCCGCGTGCATGCCACCACGGTAGCCAGCGCCCCCGACAGCCGACGGGTGCCGCGCCGCCCGAGCCGACGGCGGTAGGTTGGTCCCATGCCCAGCACGCCTTCGGCGAACCTCGACCAGACCCCGTTCGGTCGCGTCCTGACAGCCATGGTCACCCCGTTCACCGACGACGGTGCCCTCGACCTCGCCGCCGCCCAGACCCTCGCCACGCACCTGGTCGACCAGGGCAACGACGGCCTGGTGGTCAGCGGGACCACGGGGGAGTCGCCGACCACCACCGACGACGAGAAGGTCCTGCTGGTCCGCGCGGTCGTGGAGGCCGTGGGTGACCGGGCCCAGGTGGTCGCGGGCGTCGGGACCAACGACACCGCGCACAGCGTCGCGGGCGCCCGCCAGGCCGCAGCGGCCGGCGCGCACGGGCTGCTGGTCGTGACTCCCTACTACAGCAAGCCGCCGCAGGCCGGGCTGCTCGCCCACTTCACGACCGTGGCCGATGCCACGGACCTTCCGGTCATGCTCTACGACATCCCGGCTCGCAGCGCGACGGCGATCCACACCGAGACGCTGGTGCGGGCCGGTGAGCACGAGCGGATCGTCGCCGTGAAGGACGCCAAGGGCGACCTGTACGCGGGCGCCTGGGTGATGGCCCGCAGCGACCTGGCCTTCTACTCCGGGGACGACGCCGCGAACCTCGCGTGGCTGGCGCACGGGGCCGTGGGCATGGTGAGCGTGGTCTCGCACGTCGCGTCGTCGCACTACCGGGCGATGGTGGAGGCGGTGCTCGAGGGCGACCTGAACACCGCCCAGCGCATCTACCGCGAGCTCCTGCCCGCGGTGCGCGGCATCATGACCCGCACCCAGGGCGCCATCATGGCCAAGGCCGCCCTGCAGCTGCAGGGCGTGCTGAGCTCCAGGGCCGTCCGCCTGCCACTGGTGGAGGCGACCTCCGACGAGGTCTCCCTGCTGAAGACCGACCTGTCCGAGTCAGCCCTGCTGGAGGCACGCGCGTGAGCCATCCCCATCCCGAGCTGTCGCCGCCGCCGCCGCTCCCCCCCGGCGCCCTGCGCGTCGTCCCGCTCGGCGGGCTCGGCGAGGTCGGCCGCAACATGGCCGTGCTGGAGTTCGACGGCAAGCTGCTGATCATCGACTGCGGGGTGCTGTTCCCCGAGGACCACCAGCCCGGCGTCGACCTGATCCTGCCGGACTTCGAGTACATCGCCGACCGCCTCGACGACATCGTGGCCGTCGTGCTGACGCACGGTCACGAGGACCACATCGGCGCCGTCCCGTACCTGCTCCGGCTGCGCCGGGACATCCCGCTGGTCGGTTCGCAGCTGACGCTGGCGCTGGTCGAGGCGAAGCTGAAGGAGCACCGGATCGCCCCGCTCACGCTGGGGGTGCGTGAGGGCCAGACCGAGCAGTTCGGACCCTTCGCCTGCGAGTTCGTCGCGGTCAACCACTCGATCCCCGACGCGCTCGCCGTCGCGGTGACCACGGGCGCCGGCACGGTCCTGCACACCGGCGACTTCAAGATGGACCAGCTGCCGCTGGACGGCCGGATCACCGACCTGCGCGCGTTCGCGCGGTTGGGCGAGGCCGGAGTGGACCTGTTCATGGTCGACTCGACGAACGCCGAGGTGCCGGGCTTCACCGTCTCCGAGCGCGAGATCGCGCCCGTGCTGGACCGCGTCTTCGCCGGGGCCGAGCGCCGCCTGATCGTGGCCTCCTTCGCCTCGCACGTGCACCGCGTGCAGCAGGTGCTCAACGCCGCGCACGCGCACGGCCGCCGGGTCGCGCTGGTCGGCCGCTCGATGGTGCGCAACATGGGCGTGGCCAAGGAGCTGGGCTACCTCAACGTGCCCGACGGCGTGCTGATCGACGTCAAGGCGGTCGACGACCTGCCGGACGACCAGGTGGTGCTGATGTGCACCGGGTCGCAGGGCGAGCCGATGGCCGCGCTGTCCCGGATGGCCGGCAACGACCACCGGGTGCGGATCAACGAGGGCGACACCGTGGTGCTGGCCTCGTCGCTGATCCCGGGCAACGAGAACGCGGTCTTCCGGGTGATCAACGGGCTGACCCGGCTCGGCGCGAAGGTCGTGCACCAGGGCAACGCCAAGGTGCACGTGTCCGGCCACGCGAGCGCGGGCGAGCTGCTCTACTGCTACAACATCCTGCGCCCGCGCAACGTGATGCCCGTCCACGGCGAGACCCGGCACCTGGTCGCCAACCGGGACATCGCCGTCTCCACCGGCATCCCGTACGACCGGGTCGTGATGGCCGAGGACGGCGTCGTCGTCGACCTGCAGGACGGCGTGGCCCGGGTGGTCGGCGCCGTGCCCTGCGGGTACGTGTACGTCGACGGTTCCAGCGTCGGTGAGATCACCGACGCCGACCTGAAGGACCGCCGCATCCTCGGCGAGGAGGGCTTCATCTCCATCGTCGTGGTGGTCGACTCCGGCACCGGCAAGATCGTCGCCGGTCCCGAGATCCACGCCCGCGGCTTCGCCGAGGGCGACGAGGTCTTCGACGGGATCCGGCCGCAGCTGGAGTCCGCGCTGGCCGAGGCGATCGACCAGGGCACCACCGACAACTACCAGCTCCAGCAGGTGGTGCGCCGGGTCGTGGGGCGCTGGGTCGGCGGCAAGCTGCGTCGTCGTCCGATGATCATCCCGGTGGTCGTCTCCGCCTGAGCCGTCCTGGTCAAGGTCGCGCCGCTTCGTGCCGACACTTCAGCGCACCAGGTCCGAGGGCGACGAGGAGGTCACCATGCCGGCGTGGAGCGCCCTGGGCGCCCGATCTCGTCGGCGTGCCCGCCAGACGGGGCTGGCAGCGGTGGTCGACCGCAGCTTCCGGCTGGTCATCGCCGGCTCGCTGGTGATCGTCGTGGTGCTCGGCCTGCTGCTGCTCTGGCTGACCACGACGTCGCGTGACGAGGTGGACCGCTACGAGCGCGCCCTGTCCGCGACCCAGGCCGGGCACACCGCGATGCTGGACCAGGAGAGCAGCCTGCGCGGGTTCGTCTCCACGAACGACCTGGCGTTCGTGCGCTCGTACGCCAAGGCGCGCGGTGACATGGAGCTGGCGAACCAGCGACTGCTCAGCACGGACGGGCGGGGTCAGGTCACCAAGGCCCTGGTCGACCTGCGGCTCGCGCAGCAGCGCTGGGTCAGCGAGTGGGCGGTCGAGGCCGCCGGTGGCCTGGCGCCCGGCGCGGTCGGCAGCGACGAGCGGACGGCCTTCCTGCTGCACGACAAGGTCCTGTTCGACCAGTACGGCGACGCGCGGGCCGATGCGGACGAGCTCATCACCGCCCAGCTCGCTACCGCGCGTCACCACCAGGTCGTGGCGCTGGGACTGGTCGCCGGAGCCAGCATGGCGATCGGCCTGGGCATGTTCGTGGTCGCCCTGAGCCGGCGCCGGCGGCTGCGCCGCGACGTCCTCGCACCGGTCCGGGGCGTGCTGGACGGGTTGGACGCGGTCGCGGACGGACGCTACGACGAGCCGGTACAGGTCCAGGGCGCCCGCGAGCTGATCGACGTCGTCGACGGCCTCAACCGGATGACCGACCGGCTGGCCCGGGCCCGCGACGCCGCCGCCGCTCGCGAGCAGCACATCTCCGACCAGTCGGAGCAGCTGCGCAGCATCCTGACGATGGTGCGCGAGATCGGCGGCAGCCTGAACCTGGACTACGTGGTCGCGTCCGTGGTCGGTGGCGTGGGCCGGATCGTCGGCGCCGACCGGGTCGCGGTCTGGCTCACCAGCCCGGACGGCGGTGCGCTGGTCGAGGCGCTCGGTGCGCGTCCCGCCGGCAGCCCGACGCGCCCCCCGGTCGAGCTGGGCGGTGGCGTGATCGGCCGGGCGGCGAAGTACAGCCGGCTGGTGACCGACACCGGCGAGGGCGGCAGCCAGCGCCTCGCCGTCCCGCTCGTCGTGGGGTCCCGCGTGGTCGGGGTGCTCGACCTCGAGCTCGACGACCTCACGCCGCTGACCGACGGCGCGATCGAGGTCCTGGAGACGCTGGCCGTGCACTCGGCGACGGCGCTGGAGGCGGCCCGCCTGCACGAGGACGCCTCGCACGCGAGCGAGCACGACGCCCTGACCCAGCTGGCGAACCGCCGACGTCTGGACGCCGACCTGGCGCTCGAGTGCGAGCGCAGCGCGCGCTACGCCCGGCCGCTGGCGTTCGTGATGCTCGACCTCGACCACTTCAAACGGGTCAACGACGAGCACGGTCACGCCCGGGGCGACCAGGTGCTGCAGGCCGTCGCGGACGTGCTGACCGCAGCCCTGCGGGCGTCCGACACGGCGTACCGCTACGGCGGTGAGGAGCTCGCGATCATCCTGCGCGAGAGCGACCTGAGCGCGGCGATCGAGGTCGCGGAGCGGCTGCGCGAGCGGATCGAGACCGTGTTCTCGGCCCCGGGCGAGGTCGCCGTGACCGCCTCGTTCGGGGTGGCCGAGCTCGGGCCCCGGACCGCCATGCCGTCGGCGATCGTCGCGGCGGCCGACGAGGCCCTGTACGAGGCCAAGCGCGGTGGCCGCAACCAGGTGCGCGCCGGCGGTCAGCACTCCGCGGCCTGAGGGCGACCCGAGCCCGAGTCACCTGGTGTGCGTGTGGCGGACGTGAAAACTGTGACTCGGGCGGTACCGTGCTCATCATGGCGACCCGTACGTCTTCCCCCGTACGTCGGTCGGGCAGCACCCGCACGAGCAGCAAGACCGGCAGCACGCGGACCACGTCCCGCAGCTCCGGCGGCTCGCGGGGGAGCACGCGCCCGGCCGGCCGCAAGCCTGCCCCCAAGTCCGGACTGCCGCTGCCGCTGCGCGCGCTGCGCGGGCTGTGGATGGGCACCGCCCACCTTGCCGGCGGGACCGCCCGCCGGATCGGGCACAGCGCGCGCGACCTGGACCCCGCGCACCGTCGTGACGGCATCGGCTTCGCGCTCATCGCGGTGGCCATCGTCGTCGCGGCCCGCGAGTGGTGGGGCCTGGACGGCCCGGTGGGCGACGGGGTGCACGCGATCGTCGCCGGCACCTTCGGGCGGGTCGCGCTGGTGCTCCCGCTGGTGCTGCTCGCGCTCGGCGTCCGGATGCTGCGCCACCCGGAGGCGACGGGTGCCAACAGCCGGGTGTCCATCGGCCTGACCACGCTGGCGGTCGCGGCCTGCGGGCTGGTGCACATCTCCCGCGGTATGCCGGACATCAGCGACGGCTGGGACCAGGTGCGCGACGCCGGTGGGGTCATCGGCTTCCTCGCCTCCAGTCCGCTGGACCAGGCGATCACCGTCTGGGGCGCCGGGCTGCTCCTCGGCCTGGTCGGCTTCTTCGGCCTGCTCGTGATCACCGCGACCCCGGTGCACGCCATCCCGAGCCGGCTGCGCCACCTGGTCGACGTGCTGACCGGGCACGCCGGCGACGCCGACGCCGCCGCACCGGTCACCGACGAGGACGCGCCGACCCCGCGCGGACGCCGGGCCCGGCGCAGCGCGGCTGACCTGGCCGACGGCGAGCGGGACGGCGACGAGGCCTTCGAGAAGGCGGCCGTGGTGGATGCGGAGGGCCGGCGCCTGCGGCCGGGCCAGAAGCGCCCGGCCGGGTCAGGCTTCCCGGGTGCCCTGGCCGAGACCGCTGCCGCCGGGTCGGCCGCCGTGCCGGCCACACCCTCGCCGGCCGAAGAGGACCTGGTCGCCCCGCCGACCAACCCGCTGCCGACCCGGGTCGAGCAGCTCGCGCTGGCCGGGGACGTCACGTACACGTTGCCGGGCAACGAGATCCTGGCGCCGGGCAGCCCGCACAAGGCCCGCAGCGCAGCCAACGACCGCGTGGTGGAGGCGTTGTCCGGGGTGCTCGAGCAGTTCGACATCGACGCCCAGGTCACCGGCTTCACCCGGGGTCCCACCGTCACCCGCTACGAGGTCGAGCTCGGCAAGGGCACCAAGGTCGAGCGGGTCACCGCGCTGAGCAAGAACATCGCCTACGCGGTGGCCAGCGCCGACGTCCGGATCCTGTCCCCGATCCCGGGCAAGAGCGCCATCGGCATCGAGATCCCGAACACCGACCGCGAGAAGGTCAGCCTGGGTGACGTCCTGCGCAGCAGCACCGCCCGGGACAACCACCACCCGATGGTCATGGGTGTCGGCAAGGACGTCGAGGGCGGCTACGTCATCGCCAACCTGGCCAAGATGCCGCACCTGCTGGTGGCGGGTGCGACCGGCGCGGGCAAGTCGTCCTTCGTGAACTCGATGATCACCTCGATCCTGATGCGCTCGACGCCGGACGAGGTGCGGATGGTCCTGGTCGACCCCAAGCGGGTTGAGCTCACCGGGTACGAGGGCATCCCGCACCTGATCACCCCGATCATCACGAACCCGAAGAAGGCGGCCGAGGCGCTGCAGTGGGTCGTGCGCGAGATGGACACCCGGTACGACGACCTGGCGGCGTTCGGGTTCAAGCACATCGACGACTTCAACCGGGCGGCGCGGGCCGGCAAGGTCGTCCCGCCGCCGGGCAGTGAGCGGGTCGTCAAGCCCTACCCCTACCTGCTGGTCATCGTCGACGAGCTGGCCGACCTGATGATGGTCGCGCCGCGTGACGTCGAGGACTGCATCGTCCGGATCACCCAGCTGGCCCGGGCCGCCGGCATCCACCTGGTGCTCGCCACCCAGCGCCCGAGCGTGGACGTCGTCACCGGCCTGATCAAGGCCAACGTGCCGAGCCGGATGGCGTTCGCCACCTCCAGCCTGGCGGACAGCCGGGTCGTGCTCGACCAACCCGGCGCCGAGAAGCTCATCGGGCAGGGCGACGCGTTGTTCCTGCCGATGGGGGCGAGCAAGCCGATGCGCGTGCAGGGCGCCTGGGTGACCGAGAGCGAGGTCGCCAAGGTCGTCGAGCACGTCAAGAAGCAGCTCAGCCCTCGCTACCGGGACGACGTCGTGGTCACCCAGGCCAAGAAGCAGGTGGACGAGGACATCGGCGACGACCTCGACCTGCTGCTGCAGGCCACCGAGCTCGTGGTGACCACGCAGTTCGGCTCGACGTCCATGCTGCAGCGCAAGCTGCGGGTGGGCTTCGCCAAGGCGGGGCGGCTGATGGACCTGCTCGAGTCGCGCGGCGTGGTCGGCCCGAGCGAGGGCAGCAAGGCTCGCGACGTGCTGGTGAAGGCCGACGACCTGCCCGCCACGCTGGCGCTGCTGCGGGGCGAGGAGCCGCTGCTGGACGACGTCTACGACGCCGCGGCCGACGCGGTCGGGCCGGACCCCCTCGGCGGCACCTCGCGGGACTACTCGGACGACGGCTCGGACGACGCCTCCGAGGACGCCTGGGACCTGACCGACCGGCGCTGACCTGCTGGTTCGGGTGGCCGGACTGGGGGACGCCTATGTCACTCGGCGGTCCGATTCGCCCGTAGGATGGTGGGGTTGATCAGCAGCGGGAGGACCCCGGCATGAGCGGGCAGGAGCACGGCGAGAACGCCGCGCCGCTCGGTCATGCCCTGCGTGAGGCGCGCGAGGCCAGGGGCCTGTCGGACGTCCAGATCGGCGAGGCGATCAACCTGCGGGCGACTGTGGTGCGAGCCATCGAGAGCGACGACTTCACCCTCTGCGGGGGTGACGTGTACGCCCGCGGGCACGTCCGCGCCTACGCCAAGCAGGTCGGCCTGGACGCCGCACCGCTGCTCGACGCGTACGCCCAGCGCAAGGGAGTCCAGGCTCCGCCGCCCGTCCGGACCACCGGTCCGGTGGACCGGCCGCTGACCGGTCCGATCCCGACCAACCGGCCCGGCCGCTCCGGTCAGCCGACGGTGGTGCCGGACGGTGCGGTCCCACCCACGGGCCCGATCGCGGCCCGGCCGACCCTGCGGCGCGCCCCGGGCTGGAGCTCGAAGGAGCGCCCGCTCGAGCGTTCCGGGCCGAACCGGGCGCTCATCGTGGGCGCTGCCCTCGCCGTGCTGCTGGTCTTCCTGCTCGTCCAGGTCATCGGCGACCTCCGCTCACCGGGCCGCGGGACCACCCAGGTCGCGTCGCCCAGCGTGTCCGTGCCGGCCGGGCAGGCCGGGGAGCCGACCCCGAGCCCGACGCCCAGCGCCACCTCGACGTCCACGGGCGAGCCGACGTCCACGTCGTCGCCCACGTCGACGAAGCCGTCGAACGCGGCGGGCGTCGCGGTCGCGATGAACGTCACCGGTGACTCCTGGGTCTCGGTGCGGGACGCGTCGGGCAAGTCGGTGTTCTCGGGCCTGTTGGTCAAGGGCGACAAGCGCAAGTTCAGCGACGGCAAGGGGTTGCGGCTCACCCTGGGCAACGCCGGTGGCGTCCGGCTGACCGTGAACGGCAAGCCGCTCGGTGCGGCCGGCGCGGAGGGTCAGGTCGTCCGGCTCAAGTTCGGACCTGACGACCCTGCGTGATGTGTGCTGCCGCAACGAGTTTAGTTGCTGAACGTCACTGATCCTTTGCGGTTCGTGACCGTTGTGGCCCGTATGAGGTCTTGATCCGACATAGCCATCGAATGTGGCTATGGTGTGCTCGGGCTCGAGGCGCGGGGGCGTCTTGTCGTCGGGCCGGGGGATGCCGAGATGCGAGGTACGGATTCGTGGTGGTCGTGGCCGCACTGCGCGGCGGGGGAGCCGATGCTCCGGGAGTCGTGCGCTGCGAGGTCGCTGAGACGGGGTCGATCCTGGCGGCGGTGCCTCCCGGTGACGAGGCCGTCGTGGTCCTCGGCGAGGAGCGCGACGCGGCCCTGGTCCGGGCCCAGGCCAGCGTGCTGGCGGACCGGGACGACGACCGCGCGGTAGCCGCTCGACCCATCCCGCACTCTCCGCTCGCCGTGCTGGCGCTCGCCGCGCTGGCCGCCGGCAGCCCGTCGCGCGACGCCGGCCAGGTCATGGCCGAGCTCGACGCCGCGATCTCCGCCACCCTGTCGCTGGCCTGGACCCGGGGCGTCGGCGGCCTCGCCGAACCGCAGCCGACCCTGCGCCAGCACCTGCGCTCCTGGCTGCCCTGGGGCGCCGGTTTCGTCGTCCAGCACTTCCCCGCCCGGGGCGTCCTGCCGGTCGGCGGCAGCCCACGCACCCCGTGGCCCGCCGGCTCCGAGGCCATCCGGCACGAGCTGTGGGTCAGCGGCGACGCACCGCAGCGCGCCCTGGACTGGGCGCACGCCGCCGGTGGCACCCAGACCGCCCGTCGGGTCGCCGCCGCGGTGGACCCCAAGCAGCGCTACGGCGCGCCCGGCGCCGTCGAGATGTGCGCCGTGCCCACCAACCCCGGCGCGCTCGTCCGCTGGGTCACCGACTCGACCTGCCCCGTCTGCACCCGACTGACTCCCACCGGCACGTGCGCCTTCTGCAAGCGCTCGTCGTCTCCCATCGCCCTTCTTGGAGGTACCGAGTGAATCCTCGTCAACGACGAGGCGTCCTGCTGATGGTGATGGCCGGGCTCGCCGCGGTCGTCGTGTTCGTGGCGCTCGCTTCCTACGTCGGCCAGGTCAACAGCCAGGTCGGCGCCAAGATGACCGTCTGGAAGGCCAGCAAGGACGTGCCGGCCTTCAGCCAGCTCACCTCGGCCGACCTCGAGCAGGTCTCCGTGCCCGAGAAGTGGGCCCCCAGCACCAGCGTGACCAACTCCGAGCAGCTGGACGGGCGCAAGGTCGGCTTCAACGTCAAGGCCGGCACCTTCATCACCCAGGACATGCTGGTGCCGCCCTCGGACCTGAGCCCGACCGAGCGCGAGATCGCCATCGACGTGAACGCCGTCACCGGCGTGGCCGGGCGGGTCCAACCCGGCGACTTCGTGGACATCTACGCGGTGTTCGCCGACGTCCCCGGGCTGGCCAAGCAGGTCCGGGTGCTGGTCCGCAACGTGCGGGTGATCTCGGTGGGTGGTCGTCAGACCGTCCAGGCCGACCCGTCCCAGGACGAGGACGGCAAGGCCTCGGACGTGATCCCGGTCTCCCTCGCGCTCGAGCCGAACGACGCGCTCGCGGTGACCTACGCCGGTGCCTTCGCCGAGGAGGTGCGCCTGGTGAAGCTGCCGACCGGCAACACCCAGAACCGCAGCGGCGAGAGCGACAAGTACGACGCCGAGCGGCTGGGCGGCAAGGCCGTGGCCGAGGAGGGCAAGTGATCGTCGTCGTCCTCGGCTGCGCCGAGCAGGCCCTGAGCTACGAGCTCCGCTCGCGACTCGCCGAGATCGGCGACGTCGAGGTCGCCTACGTCGCCGAGTCCAGCCAGGAGCTGACGAACGCGGTGCTGCGCTTCGAGCCCGACGTGGTGTTCCTGCACGACGAGCTCGGCCCCCAGCCGTACGCCGACGTCGTGCGCGACCTGTCGATCCGTCGTCCCGGCACCGCCTCGGTGGTGGTCAGCAGTGACACCGGGAGCGAGTCGTACGCCGCCGCGATGGAGGCTGGCGCTCGCGGCATCGTCACCTACCCGCTCAGCTTCGAGGAGGTGCAGACGCGCCTGCAGTCCGCGAACGACTGGGCCCGCACCATGAAGCGCATCGTCTCCGGCGACAGCGGGCAGGACGGGCTGGGCGGCGCGAACGTGATCGCGCTCTCCGGTGCCAAGGGTGGCGTGGGCACCACGACGCTCGCGGTGCACTTCGGGCTGGACGTCGTCGCCCAGGTCGAGGGGTACCGCGTCGTGCTGGTCGACCTAGACCTGGAGAAGGGCGACGTCACGAGCCTGATCGACGTCCGCTGGCGCAGCTCGATCGCCGACCTGGCGAAGGTCGCCGACGACCTCAGCGCCCGGACCGTGGTCGACGCCGTCGTCCCGCACGAGAGCGGCCTGCACCTGCTCCCGGCGCCGACCGACGTCCGGGACGTCGAGTACGTGACGCCGTCCGCGGTGCGCCGGATCATCACGCTGCTGCGCCAGCACTACGACCTGGTGCTGCTGGACGTCGGCAGCCACGTGACACCGGTCCAGGCCGCCGCGGTCGAGCTGGCCGACGAGGTGCTCGTGGTGACCACGCCGGACGTGCTGGCCCTGCGGGCGTTGCGTCGTCAGACCACGGCCTGGGAGCAGCTCGGCGTCCGCAAGCACGACATGGTGCGGGTGCTCGTCAACCAGGCCAGCCGGGACGACGAGGTGCAGGCCGACACGCTGCGCAAGCTCGCCCAGTCGCCGGTCGTCTCCGCCGCCATGCCCGCTCTCTACCGCAAGCTCGAGCCCGCGGTGAACGCTCGGGACGCGTCCGCGCTGAAGGAGCCGGTGTGGTTCCAGGCGCTGCGGGCCATCGGTGCCGAGGTCGGCATGGTCCGGGTCACCGCGAACGAGGGCGCGGCGGCCGCCGCGCTGGAGGAGTCGGCGACCCGTCGCGGCCGGCGGCGCGAGGCGTCCCGGCTGAGCCGTCGCCGTCAGCCCAGCCCGGACGCCGGACAGGTGACGCTGGAGACGGTGGCCCTCCTGCCGCTCGTGCTGCTGATCCTGGCGATCTGCTGGCAGATCGGCGTCACGGCCATGTCGTCGGTCTGGCTGAACAGCGCCGCCACGGCTGCCTCGCACGCCGTGTCGGTCGGGAGCAGCGCCGCCGAGGTCAACGACGCGGCCAAGGACCGCGTTCCGGACGGCTTTCGCGACCGGGTCGCGGTGACACCCGCCGTCGGCGGCGACCCGAGCCGGGTGCGGGTCACCGTCAACGTCCCGCTGGTCACCTTCGCGCTGGGCTCGCCGTGGGACCTCTCGGTGACCCGCAAGGTGGTGACCGAGCCGTGAGCCCCACCCGTGCGAACAGGGTCCGTCCGCGCCGGGCTGGCGGCGACCGCGGCGTCGCGTCGCTCGAGCTCGTCGCCCTGCTGCCGGTGACCCTGTTCATCATGGCCGTGGTGGTCCAGCTCGTCCTCGGCCTGGCCACGGTGCAGGCCACCAACGACGCCGCGCGGCAGGCGGCCCGGGCCTACAGCCAGGGCCGCAGCGCCTCGCAGGCCGCGCAGGACTCGCTGCCGGCCCGGATGGACGTGGAGTCCCTGAGCACGTTCGGCCCGGACTACGGCGTCTCGATCACGGTCCAGGTGCCGATGGTCGCTCCCGGGCTGCCGGCGTGGACGGTCACCCGCAAGGCCGTGATGCCGTGAGGGGCCAGTTCTCCGAAGGCTTCGCCGGGCCGGGCCGCGACGACGACACCCGGACCGGCTCGGCCGCGGCCACCGGCACCTCCGGCGCCTCGGCCGGGGAGACCGACCAGCGGCTGGTCGAGCGCTTCAAGACCAAGCTGCTCGACGAGGTCGACCTGCACGAGCTGGGCCGGCTGGACGCCGCTCAGCGCCGCGTGCGGCTCGAGCGGGTCCTCGCCCACCTGGTCTCCCGCGAAGGCATCATCCTGTCCAGCCGGGAGCGCAACGCGCTCATCCGGCGCGTGGTGGACGACGCCGTGGGCCTCGGCGTGCTCGAGCCACTGCTCGGCGACGACACCATCAGCGAGATCATGATCAACGGCCACCAGGAGCTCTACGTCGAGCGCTTCGGCCAGCTCCAGCGGATGCCCTCGGGGTTCACCAGCGAGGAGCAGCTGCTGCAGACCATCGACCGGATGGTCAGCACCGTGAACCGCCGGGTCGACGAGTCGAGCCCCATGGTCGACGCCCGGCTGCCACCGGACGCCCGGATGCCGCGCGGCGCGCGCGTCCACGTCGTCCTGCCGCCCCTGGCCCTGAACGGACCGACGGTCACGATCCGGCTGTTCCCCAAGGCGTACGGGCTGGACGAGCTGCTCAAGCGCGGCAGCCTCAACCGGCAGACGGCCGAGCTGCTGGCCGCCTGCGTGCGGGCCCGGATGAACATCATCGTGTCCGGCGGTACGGCTTCGGGAAAGACGACGATGCTGAACGCGCTGTCGGCCTTCATCCCCGAGCACGAGCGGATCATCACCATCGAGGACGCCGCCGAGCTGTCCCTGCAGCAGCAGCACCTGGTCCGGCTGGAGACGCGCCCGCCGAACGTCGAGGGTCGCGGGCAGGTGACGATCCGCGACCTGGTGCGCAACGCCTTGCGCATGCGGCCCGACCGGATCATCGTCGGCGAGGTCCGGGCCGGCGAGGCGCTGGACATGCTGCAGGCGATGAACACCGGTCACGAGGGCTCCCTCGCCACCGTGCACGCCAACACCAGCGCGGACGCGCTGGCCCGGCTCGAGACGCTGGCGTCGATGAGCGACGTCGAGGTGCCGTTCCGCGCGTTGCACGAGCAGGTGAACGAGGCGGTCGACATCGTCGTCCAGCTGCAACGCGGGTCGGACGGCACCCGGCGGATCACCGAGGTGGCCTGCCTGGAGTCCCGCCGCGACGCACCCTTCGAGGTCCGGCCGGTGATGACCTGGGAGCCGGAGCACATCGGGCCGGACGGCAAGCGCGGAAGCTTCGTCAGCCACCCGGTCCCGCGTTCGCTGGTGCGCAAGCTGCGCCGCGCGGGCGAGGAGCTCCCGGGATCGGTGCACGCTCTGGACCCGCTGACCGGCTCGTCGATGGAGTGGGCCGAGTGATGCTCGCGCTCGCCTTCGCCGCGCTGCTGGTCGCCTCCTTCCTGGCGGTGGCCGGACTGCGGGACGTGCTGGTCGCCACCGGCCGCACGCAGCGGCTGCGGCTGCTGGTCGTGGACGACTCCCTGGACGCGCGGGCCTCCGCCATGTTCGTCTGGAACCGGCGCTTCGTGCGGACCCGCCCGGGTCGCTGGGTGCAGCGCCAGCTCGTGCTGGCCGGCGTGGAGCGGCCGCCGCTGCTGGTGGCGATCGTGGTCGCCGCGGCCGCCGTGGCCTCGGGCTGGGCGCTGTTCGTGGTGCTCGCGCCCGTGTTCGCCCTGCTCGGCGCCGTGATCGGCCTGCAGGGGCTGCGGGTCTTCCTGGCCCGGGCCCGCGACCGCCGCCTGGAGGCGTTCATCAACCAGATGCCCGAGCTCGCTCGGGTGCTGGCGAACGCGACGAGCGCCGGGCTCTCGATCCGCACCGCGATCGACATGGCCGCCGACGAGCTGGCCGACCCGGCCAGCACCGAGCTGCGCATCGTGGCCGACCAGATGCGCGTCGGTGCGGACCTGGAGACGGCGATGGCGCAGATCAACGAGCGGCTGCCGTCGCGGGAGATCCGGGTGCTGATCTCGACGCTGCTGGTCTCCTCCCGCAGTGGCGGCTCGCTGGTGACCTCGCTGCGCGACATCGCCGACACCCTCGAGATGCGCAAGGAGGTGCGCCGCGAGGTGCGCACCGTCCTGGCGCAGGCGGTCCTCACGGGCTACCTCGTGGTCGGGCTGGGCCTGATGCTCACCGCGGGGTTGAACCTCTTCCACTCGGGCACGGTGCAGCGGATGACCACCGAGCCGCTCGGTCAGGCGGCCCTGCTCACCAGCGGCGTCCTGTACGCGATCGGGCTGCTGATGATCCGCCGGATCACCCGGATCGAACCATGACGGCGCTGTTCGCGGTGCCCGCGCTGTGCGGACTCGTGGGGCTGGGGCTGGTCGTGCTGTTCGCCGTGGGCTACCGGATGACGAAGTCCGACGCGACGACCGGGCTGGCCGTCGAGGACCTGGTGCTGCTGCGCGACGAGCAGCGACGCGAGGCTCGGGGGCTGGGGCCGCTGGAGCGGCTGGCCGGCAAGCTGGTGCCGTCGGTCCGCTCGGTGATCGGGGTCCGTGGAGTGGCCTCCCTGCAGCGGCGGATCGACGCCGCCGGCCGTCCGGACGGCCTGACCGTCGACGTGTTCCTGCGCCGGGTCGCCATGTGGCTGCTGATCTTCCTCGCTCCGGGTCTGGTGTTCCTGGTCAACGGTCAGCCCCTGTTCACGGTGCTCTGCGTGGTCGCGGCGGTCTTCCTGCCGCTGGGTCGGCTGGCGGGCGCACAACGGATCCGGTCGGAGACGATCGACCGCGACCTGCCGGACTTCCTCGACGTCCTCGCGGTGACGGTGACCGCCGGCGTCGCCTTCCGGCCGGCGCTGGCCCGGGTCAGCGAACGCTTCCAGGGCCCGTTGGCGGACGAGATCCTGCTCACCCTCGGTCAGCTCGGCAACGGGGCCAGCCTGCGCAGCGCCTTCAACGCGCTGCGCGATCGCACCGGCTCGGAGCCGGTCTCGCAGTTCGTCACGGCCTTCCTGCAGTCCGAGGAGCTCGGCGCCCCGCTGGCCGACACGCTCAACCAGATCGCGGCGGACATGCGGCGCGACAGCGGCCAGCGGATGCGGCGACGGGCCGCGCGGGCTGCACCGCGGGTCACCCTGGTCACCTCCATGATCCTCGTGCCCGCGGTCATGGTCACCCTGCTGGTGGGCTTCTTCATCGGGTCCGGTGTGGACTTCGGGGCGCTGTTCGGTGGCTGAGGCGACGTGGGTCGTCGGCGACCAGGAGCACGACGGCGGGCTCGGCCGGATGATCCGGCTGTCCTTCCTGCTGCGCCTGGGGACGGTCGCGCTGACCACCGTCTCGTTCGTGCGGACGCCGCCGACGCCGTGGGTGCTGGCGGCGACGGTCGCGGTCGGTGCCGTGAGCATCGCCGGCTTCCTGGCCGAGGAGCGCGTGACGGCGCTGTGCGTGCGTCATCCGCTGATCGTGCTCGCCGACGTCGTCGGGTCGATGGCGGTGGTGAACATCGTCGGCGTGAACAGCCCCCTGGTGCTGGCCAGCCTGACGACGGTGTTCATCGTCGGCCTCATCCTGGAGCTGCGGGCCGGCACCGTGGTCGTGGTCGGCGCGGTCGCCCTGTACCTGCTGGCGGTCGCGGACAGCGAGAACCCGGACTTCCTGACCTCGGCGGTCATCCCGCTGCTCTACGTGGCGCTGTTCACGATCGCGCACGCCTACCGACGCTCGACCCGTGAGCAGGTGCGGGGCTTCGAGACCCTGGCCCGGGTCCGCGCCGACGAGAGCACGGCGAACGAGCGCGCCCGGCTCGCCCGCGAGATGCACGACTCGCTGGCCAAGACGTTGCACGGCATCGCCATGGGGGCCACGGCGCTGCCGGACTGGGTGGAGCGCGACCCCGCCCGGGCCATCGAGTACGCCCGCGCGCTGGCGGACGGAGCGGAGCAGGCTGCCGCCGAGGCCCGCGCCATCCTGGTGCGGATGCGGGCCGACCAGCCCGATCGCCCGTTGGCGGAGATCCTGGGTGCGCTCTGCCAGGAGTTCGCCCAGGAGGCGGGCCTTCGCTGCACCTTCGAGGCGCACGACGTGGCCGACGTG
This sequence comes from Angustibacter luteus, assembly GCF_039541115.1. Taxonomy (NCBI): domain Bacteria; kingdom Bacillati; phylum Actinomycetota; class Actinomycetes; order Kineosporiales; family Kineosporiaceae; genus Angustibacter; species Angustibacter luteus. The sequence goes on from NZ_BAABFP010000005.1 coordinate 44,816, forward strand.
CCGCACGAGGCGCGCTACGAGCTGGTCAGCATCGCCGGTGAGGCGCTCGAGAACGTCCGCCGGCACGCGGACGCCTCCGAGGTCGGGGTCAGCCTGCAGGGGCGCCCCGACTCCGTCGAGCTCGTGGTCGCGGACAACGGCCGGGGCTTCGACGCCACTGCGGCCGGCCCCAAGGGTCACTTCGGGATGCAGGGCATGACCGAGCGCGCGCGCCAGGTCGGCGGCGACCTCACGGTCACCTCGTGCCCCGCTGAGGGCACGACGATCCGGGTGCGGATCCCGGTGGCTCAGGAAGGCGACGAGAGAGGGATCGCATGAGCAGCGCACCGACGCCGGACGTCGACAGCCAGGACGTGCCGCGCGAGCGGCCGGTCACGGTGGCGGTGGTGGACGACAACTCCCTGATCCGGATGGGCCTGCGCAGCCTGCTCGAGGCCGACCCGCGGGTGCACGTGGTGGGTGAGGCGGGCGACGGCGAGGCCGCCGTGCAGCTCGTCCGGCAGACCCTGCCGGACGTCGTGCTGCTCGACGTCCGGATGCCGCGCCGGGACGGCGTCTCGGCACTGGCCGAGATCCGGGACCACTCCAAGGTCGTCATGCTCACCTACAGCGACGCGCCCGACGTCATCCGGGCCGCGCTCGAGGCCGGGGCCACGGGCTACCTCGTGCACGGGCAGTTCCGCCCCGAGGACCTCGTCTCCTCGGTGCTGGGGGCCGCCGCCGGGTCCTCCGTGATGTCCGCACCGGCGATGGACGCCTTGCGGAACGCCCTGATCCAGCAGGCGCCGGAGCCTGCGGCGCCGCACCGTCCGGACGCCGGGCTGAGCGAGCGCGAGGTCGAGGTGATGGACCTGATCGGGCGGGGCCTCACGAACGGCCAGATCGCCCGCGAGTGCTACCTGTCAGAGAAGACGGTCAAGAACCACGTGAACCACATCTTCGCGAAGCTGGGCGTGCGCACCCGCGCCGAGGCGGTCTCGCTCTGGCTCGGTGGGGCGTCGTGACCCACCGGAGCAGTCCCGCGGGTGGGCCCGGCGGTAGGTCCGGAAAGTGGGTCCGGCGTGGGCCCTGCGGCTCATGAACCAGGCTCCGACGGCTCATAACGTTGTCCTTGTCAGCAGGGCCCCCCGGCGGGGGGAGCGGGGCAGGCCCGCAACGACAAGGACTTCGACCAGAGGAGCAGATCATGACCAAGGCACTCGTCGCCATGCAGGTTCGCGCGCAGAAGGCGCTGGAGAGCCGCGAGAGCGGCCAGGGAACGCTGGAGTACGTCGGCATGATCGTGGCGGTCGCCGTGATCGTGGGGGCCGTCGTCCTGGCGCTGAACAACCAGAAGCTGGGCGACAAGGTCACCACCGCGTTCAGCAAGGCGTTCCCCGGCTGATCGACGCACCGACCCGGCCGGTGGGTCGCTCGGGAGGCACAGGGCCTCGAGCGGCCCACCGCCGCGTGCCAGGGCAGACGGACTACAGCGCGGAGGTACGGCGGTGAGCACGAAGGTGCTGCGGGCGCGGCTGAGGCGGCCGACCGGGGACGACGGCCAGGCAGTGACCTGGCTGATCGTGGTCGGCCTGCTCGGCATGGGCATGCTCGCCATGAAGCTCGCGCTGCCCCTGGCCGAGGGAGGGGATCGGCTGGGGAAGGGCCAGACCGGCGCGGAGAGCGCCGCGCTGGCCGGCGCGAAGGACATCAGGTCGAACGTCGTGCTTCAGCTGCTGCGCGACGTGACCAGCGAGGACGACTTCCAGCACCGCACCTCCAGCACCTGTAGCAGTTGGGGGTCGGACGCCGCGGCGGACCTGGCCCAGCGCAACGACGAGGACGTCGTCTCCTACTGCTACGACTTCCGGGACGACCGGGTCCGGGTCACCGTGCACAGCAGGACGCCGACCTCGACCGGCCACCGCGTCGAGGCGAAGGCGGAGGCGAAGGTCGGCATGCCCTGGGGGAGCTGCCGCTTCGCCGACCGCCCCACGCCGTCGACGACGACCACGCCGCCGGCCCCGTCGCCCACCACACCCACCACACCTGCCACACCCACCACACCGCCACCGCCCCCGGACGTGGACCTGCCGCTGGACTGCGGGCCCTTCTCACTGCACTTCGTGATCGACGGCGACACCGGCAAGCTACGGCTCGAGAACGCGGACGACCTGCTGGATCGGCTGGAACCGCGGCTGACCCGGTGACGTCGTAGCAGGAGCGAGCCGCTGGTACCGTCGCGGCGGGACGAACTGGACATGCGGTCGGCGAACCGACCGCACGGGAGGGTGACACGTGATTCGGCGAACATCGTCGCTTGCCGCCTTGGGCGGACTGCTGGCGCTGGCCCTGCTGGGCCCCGCTGCCGGGGTCGCTGCCGCGGCCCCGGTGGACGACGTCCCCGTGGCCGGGTCGTTCGACTTCTCGCCGAACCGCTCGGCGCAGGACGGGCAGCTGCGCGGCGTGGTGAACGCGGTCCGCCGGATCGACGGCGGCACGGTCGTGTACTGGAGCATCGGGCTGCCCCAGGGCGCGAAGGACGTCGTGGTCGGGCCGCAGACGCTGAACGACATCTCGGTGCTCGACAAGTCCGGCTACCGGCCCGGCGACGTCTTCAACGTCGACGTGATCGACCCGGTCGGGCTCAAGCGCTACCGGCCGATGGTGTCGGGGGACGCCTGCCTGTGCTCGCGCTACCAGGACTTCGAGGTCAGCAGCTTCGCCCCGGGCACCCTGTACGCCGGCTACGCGGTCGTCCCGCCGCTGCCGGCCTCGGTGACCTCGGTGTCGGTGATGGCGTTCGGGGCCGCGGTCAGCGACGTCCAGGTGGGCGACGGCGCCCTGACCCCCGTCTCCCCGCAGGGCAAGGGGATCGTGGAGCTGACGACGGGCTGGCCGACGGTGCCGACCGACGCCATCGCCGCCGTCGGTAACCCGGGCAGCTTCATCCTGCCGCTGCAGGAGCGCACGAGCGACCTGGAGAAGACGGTCCGCAAGACCGAGACGCCGACCAAGGTGACGGTCGACCTGGCCGCCGACGTCCTGTTCGCCACGGACAGCGCCAAGCTCAGCCCCAGGGCCGCCAGCAAGATCGACGCCGTCGGCAAGGACATCGCCGCCCGGGGGACCGGCACGGTCACGGTGACGGGGTACACCGACTCGACCGGCTCGCCGGCCCACAACCTCGTGCTGTCCCGCCAGCGGGCGGACGCGGTGCTCGCCGCGCTGAAGCCGGTCGCGGGTGGCGACGTGACGTTCGAGGCCGCCGGCCGGGGCGAGGCCGATCCGGTCGCGACCAACGCCACCGCCCAAGGGCGCCAGGAGAACCGCAGGGTCACCATCACCTACTCCGTGAAGGGCAAGTGACGATGACCAGGCACCTGCTGCGCTCCGTCGCGCTCCCCGTCACGGTGCTCGCCCTGGTCGCCGGGCTGGCCGCCTGCTCCGGGGACGACGACAAGAAGTCGTCCGGCCAGACCAGCCCCGGCGCCTCGGCGTCGCCGAGTGGGCAGTCGGCCGACCAGCTGGCCCAGCAGCTGCTGGCGACGGCCACCGCCTCGCCGCCCATCGCGTCCGCGCAGGCGAACGTGCAGCTGAACCCGCAGCTGAGCGGCAGCACGCCCCTGGCGCTCACCGCGGACGTCATCGAGGTCAGCGCCGCCGACACCATGACCGTGCTGCACTGGCGGTTGCGCAGCACCAGTGGCGACTCGGTCCAGCCGAGTGGCACCTGGTTGAACGGCGGCACCGCCGGCTCCGACACCAGCCAGGTCGCCATGGTGGACACCGCGGGCAAGCTGCGGCTGCTGCCCTTCAAGACCGACACCGGCGACTACGCCACCGGCTGCATCTGCTCACCGATGCCGCGCGACGTCGACGGGACCGGCGTGGACATGTACGCCACCTACCCGGCGCTGGCCGCCTCGGCGACCACGGTGGACGTGGCGCTCCCGCAGTTCCCGGTGATGAAGGGCGTGAAGGTCACTCGCTGACCCGCTCGGTTGGTTGGTCCGGGGCCCTGCCCAGGGCCCGTAGAGTTGAGGTCATGCCCGCACGAACCGTCGCCCTCGTCACCCTCGGCTGCACCCGCAACGAGGTGGACTCCGAGGAGCTCGCGGGGCGGCTGGAGGCCGAGGGCTGGACGCTCGTGGACGATGCCGAGGCGGCCGACGTCGCGGTGGTCAACACCTGCGGCTTCGTCGAGTCCGCGAAGAAGGACTCGGTCGACGCGCTGCTGGAGGCCAGCCAGCTCAAGGACGACGCCTCGGCGCGCACCCAGGCCGTCGTCGCGGTGGGCTGCCTGGCCGAGCGCTACGGCAACCAGCTCGCCGAGTCGCTGCCGGAGGCCGACGCGGTGCTCGGTTTCGACTCCTACGCCGACATGTCCGCGCACCTGGACTCGATCCTGCACGGTGGGCGACCGGCGTCCCACGTCCCGCGGGACCGCCGCACGCTGCTGCCGCTGACCCCGGCCAGCCGGCAGGACGCCGCCGGGGACCAGCTCGTCGCCGTCCCGGGCCACGCGAACGCGCCGGACCTGCCCGCGGGGGTCGCGCCGGCGTCCGGGCCCCGGGTGCTGCGCCGACGGCTCGACGGCCGCCCGTGGGCGCCGCTGAAGATCGCGTCCGGCTGCGACCGGCGGTGCGCGTTCTGCGCGATCCCGGCCTTCCGCGGCGCGTTCCTGTCCCGTCGTCCTGCGGACGTGCTCGCCGAGGCCCGCTGGCTGGGCGAGCAGGGCGTGCGCGAGATCTTCTTGGTCAGCGAGAACTCCACGTCGTACGGCAAGGACCTCGGCGACCTTCGGCTGCTCGAGACGATGCTGCCCGAGCTGGCGGCCGTCGAGGGCGTGGACCGGGTGCGGGTGTCCTACCTGCAGCCTGCCGAGATGCGTCCGTCACTGCTGGAGGCGATGGCCTCCACGCCGGGTGTGGTGCCGTACTTCGACCTGTCGTTCCAGCACGCCGCGGGGCCGCTGCTGCGCCGGATGCGCCGCTTCGGCGGCACCGAGTCGTTCCTCACCCTGCTCGAGCAGGTGCGAGCGGCCGCGCCGCTGGCGGGGGTTCGGTCGAACGTGATCGTCGGCTTCCCCGGGGAGACCGAGGACGACGTCGACGAGCTCGAGGAGTTCCTGACCGAGGCCCGGCTGGACGTCGTGGGGGTGTTCGGCTACTCCGACGAGGACGGCACGGAGGCCGAGTCCTACGACGGGAAGCTGCCGTCCGACGTCGTGGCCGACCGGGTCAACCGGCTGACCGACCTGGTCGAGCAGCTGACCGCCCAGCGCGCCGAGGAGCGGGTGGGGGAGCGCGTCGAGGTACTCGTCGAGCTCGTCGAGGACGGCGAGGCCGAGGGTCGCGCGGCGCACCAGGGCCCGGACGTCGATGGTGTCGTGCGGCTACCCGCCGGCGGTCTCCAGGTGGGTGACCTCGTCCCCGCCGTCGTGACCGGCAGCGAAGGGGTCGACCTGCTCGCCGAGCTGGCCCGGTAGCGGCCCGTCAGGTCGCGGTGTAGCCGTTGGGTGTGCTCACCGGGGCGCGATCGTCGGCTGCCACGCGCGTGCAGGCGACGGCGACGAGCACGAGCCAGAGCATCAGGTCGGCTACCGCGGTCGCGGGGCCGGCGTCCAGCACGAGCTGGGTGACGAAGCTCCGACCGCTCCACGAGTAGGGGTTGATCAGGTAACCGAGGGTGGCACCGGCGAGGACGCTCGGGTAGAGAGCGGTGGCGGCGATCCGCGGCTGCCGGTCCAGGACCGAGGGCAGCACGAGAGCCAGCAGAACGGCGACCATCAGCGAGCGCAGGACGATGTCCAGGGTCACCTGGTTCTTGGGCGTGGAGATGATGCCGGCGACCAGGGCGATGGCCGTCGACCCGAGTCCCGTCACGAGTGCCGTGACGGCGACGGCGCGCAGGTCGATCCGGTGCTGGGGCGGTGTGGTCATGCGTTCCTCCTGCTCTGTGCTTGGCGGCGCCCCCTGGCAGCCAGGCCGATGGTTCCGATGATCAGGGCGCCGATCCCGGCGAAGGCCAGCAGGCCGGTCAGCACGAGTCGCGGGGTCCTGTTGTCCTGGGTGACGAGCACGCTCTGCAGGTGCGGTCCGCTGCAGGTCAGCGTGCGGTCGTCCGTCCAGCCGTGCTTGATGGAGACGAAGGGGCGGTAGGTCACGTCGTCCCGGACGGTCTTCGCACCGCCCAGGATCGGGCTCGTGCGGTTGTCGCCGGGGGAGACCCGGCAGGCGTCGTCCAGCGTGGTCTGCGCGTCGTCCTTGGTCGCGACCAGCACCGTGAGCCCGGCACTGGTCGCCTCGTCGGACAGGGTCAGCGCCGTGCCCGCCGGGCCCTGGGCGAGCACGGTCGTCCCGGTGCCCAGCACGGACAGCCCGCTCACCACGGCCGCGACCAGCATCAGCAGGCCGACCACGACCAGCACCGGGCCGAAGATCCTGGCCGGGCGGACCCCGGCCTCGACGAAACCGCTCATCGTCGCGTGCTCACCCACCGCATCCGGTCCAGGGGACGAACTTCGTGCCGTCCCAGTACTGGCCGCCGGTCGCGGTCCGGCTGTTGGTGGCGACCTCGACCTTGCCGCCGACCTTGGCGATCGCCTCGGCGTCGAAGTTGGCGCCGTTGGTGCTGCTCTCGTGGTCGTACGACTGCTCGGTGATGAAGCCCCGGGCCTGCGCGGCGTGCGCGAAGGCGGTCGTGGCGCCCAGCAGGTCGGGTGCGCCGGCGACCTGGGTGGCCAGCCCCGGCGGCACGTTGATCCCGGCCACCTCGGGCATGCCCATCGCGGTCAGGAAGCGGTCGGCCAGCACCCGGTCCGAGTCGTTCTTGACCGGCAGCTCCACGGTCCGCTCCACGTAGCCGCTGTGGTCGACGTCGTCACTCTCCAGGGTGTCCTCGTTGGCGTCCGCCTCGCCCGCCATGATCGAGCGGACCCGCACCGCGGTGATGTTGCCCTTGGCGTCGCGCTCGATCTCGATGATCGCGGTGACCTCGCCCTCGGCCTTCGCCTTGGCGAGCTGGTAGCTCGAGTCGTCCTCGTCGCCGCCGAGGACCGACGCCTGGGCGTAGCCGTCGACCGAGGCCCGCAGGTACTCCGTCGTGGAGCCGTCGCGCTTCTTCTGGTAGCCGAGGATCTCCTTGACCCCGGCGCCGGCGGCCGCGCTCGCGGTCCCGAGCGTCGCGTTGGCGTCCGCGTCGAGCGAGATGCCGCCCTCGACGAACTCCGCGTCGGGGGTCGGCAGCGGGTGGTCCTGCCCGACGATGCCCTCGGCGTGGTCGAGCAGCCACCGGCCCGGGCCGCTGTCGCCGGCGACCTGGTCGTCCGCGACGTCCTGGGCGTGCGCCACGATCAGCTTGTTCAGGTCGTCCTCGTTCTTGACGTAGAACACCTGACCCGCACCGAAGGTCGCGGTCGCGCTCGCCTCGGCCTTGGCGGCGGCACCGTACTTGTTGTCGTCCACCGTGACGGTGACGTCGAAGCCGACGCCGGCCTCCACCCCCACTCCGCTGCTGCTCGACCGGGTGACGCGGTAGGTGCCGTCGCTGAGCTGGTCCACCTGGAACTTCTCGCCGTTCGACAGCGTCACCACGAAGCTGACCTCGGCGTTCGCGTCGTAGCCATCGCTCTTGACGACGCACGGGGCGGTCGGCTTGTGCTCCTGGGCAGTCGTCCGGGCCGGGGCGCAGTCGCCCTGACCGAGGGTGAACACCAGGCAGAACGCGCGCTGGACGTTGTCGCTGAAGACCGGGCTGGCCGCGATCAGCACGCCGACCACGGCGGCGACGAGCAGGGCGACGCCGGCGATCATGCCGGTGGTCTCCAGGGACGCGGCGCCGTCGTCCCGACCCATGGCCCGCCGGATGCGCGGCATCGCCTTCGCCTGGCTCATCGAGGCCCCCCGTCCGCTGGTGTGGTCACCGGACCATCCTGTCGGTCGCCCGGCGCCGTGGCGTGGGTCCTGGTACCCGGTTCGGGCCCATCGTGGTTGGGTCTGGTGGGGCCGTTCGCGTGCCTATAGTGGACGTCGAGCCGCAGTCGGACGTCGTCCGGCGGCTCTTTCCGTTCCGTCGAGGGGGATCGTCCGCATGCTGCGCAGGACTGCTCTGCTGCTCGTTCTCGGTGTCGTCGCGGTGACGACCGCGGGGTGCAGCGGCGACGGTGGGTCGTCGTCCCAGCCGGCCGGGAAGCCGACCGCCACGCCAGCGGTCACCCCGGGGGCCGCGCCCGCCGATACGAAGTCCGTGACCGTGGGCCCGATCAGCATCGCGGTGCCCACCACGATGACGCTGTTGAGCGGGCTGAGCGCCCAGCCGGGCCAGACCGTGGTCGGCTACCGGACCGCCGCCCCTGGCGCCGACGGGCGTTCCGGCGCGCTGGTCGTGACGACGTCCGTGGATGCCACCCGGACCGCGCAGGCCGAGGCCGAGGCGCTGGCCAAGGCCAAGGTGGACCTGCACCAGGCCAAGGACGTCCAGGTGGCACCGGTCACCTGGCCCGGCCTGGACAGCGCCTACACCGTGACCTACGAGGACGCCTCCGGCACGGCGGCCGGGCAGCAGCCCCTGCACACCCTCGTGCTGATCGGCACCACCGCCGACAAGAAGGGCGTCAACGTGACGGCCAAGGCGCCCCCGGACGTGTTCACCAGCCAGTCGTTCGCGCAGATCGTCGGCTCGGTGCGCGCGGCGGGCACCAGCAGCTGAGCACGCGGGTCCCCGGCGTCCGCACCGGCGTGACGTAGGGTGACGGCGTGACAGCGTCGACGCCGCGGCCCTCAGCCGCAGAGCCGGCCCCGACGCCCGTCCCCGTGACCATCTGGAACGTGGCCAACGCCCTCACCGGGCTGCGTCTGGTGCTGGTGCCGGTCTTCGGGGTGCTCCTGCTGCACGACGACGGGACGCAGGCGGGGTGGCGGGTCGCCGCCTTCGTCGCCTTCTTCGTCGCCTCCATCACCGACCGCTTCGACGGCGAGCTGGCCCGCAAGCGCGGCCTGGTCACCGACCTCGGCAAGATCGCCGACCCGATCGCGGACAAGGCGCTCACCGGGATGGCGCTGATCGGGCTGTCCCTGCTCGGCGAGCTGCAGTGGTGGGTCACCATCGTCGTGCTGGTCCGCGAGGTGGGCATCACCGTGCTGCGCCTCGTCGTGATCCGGCACGGCGTGATGCCGGCCAGCCGCGGCGGCAAGATCAAGACCTTCGTCCAGGCCCTGGCGATCGGGCTCTACGTCCTGCCGCGCGACGTCATCCCGCTCGAGGTCGCTCAGGTGGTGATGGCGGTCGCCGTGGTGATCACGGTGGTGACCGGGCTGGACTACGTGGCCCGGGCGGTCCGGCTGCGCCGCACCAGCCCGCGGGCCGCCGCCAAGCGCGCTCGCCGGCAGGCCGGTGGCTGAGGAGCGGGTGGCTGAGGAGCGGGTGGCTGAGGACCCCGAGGCCGCCCGGCTGGTGTCGCTGCTGACTGCGGCGAGGCTGACCGTCGCGACCGCGGAGTCGCTGACCGGCGGGCTGTTGGCCGGGGCGGTCACCGCCGTGCCCGGCGCCTCCCAGGTCTTCCGTGGTGGCGTGGTCGCCTACGCCACCGACCTGAAGCACGACCAGCTCGGCGTGGACGCGGACCTGCTGGCGGGGGTCGGTGCCGTGCACCCTCGGGTCGCGGCCGCGATGGCGGACGGGGCGCGGCGCCGGCTCGGCGCCGACCTCGGGCTGGCCACCACGGGGGTCGCCGGACCCGATCCGCAGGACGGCCACCCACCCGGGGTCGTGTGGGTCGGTCTGGCGGACGCGCGGGGATCGTGGGCCGTCGACGCGACCACCGACGGAGCCGCCGGGCGCGCGGGTGTGCGGGCCGCCACGGTGCGCGCGGCGCTCGCCGCCGCCGTCCGGCTGCTGACCGGGGAAGATCCGCCAGCCGCCCACCGTTAGTCCGTTCGGCGTGCCGTGCCGCAGGGGGCACGCTGTGGCTGCGACCGACGAGGTACGGTGGTCGTTGCAGGGCGAGTACGTGCCGGGGTCGAACGGCCGCGGGCACCCGAGAGGGACCAGGGAGGCGTCATGGTGCTGCTCCGTCAGGAGATCGGTGATGTGCTGCGCGAGCAGCGCCAGCAGCAGAGCCGCACCCTGCGCGAGGTCTCGGCCAAGGCCCGGGTCTCCCTGGGGTACCTCAGCGAGGTCGAGCGGGGCCAGAAGGAGGCGTCCAGCGAGCTGCTGGCCTCGATCTGCGGCGCACTGGACTTCCCTCTCTCCCGCGTCCTCAGCCAGGTCAGCGAGCGGGTGGCGGACGCCGAGCGCGTCGTCACCTCGGGTCAGCCGCACGTCGCGGCGCTGCCGGTGAGCCCGCAGACCATCAGCAACAGCCTGGTCAGTGCGGCCTGACGGTCGCTAGACCGGCAGCACGCTCGCGCGGATCGTCGCGCCCTCGTCGCGGGACGGGTAGGACGTCTGCGTCCCTTCCCGACTGACGCTCCACGACGCGCACGCGCAGCCCAGCCGGGCGGCCTCGACCGCACCCAGACCCTCGGCGAGGCCGACGGCAAAGGCGCCGACGAAGCCGTCGCCGGCCCCGGTGGTGTCCACCGCGCTCGTCGGCGGAGCAGGCACCCGGTGCACGGCGCCCTCGACCAGCACGCTCGCGCCGTCCGGGCCCAGGGTCACCACGACCGCGCACCCCAACGCCCGGCCCAGGGCCTGCACCTGGGCGTCGTCGTGCGCGTCCGCGTCGTCCGCGCCGCAGATCCCGTGCTCCACGGCGAGCTCAGCGAACTCGACCTCGTTGGGTGCCACCCAGTCGGCCGCAGCCAGCAGGTCGGGCTGGACGGACGAGTACGGCGCCGGGTTGAGCACCGTGACCGCGCCACGGCGCCGTGCCGCGGCCAGTCCGGCTGCGGTGGCGGCCTGGGGAACCTCGAGCTGCCCCACCACGACCTGGACCTCGTCAAGCCCTTCGACGGCCGTCGCGGCGTCCGGTGCCGTCAGCGCCGCGTTGGCGCCGGGGACCACGATGATCCGGTTGGTGCCGTCCGCCTCGACCCAGATGGGTGCCACGCCGCTCGGGCCGGGTCGGCGCGCCAGGTGCCCGACGTCCACGCCCTCGTCCGCGAGGTGGCGGTGGTACGCCTCCCCGTAGGCGTCGTCCCCCAGGCACCCCACGAACACCACGCGGGCGCCGAGCCGGCTCGCCATGACGGCCTGGTTCGCGCCCTTGCCGCCAAACCCCACCACGAAGCGGTCGCCGACGACGGTCTCACCGGCCGCGGGCGCGCGCGCCACGTACGTCACGAGGTCCGTCATCGTGCTGCCGACTATGGCGATCACCGGGGAGGTCATGGCGGTGATCCTGCCGCAGGTGGCTGGCAGTGCGGGCAGAAGAACGCGACCCGCTCGCGCGGGGCGCTGCCGATCGGCTCGACCCGGATCGGCGTGCCACACCGTCGGCACGGCTGGCGTGCCCTGCCGTGCACCCAGCTGGTGGCACCACGGCGGGTGTCGCCGGTCGTGCTCTGCACCGCCCGGTCGACGTTCGAGCGCATCAGGGCGCCGATCCGTTCGAGCAGCCGGTCGCGACGACGGACGTCGGCGACGGGCGTCCAGGGGCTGGTGCCGTGCAGGAAGAGGCTCTCGGCCATGTACAGGGTGCCGACCCCGGCGAGCACCCGCTGGTCCAGCAGCGCGTCCCCGATGCGGCGGTCCGGCTGCCCGTCGAGGGTGGCGAGGACCACGGCGGCGTCCCAGTCCGGGCCGAGCACGTCCGGACCCAGATGGCCGACCAGCGTGTCCTCCTCGGCCGTCGGGACCAGGTCGAGCATGCCGAGCCGGTGTCCGACCGCCGTCCACTCGTCGTTGGCCAGGATCGCTCGGACCCCGTCGGCGCCGCGGGCCGACGTCCACGGCCCGCCCGTGCGGTGGACGTGCCACGAGCCTTCCATGCGCAGGTGGCTGTGCAGCGTCCGCGGCGTGCTGCCGGTGACCCTGATGAGCAGGTGCTTGCCGCGCGGAACGACCTCGCGCACGGTGCGGGCGCTCAGGTCGACGGTGGCCAAGGAGGGCCACCGCAGGTCACTGAGCACCAGGGCACGGCCGGCCAGGGCGGCGTGCAGGCGGTGCGCCGTGCGCGCGACGACGTCACCCTCGGGCACGTCAGCGCCTCAGCCGCAGGCCCCGCGGGGTGGCGTGGAACCCCGCGGCCTCCAGCGCCGCCACCATCGGGTGCCCCGAACCGAGCAGGCCAGCGCCGTCGGCGCGTTCCACCGTGAGCTTGCCCAAGGCGCCCTCGCGGACCGCGAGCGCCAGCGCGTCGGCCGCGGCGGACAGGTGCTGCTCGTCCTCGGTGAAGGAGAGCAGCGTCCGGCCCCCGCGCTCCACGTAGAGCACCAGGTCGCCGTCGTGCAGCACCACCAGGGCGCCGGCCTTGCGACCGGGGCGGTGCTGCGCGGCCGATCCCGCCGGTGCTTCGCCGCTCGCGGTGCGCTCGGGCCACGGCAGGGCGGCGCCATAGGGGTTGGCGGGGTCGGCCGCAGCGATGACGAGGGTCTGGGCGGGCCCGGCCTCGAGCGCGCGCAGCCGGTCCACCGGGCCCGTTGTGGCGAACTGGGCGGCGCCCAGCCCGTCGACGTAGTAGCCCCGACGGACCCGCCCGGCGTCCTCGAACGCCGACAGCACGCGGTAGACGGCTGCGAAGCCTCCCGGGGCTCCCTCGGCGGTCACGGCGCCTCGGGTCAGGACGCCGTGCCGGTCCAGCAGGGTCTCGGCCAGGGCAGCGGCCCGTGCGGTGGGCTCGAGGTCGACCGGAGGGAGCAGGGACCAGCGGCCGGCCGTGCCGGGGGGGCCGGTGCGGCTCGGCATCGCGGCTCGCCCCGGGATGCTGGGGCGGCCGGTGACGGCTGCCGGGCCCGAGACCGAGCCGCGCGACGTCGCGTACCGGCTGCGGCGGGGGCCGACCCGGGCGGGGCGGTGCGCCGTCCGGCCACCGGAGAGCCGAGCCCGCAGCGGCGCCACGGTGTCGCCGGTGACTCGGGCCGACCAGACCAGCTCCCACAACGCCACGGCGAGACCGGCGTCGTCCGTCGACCCGACCGTGTCGGACAGGGAGCGGAAGAAGAACGCGCCCCCGCTGGACAAGGCGTCCAGTACCGCCTCGTGGGTGCTGTTGAGCTCCAGCTCGGCTGGTGCAGGCAGGGTCAGCGGGGCGCCATCGGCGAGGTGCAGGGACACCCAGCCGTCGTCGCCGGGCAGTGCGCCGTGCCCGCACCACAGCACCTCGCCGGAGGAGGTGAGCTCGTCCAGCAGCGCGGGGCCGTACCCGGCGACGCGGTGCGGCAGGACCAAGGTCTCGATCGCGCTGGCCGGCAGCACGGCGCCGTCCAGCTGCTCGATCGCGCGCAGCAGCCCGGCGACGCCGCGGCCGTGCCGCCCGGCGAGCCCCTGCCACTGCGGCAGGAACCGGGCCAGGTCGCGGGCCGGTACCGGCTCGACCTGCTGGCGCAGGGCGGCGAGCGACCGGCGGCGCAGCGTGCGCAGCACCTCGGCGTCGCACAGCTCGAGCCCCTGGCCGCTCGGCCGCAGCTCACCCTCGACGAGCCGTCCGTTGCCGACCAGCCGGGCGGTCGCGGCCCCAGCCACGGCAGGCCCGAGCCCGAAGCGTTCGGCGACCTCGGCGATCGTGAACGGCGTGTGGGTCCGTGCGAAGCGGGAGACCAGCTCGCCCAGCGGATCGGCCACGGGCGCGAGGAACACCTCGGCGATGCCCACGGGCAACGGCGCCCCGAGGGCGTCCCGCAGCCGCCCGGCGTCCTCGACGACGGCCCACCGCTGGTCACCGGCGATGCGCACCCGGATCACCCGTCGCGAGGCCTCCAGGGACTCCAGCCACTGGGTGACCTCGGCCTCGTCGGCCGGGCCGGCCCGGGCCGCCACCTCGGCGGTGGACAACGGGCCGAGGACGCGCAGCAGGTCCGCCACGTCCTCCCCGTGCCGGGCCGCCCGCTCCGGCAGCAGGTGCTGCAGCTCGCGTTCGGTCCGCTCGACCGCCGCTGGGTCGAGCAGGTCACGCAGCGCGGCGCCCTCGCCGCGACCGAGGAGCTCGGACAGCAGGGTCGGGTCCAGCGCGAGGGCGGCGGCCCGCCGCTCGGCGAGAGGTGAGTCGCCCTCGTAGAGGAACTGCGCGACGTACCCGAACATCAGGCTGCGGGCGAAGGGCGACGGCTGGGTCGACTCGATCTCGACGACCTGGACCCGGCGTGCGGTGATGTCGCGCATCAGGTCGGCCAGCCCGGGCACGTCGAACACGTCCTGCAGGCACTCACGAACCGTCTCGAGCACGATCGGGAAGTCGGCGTAGCCGCTGGCGACCTCGAGCAGCTGGGCGCTGCGTTGCCGCTGCTGCCACAGGGGCTGACGCTGGCCCGGGCGGCGTCGGGGCAGCAGCAGGGCTCGCCCGGCGCACTCGCGGAAGCGGGAGGCGAACAGCGCGGACCCGCCGATCTGCTCAGTGATGAGGTCGTGCACGTCGTCCGGGTCGAAGGTCACCAGGGACGCCACGTCGATGGCCGGACCGTCGTCCAGCTCGACGTCCGGAAGGCGCAGCACCAGCCCGTCGTCTCCGTGCATCGCCTGCACGTCCACCCCGAACCGTTCGCGCATCCGCGCGCTCACCGCCAGTGCCCAGGGTGCGTGCACCTGGGCGCCGAACGGGGAGTGCACGACCACGCGCCAGTCGCCCAGCTCGTCCCGGAACCGTTCGACCACGATGGTCCGGTCGTCCGGGAGGTGTCCGCACGCCTCGCGCTGCTCCTCCAGGTAGGCGAGCAGGTTGTCCGTGGCCCAGTCGTCGAGGCCGGCTCGCCGCACCCGTTCGCGGGCGGCGTCCGGCGCCAGCGCACCGACCTCGCGGACGAACGCGCCGACCGCGCGACCCAGCTCGGCCGGTCGACCGAGCGAGTCGCCGTGCCAGAACGGCAGCTTCCCGGGTTGGCCCGGCGCCGGGGTGACGAGCACCCGGTCGTGGGTGATGTCCTCGATCCGCCAGGAGGAGGACCCCAGGGTGAAGACGTCGGAGACCCGGGACTCGTAGACCATCTCCTCGTCGAGCTCGCCGACCCGCCGTCCGGGCCCGTCTCCGGACGCCAGGAACACGCCGAACAGGCCACGGTCGGGGATGGTGCCGCCACTGGTCACGGCCAGGCGCTGCGCGCCGGGGCGGCCCGTCAGCAGGTCCGCGTGCCGGTCCCACACGAGCCGAGGCCGCAGCTCGGCGAACTCCTCGCTCGGGTACCGGCCCGCCAGCATGTCCAGCACCGCTTCGAGGACGTGCCGGGTCAGCGTGCCGAACGGCGCGGCCCGGCCGACCAGGGCGGCCAGGTCGTCGACCGACCAGTCGTCCATCGCGCACATCGCGACCACCTGCTGGGCGAGCACGTCCAACGGGTTCGCCGGGACGCGCAGCGCCTCGATCGCACCAGCTCGCATGCGCTCCACCACCACGGCGGTCTGCACGAGGTCGCCACGGAACTTGGGGAAGAGGACGCCGCGCGAGACCGCGCCCACCTGGTGCCCGGCCCGGCCGACCCGCTGCAGCCCGGATGCCACGCTCGGCGGCGACTCGACCTGCACCACGAGGTCCACCGCGCCCATGTCGATGCCGAGCTCGAGCGAGCTGGTCGCCACCACGGCAGGCAACCGCCCCGCCTTGAGGTCCTCCTCGATGATCGCCCGCTGCTCCTTGCTCACCGACCCGTGGTGAGCGCGAGCGAGCACCGCCGGGGCGCCGTGACTGGCGCCGGCCTGCGCCATGAGCTGGGCCGGGGTCCGGGCGGTCGTGGACGCCGGGGCCGAGCTCGGTTCGGAGTCCGTGGCCGCGTCGAGCCGCTCCTGCCACACCTCGTTGAGCCGTGCCGTGAGGCGCTCGGCGAGGCGGCGCGAGTTGGCGAACACCAGTGTGGAGGAGTGGTCGGCCACCAGGTCGACGACCCGTTCCTCGACGTGCGGCCAGATGGACGTCCGGGCCGGGTCGCCCGCCGCCGGACCCTCGAGGTCCCCGGTCGGCTCGCCGATGGCGCCGAGGTCCGGCACCGGCACGACGACCCGCAGGTCGAACTGCTTCTCGGACGGCGGCTGAACCACGGTCACCGGCCGCCCGCCGGCCAGGAACCGTGCCACCTCGTCGACCGGGCGCACGGTGGCCGACAGGCCGATGCGCTGGGCCGGCTCCGGCAGCAGGGCGTCCAGCCGCTCGAGGGACAGCGCGAGGTGCGCGCCCCGCTTGGTGCCCGCGACGGCGTGCACCTCGTCCAGGATCACCGTCTGCACCCCGGCCAGGGCCTCCCGGGCCTGCGAGGTGAGCAGCAGGAAGAGCGACTCCGGGGTCGTGATGAGCACGTCGGTGGGCGTGCGCGCGAACAACCGGCGGTCCTTGGCGGACGTGTCGCCCGAGCGGAGCCCGACGCTCACCTGCGGCTGCGGGAGGCCGAGCCGCGACGCCGCGTGGCCGATCCCGGTGAGTGGGCCGCGCAGGTTGCGCTCGACGTCCACCGCCAGCGCCTTGAGCGGCGAGACGTACAGCACCCGGCAGCGGCGCAGTACCTCGGCCGGCGGCGGCTCGCTCGCGAGCCGGTCGAGCGCCCACAGGAAGGCGGACAGCGTCTTGCCCGAGCCGGTGGGTGCCACCACCAGGGCGTGCTGGCCGGTGCTGATCGCGTCCCACGCGCCGACCTGCGCGGACGTCGGCGCGGCGAACGCCCCGCGGAACCACTCGCGGGTGGCGGGGGAGAAGCGGTCCAGGACGTCCGGCACGTCCCTGATGGTGTCACCGACCGCCGACAACGGCCCACGTGCGATGCTGGCGCGCGTGCGACACAGCGAGTTCTGGCAGCTGATGGAGGAGGAGTTCGGCCCCGGCTACGCCCGGACCGTGGCCCGCGACCAGGTCGTCGCGGCGCTCGGTGGCCGCACCGCCGAGCAGGCGCTCGCCGACCACGTGTCCCCGCGGGACGTCTGGCTGGCCCTCTGCGACGCCATGGACGTCCCGCTCGAGCACCGTTGGGGTCGGGAGAAGAACCGCAAGGCGCACGGCTGAACGGTCAGTAGACCCAGACGGTGCGACCGATCGGCGCCAGCCCCGACGACCACAGGAAGTCGATCGCGCTGTTGGACAGGCGCACGCAGCCGTGCGACGCCGGGTACCCGGGGATGCTCGGCGAGCCGTGCAGGGCGTACCCGCCGGTGAAGTACTTGGGGCGCCACAGCTCGCCGAGCCGGCTGACCCGCAGGCCGTCGATCTGGCGCTGCACGCTGAACCGGCCCTCGGGCGTCACGGCGACGTAGGTGTGGCCGTCCGAGGTGTAGTTCTGCCCGCTCCCGGTGGAGGTGTTCAGCACGTACTTGAGCTGGCCACCGCTGACCACCAGGACGAGCTGACGGGCCTTGTCGACCTCGATGGCGGACCCGGACGTCGTCCGGGCGTGCGGGCGCACGCCACTGTCGAGCGCCTTCTTGGTCTTGGGCCCTAGGACCCCGTCCCGGCCGAGTCCGGCGGCCTTCTGCAGGGCCATCACGGCCTGACTGGTGTTCGAGCCGTACTCGCCGTCGGCCGTGCCGAGCCAGTAGCCGAGCGCGGCCAGCTTCTTCTGCGCCGCGAGCACGAACGGTCCGCTCATCCCCGGGCGCAGGGTCGTCTGCTCGGTGACGGCCGGCTTGGTCGCGGTGGCGGTGGTGGACGGAGCGGCCGTCGAGGTCGGGTTCGCCGTCGACGTCCCCGTGGGTGCCGACGTGGCGCTCGTGGTGGGGCTCGACGTGGCGGTGGTGGACGGCGCCGAGGTCGCGCTCGGGGTCGCGCTGGGGGTCGACGAGGTACTCGAGGTGGTGCTCGAGGAGCTGGACGACGGCTGCGCGGCCGGGCTGGCGCTGTCACCCTCGGCTGGTCCGCAGCCCGTCGCGAGGACGGCCACCGTGGCGGCGATCGCGGCCAGCGTGAGCGGACGTCGCGCCCGCGAGGTGATCGCGGTGCGTGTGGTGTGCGGCCCCTGCGGCATGAGCTCCCCGTTCGATCCTGGTCGTTGCGGTCAGGTGTACAGACGCCTGACCTCCGCGGCCGGTTGCATCGAGCGTACGCAAGCCCCGCACCGGAACGGTGAGGGCGCGCGCGATCTGGCCAGACCGTTATCGAGGTGCGGGCTGTCGGTGGGCCTGGTTAGGGTCGCTCGGGTGAGCGAACTGGGGGACAGGTCGAGCATCTCGAGCAGGTCGAACGGGGAGGACGTCGCGTGACGCTTGAGCAGTCGGGTTCGTCGGGTCCGGTGGGGCGGGACGAGCCGACCGCCGACCCGCTCATCGAGGCCACCGGGCTGCGCAAGCAGTTCGGCGAGTTCACCGCGGTGGACGGCATCGACGTGCAGGTGCAGCGCGGTGAGGCGTTCGGGTTCCTCGGACCGAACGGGGCCGGCAAGTCCTCCACGATGCGGATGATCGGTTGCGTGTCGCCGCCCAGTGGCGGTGAGCTGCGGATCCTCGGGATGGACCCGCGCTCGGACGGCGCCCGGATCCGTGCGCGGCTGGGGGTCGTCCCGCAGCAGGACTCGCTGGACGGTGAGCTGACCGTCCGCGACAACCTGCTCATCTACGGCCGGTACTTCGGCCTCTCGCGCGCCGAGTGCCGGGTGCGAGCGGACGAGCTGCTCGAGTTCGCGAACCTCACCGAGCGAGCCGACGCGATGGTCGAGCCCCTGTCCGGTGGGATGAAGCGCCGGCTGACCATTGCCCGGGCACTCATCAACCGTCCCGAGATCCTGCTGCTGGACGAGCCGACGACGGGACTGGACCCACAGGCGCGACACGTCCTGTGGGACAGGCTGTTTCGGCTGAAGCGACAGGGCGTCACGCTCGTGCTGACCACGCACTACATGGACGAGGCCGAGCAGCTCTGCGACCGGCTGGTCGTGATGGACGGCGGCCGGATCGTCGCCGAGGGCACACCGAGGTCGTTGATCGAGACGTGGTCGACCCGCGAGGTGCTCGAACTGAGGTTCGACGACGAGGACCTCACACCGCACGCCGAGAAGCTAGACGGCGTCGCCGACCGCATCGAGGTCCTGCCGGACCGCCTGCTGCTGTACGTCGACGACGGTGAGGAGGCGACGGTCGCGGCCCACCAGCGTGGCGTGCAGCCCCTGTCCTCGTTGGCCCGACGCAGCACCTTGGAGGACGTGTTCCTCCGCCTCACCGGGCGGACGCTGGTGGACTGATGGACGCGACCGGCACGATCTCCCGACCAGGCCCGGCGCCACAGCCCGTGGACGGTGGGCCGCACCCGTCGCTGCGCGTGCTGGAATACTTCGTGGTGCTCTCGCGCCGCACGTTCCGCGGCACGATCTTCGGCAGCTTCCTCTCGCCGCTGCTCTACCTGGTGGCCATGGGCTACGGCCTGGGCTCACTGGTGGACGGGGCCAGCAGCTCGGGGGTCGACGGCGTGCCCTACGTGCAGTTCATCGCGCCGGGCGTCCTGACCGCCACGGCCATGCAGACCGGGGTGTTCGACTCCTCGTACTTCGTGCTCGGTGCGATCAAGTGGAGCCGTCAGTTCCACGCGATGCTGGCCACCCCGGTCGGGGTCTGGGACGTCGTGACGGGCCACCTGTCCGGGACCACGCTGCGCGCCCTGTTCAGCGGGGCCGTGTTCCTGGCGGTCGCCGCGGTGCTGGGCGCCATCCCGTCCTGGACGGGCGTGTTCGCGCTCGTCGCGGTCGTGCTGGTCACCCTGGCCTACGCCGGGCCGATGTTCGCGATCGCCGCGCGCGCTGAGACCGACACGTCGTTCACCCTGGTGTTCCGGCTGGGCCTCGTGCCGATGTTCCTGTTCTCCGGGACGTTCTTCCCGGTCGACCAGCTGCCCGGCTGGATGCAGCCCATCGCCTACGTGATCCCGTTGTGGCACGGGTCCTCCCTGGCCAGGGACGCCACGCTCGGCACGATGTCGCTCTGGCCCGACCTCGCCCACGTGGCGTACCTGCTGCTGTGGGTGGTCGTCGGCGCCTACCTCGCCCACCGCACGCTGCGCCGTCGGATGGTGGTCTGATGGCCGCCCTCGCCCTGGCCGGGGTCGTGGTGGAGCGGAACGTGCTCACCTACCGCCGCCAGTGGGTGGCGTTCCTCACCGGGTTCCTGGAGCCGGTCTTCTACCTGTTCTCGCTGGGTATCGGCCTGGGTGCACTGATCGGCGACGTGACGTTGGCCAACGGCCAGACGGTCACCTACGCCCAGTTCATGGCGCCGGCGATGCTCGCCATGTCGGCGATGAACGGTGCCGTCTTCGACGCGACGTACAACATGTTCTTCAAGCTCAAGTACATGCACACGTTCGACGCGATGCTGGCCACGCCGGTCGGGCCGCGGGACATCGCGATCGGCGAGATGCTCTGGTCGCTGATGCGCGCGGGCTGCTACGTCGTCGGCTTCCTGGTGATCTCGGTGGCGATGGGGCTGACCACCAGCTGGTGGGCGGTGCTGGCGCTACCGGCCGCGACGCTGATCGGGTTCGTGTTCTCGGCCGTCGGCATGGCGGCGACCACGTGGATCCGCAACTTCCAGGACTTCGACTACATCCAGATGGCGCTGGTGCCCCTGACTCTGCTGTCCGGCACGTTCTTCCCGGTCGACACGTACCCGGGCGCGCTGCGCTGGTTGGTCGAGCTGTCCCCGCTGTACCACGGCGTGGTGATCGAGCGGGCGCTCTGCCTGGGCGACGTGTCCTGGTCGCTGCTGGGCAACGTGGCGGTTCTGCTGGCGATGGGCGCCGTCGGCCTGGCCGTGACGCGTCGCCGACTGGCCGCGCTGCTGCTGAAGTAGCTCAGCTCGCGGCCGAGCCCCGCACCTGCAGGCTGTCCAGCAGCCGCTCGGTGGCCTGTGCGACCTCCTGGACGGCGGCCTGGAACGCCTCCGCGTTGTGCGAGGCGGGCTGGCGGAAGCCGCTGATCTTGCGCACGTACTGCAGCGCGGCGGCCTGGACGTCGGACGGGCCGACGTCGTGCGTGTAGGGCTCACGGAGGGTCTTGATGCTGCGGCACATGGGACGAGCCTACGTCCCTTCGACACGCCGGGACAGGTTCCCCGGGATCGAACACCTGTTCGGTAGTGTCGTCCACAGGTGTCCGGGTCAGTCCCACGATCCACAGATCGCGACCGGCTCGGGCGCGTTGTCGGTGGGGTCGCCTAGCGTCCTCCTCGATGACAACACGACGTAGCGGTCGGCAGTCCCGACCCGAACCCCGAGGTGGAAACATGCCCGCTCCCGCAGACCGCGAGAAGGCGCTCGACACGGCGCTCGCGCAGATCGACCGACAGTTCGGCAAGGGCTCGGTCATGCGCCTCGGCGACGAGGTCCGCGCCCCGATCGAGGTGATCCCCACCGGGTCGGTGGCCCTCGACATCGCGCTCGGCATCGGTGGCCTGCCGCGCGGTCGCGTGGTCGAGATCTACGGCCCGGAGTCCTCCGGTAAGACGACCGTCGCGCTGCACGCCGTCGCGAACGCGCAGAAGGCCGGCGGGATCGCGGCCTTCATCGACGCCGAGCACGCGCTCGACCCGGAGTACGCGCAGAAGCTCGGGGTGGACACCGACGCGCTGCTGGTCTCCCAGCCCGACACCGGTGAGCAGGCGCTCGAGATCGCGGACATGCTGATCCGCTCCGGCGCACTCGACATCATCGTCATCGACTCGGTGGCGGCGCTCGTGCCCCGCGCCGAGATCGAGGGCGAGATGGGTGACAGCCACGTGGGTCTGCAGGCGCGGCTCATGTCCCAGGCGCTGCGCAAGATCACCGGCGCCCTGAGCAACTCCAAGACGACGGCGATCTTCATCAACCAGCTGCGCGAGAAGATCGGCGTGATGTTCGGCTCGCCCGAGACGACGACGGGTGGCAAGGCGCTGAAGTTCTACGCGTCCGTCCGGCTCGACGTGCGTCGCATCGAGACGCTGAAGGACGGCACGGACCCGGTCGGCAACCGCACCCGGTGCAAGGTCGTCAAGAACAAGATGGCCCCGCCGTTCAAGCAGGCCGAGTTCGACATCCTCTACGGCCAGGGGATCTCCCGCGAGGGCGGCCTCATCGACATGGGGGTCGAGCAGGGCTTCGTCCGCAAGTCCGGCGCCTGGTACACGTACGAGGGCGACCAGCTGGGTCAGGGCAAGGAGAACGCGCGCTCGTTCCTGCGCGACAACCCCGACCTGACCAACGAGCTGGAGAAGCGCATCAAGGAGAAGCTCGGCATCGGCCCGCGGGTCGACGCGCCTGCCGAGGTCGCCGTGCCCGAGGCCAAGGTCGACTTCTAGCCCCGGCCCGATGGCACCTTCACGCCAAGCCCGTGCCCGAGGTGGGCGGCCCGGTTCGCCGAGCCAGCCCACCCCGGGCGGTACGGCGGACGAGACGCCGGACGCCGACCCCGAGTCGGTGGCCCGGTCGATCGTGCTCCGCCAGCTGACGATGGCGCCCCGTAGCCGGCAGCAGCTCGCCGACAAGCTCGCCCAGCGCGGCGCGCCGGACGACGTGGCCGAGCGGGTGCTGGACCGCTTCGAGTCCGTCGGGCTGGTCGACGACGCCGCCTTCGCGGACATGCTGATCCGTTCCCAGGTCGCCTCTCGCGGCCTGGGTCGTCGCGGGCTCGCTCACGAGCTGCGCCGCAAGGGCGTGGACGACGAGACCGCTCGCGCCGCGCTCGAGCAGGTCGACGACGACGATGAGGCCGAGACCGCGCGGGCGCTCGTGGCCCGCAAGGTACGCGCCACCCGCGGGCTGGACCGCGACAAGCGCATGGCTCGGCTGGCGGGCATGCTGGCGCGCAAGGGCTATCCGTCCGGCCTGACCATGACCGTGGTGCGGGAGGCGCTGGACGCCGACGCCGCGGCGACCGGCCACCCCGAGCGGGACTGAGCGGGACGGAGCGGGACTGAGCGGGAGCCGCCGGGTCAGGTCGTCGGTGCCGCGGCGTCCTCGAGCAGTGCCGTGGTCGTGGACCTGCGCGACCGGCGTGAGCGCTTCTCCAGCCAGCTCGCCAGCAGGCTCAGCACCACGCAGGTGGCGATGTAGACGGCCGCGACGATCAGGTAGGTGAGCACGTAGGGGAAGTCGAAGGCCCCGCGCCCGCCGATCTGCTTGGCCACGTACAGCAGCTCGTTGTAGGTGAGGATGAAGCCCAGCGCCGTGTCCTTGAGGAGCACCACGAGCTGGCTGATGATCGCCGGCAGCATGCTGCGCACGGCCTGGGGGAGCAGCACCTGCCGCATGACCTGGCCCTTGCGCAGACCGATGGCGTACGCCGCCTCGGACTGCCCGCGGGGCACCGCCACGATGCCGGCCCGGAAGATCTCCGCCAGCACCGAGCCGTTGTACAGCATCAGGCCCAGGATCACGGCCCACATCGGGCTCAGCCCCAGCCCGTACTCCAGCGACCCGTAGTAGAAGAAGAACATCAGGATCAGCAGCGGTATCGCCCGGAACAGCTCCACCAGGGTCGAGGCCGGCAGCCGCAGGAACCGGTGGTCCGACAGCCGCCCCGCGGCGAGCACGGCGCCGAGCAGCAGTGCCAGCACCGAGGCGATCGCCGCCGCCTTGAGGGTGGCGACGTAGCCGCGCAGCAGCTCGCGCTGCACCTCGGCGTACTGGAACTGCGCCACCCGTGCCTGCGAGAACTGGTCCGTCGCCAGCAGCCGCCACACGACGACCGCCACGAGCACGATGACCACCAGTGACGTGACCACCCCGAGCCCGAGGTGGCGGCGCTTCGCCCGCGGCCCCGGTGCGTCGTACAGCACCGTCGAGGTACTCATCGGCCCACCGCTGCCTTGCGCTCGGCGACGCGTTGCCCGACCGCCAACGGCACCACGAGCGCCACGAAGATGATCGCGATCCAAGTGTTCACGTACAGCTGGTTGGCGCCACGCTCGGACAGGTAGTCCGGCAGGGACCCCGCCTGCAGGACGTTCACCGCCGTGGCGATCGTGGTGTTCTTGAGCAGCGCGATCAGGACGCTGACCAGGGGCGGGATGCTGGCCCGCAGCGCCTGCGGAAGGACGACGAGCGAGAGCACCTGGCTGAACCGCAGCCCGATCGCCCGGGCCGCCTCGGCCTGACCCGTCGGCACCGTGTTGATGCCGGACCGGACCGCCTCGCAGACGAAGGCGGCCGTGTACAGGGTCAGCCCGAGGCAGGCTGCCGGGAAGTAGTCGATCGGGATGTCGAGCTTCGGCGCCGCGAACCCCAGGAAGACCAGCACCAGGGTGAGCGGGGTGTTGCGCACCACGTTCACGTACCCGGCGCCGAACAGGCGCATCGAGCGCACCGGCGACACGCGCAGCGACGCGACGACCGTCCCGAGCACCAGCGCGCCCACGCCGGCGATCAGGAACAGCTTGATCGTCGTCCAGAAGAACCGGGCGAACAGCGACGCGTTGTCACCCAGCACGGCGAGGAAGTCCGACACCGGCAACCCCTGCTACTGCTCGAGAGTCGGGGGCTTGGCGGCAGAGCCGGACTTGCCGAGCGTCCCGTCGTAGATCTTCTGCCAGGTGCCGTCCTGGAACGACTTGAGCAGCAGTGCGTTCACCGCGGTACGCATCGCCTTGTCGTCCAGGGGCAGCCCAATGCCGTACTTCTCCACCGAGAACGGCTTGCCGACCACCTTGAGCTTGCTCGGGTTCTGCGCCGCGAAGCCCTTGAGGATCGCGTCGTCGGTCGTCACCGCGTCGACCTTGCTGTCGAGCAGCTGGGACACGCACTCGGAGTAGGTCTTGAACTCCACGATGTTGGAGTCCTCGGTCAGCTTCTCGTCGCGCACCCGCTGGATCGGCGTCGACCCGGTGGCCGAGCAGACCTTCTTGCCCTGCAGGGTGTCCTTGCCGGTGATCGCGGTCTCGTCCTTGCGGACCAGCAGGTCCTGACCGGCCACGAAGTACGGCCCGGCGAACGAGACGATCTTCTTGCGGTCGTCGGTGATCGAGTACGTCCCGACGTAGTAGTCGATCTGGCCGCCCTTGATGGCCGACTCACGGTTGGCGGACGGGATCTCGGAGTACTGGATCTTCGAGGGGTCGACGCCGAGGCCAGCCGCGATCATCTGGGCGATCTCGATGTCGAAGCCGCAGCGCTTGCCGCTGGCGTCCTTGTAGCCGAGGTTGGGCTGGTCCGCCTTGACGCCGACCCGCACGGTCCCGGCGGACTTGATCTTGTCGAAGGTGGGGCTGCCGCTGATGGTCGGCGTCGCCGGCGTGAACGTGGTGCCCGACGTCGTACAGGCGTCGCTGGCGCCACCGCCGCTGCCGGACGACGTCGGGGTGCCCTCCTTGCCGCACCCGGTGACGGCGAGGGCCAGGACGGCCCCAGCCACCACGATCGAGCTTCGTGTCGCATTCATCGTTTCTCCCTCGTTCGCTCGTTCTCGGTCGTTCAGGGACTCGCTCGCAGACTCGTTCAGACCCCCACTCAGTGGCTGAGGATCTTGGACAGGAAGTCCTTCGCCCGGTCCGACGTCGGCTTGGTGAAGAACTCCTCGGGGGTGGCCTGCTCGACGATCTGTCCGTCGGCCATGAACACGACCCGGTCCGCGGCCCGGCGGGCGAAGCCCATCTCGTGCGTGACGACGATCATCGTCATGCCGGACTTCGCCAGGCTCGTCATCACGTCCAGGACCTCGTTGATCATCTCGGGGTCGAGGGCGGACGTCGGCTCGTCGAAGAGCATCACCTTGGGATCCATCGCCAGCGCCCGGGCGATGGCCACCCGCTGCTGCTGCCCGCCGGAGAGCTGGGCGGGGTACTTGTCCGCCTGGGCCTGCACACCGACGCGCTCCAGCAGCTCGTCCGCGCGCTTGTCGGCCTCGGCCCGGGCCAGGCCGCGGACCTTGATCGGCCCGAGCGTGACGTTCTCGCGGATCGTCTTGTGCGCGAACAGGTTGAAGGACTGGAAGACCATCCCGACGTCCGCCCGCAGCTGGGCGAGCTCCTTGCCCTCCGCGGGCAGCGGTGCGCCGTCCAGCGTGATGGTGCCGGACTCGATGGTCTCCAGCCGGTTGATCGCCCGGCACAGCGTCGACTTGCCTGAGCCGGACGGCCCGATGACCACGACGACCTCACCCTCGCCGATGGTCAGATCGACGTCCTTGAGCACGTGCAGCTCACCGAAGTGCTTGTTGACGTGGTCCAGCACGACGAACGGGCGGCGGTCCTGGGCGGGGCCCGGAGGATCGGTTTCTGGCTCGGTCATGCAGCAAGACCCTAGCCATGAGCGGACATACCTGGCTATGTGCGTATCTGTCCTGGTTGTGGACCGTCACCGTCTCGTGACCCGCGCAAGTACGCTGGACGGTGCCATGACCGACACGACGACAGACCCCACGACCCAGCCGGTCGACATCGCGCGCACGTACGAGGTGCGCACCTACGGCTGCCAGATGAACGTGCACGACTCCGAGCGCCTGACCGGGCTGCTGGAGGACGCCGGGTACGCCCCCGCCGCCGAGGGCAGCACGCCTGACGTCGTCGTGTTCAACACCTGCGCGGTGCGGGAGAACGCGGACAACAAGCTGTACGGCAACCTGGGCCACCTCGCGCCGACCAAGAAGCAGCACCCGGGCATGCAGATCGCGGTCGGTGGCTGCCTCGCGCAGAAGGACCGCGGCGAGATCGTCAAGCGCGCACCCTGGGTGGACGTGGTGTTCGGCACGCACAACATCGGGTCGCTGCCGGCGCTGCTCGACCGCGCCCGGCACAACGAGCAGGCCCAGGTCGAGATCCTGGAGTCGCTCGAGGTCTTCCCGTCGACGCTGCCGACCAAGCGCGAGTCCGCCTACGCGGGCTGGGTGTCGATCAGCGTCGGCTGCAACAACACCTGCACGTTCTGCATCGTGCCGAGCCTGCGCGGCAAGGAGAAGGACCGCCGGCCGGGCGAGATCCTCGCCGAGATCGAGGCGCTGGTCGCCGAGGGTGCGCTCGAGGTGACCCTGCTGGGGCAGAACGTCAACACGTACGGGGTGGAGTTCGGCGACCGCCTCGCCTTCGGCAAGCTGCTGCGGTCCTGCGGCGCCATCGACGGGCTGGAGCGGGTGCGCTTCACCAGCCCGCACCCCGCCGCGTTCACCGACGACGTGCTGGACGCGATGGCCGAGACGCCCAACGTGATGCCGAGCCTGCACATGCCGTTGCAGAGCGGCTCGGACCGGGTGCTCAAGGGGATGCGGCGCTCGTACCGCTCGCGCCGGTTCCTGGACATCATCGACTCGGTGCGCGCCCGCATCCCGGACGCCGCGATCACCACCGACATCATCGTGGGCTTCCCGGGGGAGACCGAGGAGGACTTCCAGGCCACCCTGGACGTCGTCCGCGAGGCGCGGTTCGCCAGCGCGTTCACGTTCCAGTACTCCCAGCGTCCGGGCACGCCGGCCGCCGACCTGCCCGACCAGCTGCCCAAGGCGGTCGTGCAGGAGCGGTACGTGCGGCTGGTCGCGCTGCAGGACGAGATCTCCTGGGCCGAGAACCGTGCCCAGGAGGGCCGGCGGCTCGACGTGCTGGTGGCTGAGGGCGAGGGGCGCAAGGACGACGCGACGCACCGGTTGTCCGGCCGGGCCGCCGACAACCGGTTGGTGCACTTCGCCGTCCCGGCGCACGCGCTGGCAACCGGTGACGTGCCGCGGCCCGGGGACGTCGCCACCGTCGAGGTCACCTACGGCGCACCGCACCACCTGGTCGCCGACGCCGCGCTGACCGGCGGTTCGTACGCCGTGCGCCGGACCAGGGCCGGGGACGCCTGGCAGGCCCGGCAGGAGGCCCCGTCGACCCCGGCGGGCGTCGGCCTGGGCATGCCCCGGGTCGGGCCACCCGTCGTCACGCCGGTGGTCCAGGGCTGCCGGTGAGCGCAGGTCGCGTGGTCGTGGCGGTGGTCGGCGCCACCGCGACCGGCAAGTCGGACCTCGCGATCGCCCTCGCGCACGAGCTCGACGGCGAGGTGGTCAACGCCGACGCGATGCAGCTCTACCGGGGCATGGACATCGGCACCGCCAAGCTCACGGCGGCCGAGCGCCAGGGCGTCCCGCACCACCTGCTCGACGTGCTCGACGTGCGGCAGGAGGCCACCGTCGCGGCGTACCAGCGCGAGGTCGACGCGGTGCTGGCGGACGTGCTGGGCCGTGGGCGGGTGCCGGTCGTGGTCGGCGGCTCCGGTCTCTACGTGCGGGCGGCGCTCGACGTCCTGGAGATCCCGCCCACCGACGCGGGCGTGCGCGCCCGCCTCGAGGACGAGTCCCGGACCGTCGGCGCCCTGGCCCTGCACGCCCGACTCGCCGAGCTGGACCCGCCGTCCGCCGCCCGCATCCTGCCGAGCAACGCCCGCCGCGTCGTGCGGGCCCTCGAGGTCATCGAGCTCACCGGTCGACCGTTCTCGGCGACCCTGCCCGAGCCGGTCTACCGACGACCGAGCGTGCAGCTGGGGCTGCGGGCGCCCCGCCCGGAGCTGGACCAGCGGATCGAGCGCCGGGTGCACCGCATGTGGGACGACGGGCTGCTCGCCGAGGTGCGGCGCCTGCTGCCGCAGGGCCTGCGCGAGGGGCGCACCGCCGGGCGGGCGGTCGGCTACGCCCAGGCAGTCGGCCAGCTCGACGGCAGCCTGGACGAGGCGGCAGCGCAGGCGCAGACCGCCCAGCTGACCCGCCGGCTCGTCCGCCGGCAGGAGTCCTGGTTCGGCCGCGACGAGCGGATCGCCTGGCTGCCGTACGACGGCCCGGACCTGGTCGAGCAGGCGCTCGCGGCGGTGCGGGCTGGGCGTTCGGCACCGCGTGCCGGATGATGGACCCGTGCAGCTGACCTTCACGAAGGGCCACGGGACGGAGAACGACTTCGTCCTGCTCCCCGACCTCGACGCGACGCTCGACCTGACGGCCGAGCAGGTGCGCCGGATCACGGACCGGCACGCCGGGATCGGCGCGGACGGCGTGATCCGGGTCGTGCGCACCCGCGACGTCCCGGAGGTCGCGGACCAGGCCGGTGCCGCGGAGTGGTTCATGGACTACCGCAACGCGGACGGCTCGGCCGCCGAGATGTGCGGCAACGGCGTCCGGGTCTTCGTCGCCTACCTCCTGCGCGAGAAGCTGCTCGACGGCGTGGACTGGACCGGCGGCGTGCTCGCCGTGGCCACCCGGGCCGGCACCAAGCACGTGCGGATCGAGGAGGCCGACCACCTGGCCGTGGACCTCGGTGCGTGGCAGGTCGTCGGCGGCCAGCAGGCGCTCGACGACGGCGGCGACTGCCAGGTCGCCCTGCCCGGGACCGACGGGCTCGTCGCCGCGCTGTCCCTCGACCTGGGCAACCCGCACACCGTGGTCATGCTGCCGAACGAGCCGGACCTGGAGGCCCTCGACCTGAGCACGGCGCCCACGGTGATCCCGGAGCCGCCGAACGGCACGAACGTCGAGTTCGTCGTGCTCGTCTCGTCCGGGCACGTGCGCATGCGCGTGCACGAGCGCGGGGTGGGCGAGACGCGCTCGTGCGGCACGGGCGCGGCCGCCGCGGCGTTGGCCGCGCGCGCCTGGGTGAGCGTGGCCGGCGGCGGCGAGGTCGACCTGTGGCGGGTGGACGTGCCCGGCGGCACGCTGCTGGTCCGGCTCAGCGCCGAGGGCACCGTGGAGCTGGCCGGCCCGGCCGAGCTGGTCGCGGACGGCACCCTCACGCTCTGACTGGCCGCTGTCGCAGGGTCCCCCTACGTTGGCAGAACATGCCCTTTCGGGAGGTTCTGCGATGAAGCGTCAGGTTTTGGTAGCAGGTGCGGCCCTGCTCGCGGCGACCGGTGGCCTGCTGGCCCCGTCGGCCGCGAACGCCGGGCAGCGCCCGACGTCCGGGTCCGGGCCGGCGACAACGGTCCCCACGACAGTGCACCCGGCGACGAAGGTGCCCGTGATGACCGGCGGCGGGGGAGCGGTGTCGTCGGTGGACGAGACCGCCACCCAGGTCGGGATCGACGTGCTGCGGCGGGGCGGCAACGCCGCCGACGCGGCGGTCGCCGCGGCCGCGACGCTCGGCGTGACCGAACCGTTCTCGTCCGGCATCGGTGGCGGCGGGTTCCTGGTCTACTACGACGCCAAGCACCGCCGCGTGCAGGCCGTCGACGGACGCGAGACCGCGCCGAGGTCGTTCACCAGCACGACGTTCACCGACGGCCAGGGCAAGGCGCTCGACTTCAACACGGTGGTCAACTCCGGGCTGTCCGTCGGGGTGCCCGGCACGCCCGCGCTGTGGGACACGGTGGCCCGCCGGTGGGGCACCCGGTCGTTCGCCGACCTGATGAAGCCGGCCCAGCAGGTCGCCGAGCAGGGGTTCGTCGTGGATGCGACGTTCCACCAGCAGGTGGCCGACAACGCGACCCGGTTCGCGAAGTTCCCGGCCACCGCGGCGCTCTACCTCAAGGGCGGCCAGCCCCCGGCCACGGGCGCGACGTTCCGCAACCCCGACATGGCCAAGGCGTACGGCGAGCTGCGGGCGCACGGCGTGCGCTCG
Source organism: Angustibacter luteus (assembly GCF_039541115.1). Lineage (NCBI taxonomy): Bacteria > Bacillati > Actinomycetota > Actinomycetes > Kineosporiales > Kineosporiaceae > Angustibacter > Angustibacter luteus. The sequence goes on from NZ_BAABFP010000005.1 coordinate 75,320, forward strand.
CTCTACCAGGGCACGCTCGGCGCCGCCCTGCTGGCCGCGTCCCAGCACCCTCGGACCAGTGACGGCAGCACCGTGTACCCGGGCCAGCTGACGGCCCGTGACCTCGCGTCGTACCGGGCGCTGCTGCGTACCCCGACCAGCACCAGCTACCGCGGGCTCGACGTGCGCGGCATGCCGGTCGCCTCGTCGGGCGGCATCGCCGTGGGCGAGTCGCTGAACCTGCTCGAGGCCTACGACCGGCAGACCCACCAGAGCATCTCGGACGTCGACGAGGCCCAGTACCTGCACCGGTTCAGCGAGGCGACCGCGACCGCGTTCGCCGACCGCAACCGGTGGATCGGCAGCGTGCCCGGCGTCCCGACCCGCGAGCTCACCTCGCAGGGCTTCGCGAACGAGCGCGCCTGCGCGTTGTTCAGCCCGACCGCCGCGGCCACCCGCCCCCTGCCGTTCGGCAACCCCGACGGCTCGTACTCGTGCTCGCATCCGGCCGCCAGCCAGCCGGCCGCCCGCGACGACCACGGCACCACCCACCTGACGGTCGCCGACAAGTGGGGCAACGTGGCCTCGTACACGCTCACGATCGAGCAGACCGGCGGCTCGGCCATCACGGTCCCCGGCTGGGGCTTCCTGCTCAACAACGAGCTCACCGACTTCAACTTCGTGCCCCTCACGGCCGGCGTGCCCGACCCGAACCTGCCCGGCTCGAGCAAGCGGCCGCGCTCGTCGATGAGCCCGACCATCGTCACCCTGCACGGCCGGCCGGTGCTCGCACTGGGCTCGCCCGGCGGCGCCACGATCATCACGACCGTGGCCCAGGTACTCACCGAGTACGTCGACCGGGGGATGCCCCTGGTGGACGCGATCGCGGCCGCCCGCTTGTCGTCGCGCAACGGCGTCGAGCAGGCCGAGCCGGCCATCTACGACGGTCCGGACGGCGCTGCGCTGAGATCGCTCGGCCACGTGCTGTCCAGCACGCCCGAGATCGGGGCCGCGACCGGCATCGTGATCCGGCCCGACGGCACCTTCCAGGCCGCCGCCGAGCCCGTGCGACGCGGTGGCGGGTCGGCGCAGGTCGTGCGCCCCGGCGGCTAGCCCCCTCAGCTCAGCGGGGCGGTGACCTGCAGGACGCGGAAGCCCTTGGCGCTCGCGTGCCGGCTCGTCGTGTAGCCCCGCGGGCCGAGCTGCTCGTCGAGCCAGCGGTGCAGCGAGTCGGACCCGAGGTTGCGCTGCACCACGAGGTAGGCGCTGGCCCCGGCATCCAGCCGGGGCAGCCAGCGCAGCAGCAGCTCGTGCAGGGCCGTCTTGCCGACCCGGATCGGCGGGTTGCTCCAGATCGCGGCGAAGCGGACGTCGTCCGGGACGTCGTCCGGCCGACCGGCCCGCACGTTCGACGCGCCCGCACGGGCCGCGTTGCGCTCCAGCAGCCCGACCGAGCGTTCGTTGACGTCGACACCCCACACCGTCGCCTGCGGTGACAGCATCGCCAGGGTCAGGCTGATCGGACCCCAGCCGCAGCCGACGTCCAGCAGGTGACCGTGCTCGGGGGGTGGCGGGGACTCGCGCAGCAGCACCTGGGTGCCGGTGTCCAACCGAGCCGGGCTGAACACGCCGGGGGCGGTGACCAGGTCCAGGTCGCGGTCCAGCAGGCGGACCCGCAGTGGCCGCAGGTCGGCCGGGCTGGCGGGCTGGGCCGTGAAGTAGTGGTCGCCGTCGCCCTCGGGGCCGGTCCGCTCGCCGCTCTGCACCGGGACAGTGTGCCAGCGCCCACGGCCACCCAGGGGGAATCCGGTGGCCCTCCCGGTCGTTGATATGTCACGTTGGGATACGACGAACCCCCCAGCACCAGGAGATCCGTGAACCGCCGCGCCAGTGCCCCCGAGTCCACCAGTCCCGCCGACCTCGACGACCTCGACGTGGCGCGGGTCGACGAGGCGTCGGACGACGGGTTCGAGGCGAGCGACGACGGCGGGTACGACGGCGACCAGCTGGACCTCGAGGAGCGGCACGCGCTGCGCCGCGTGGTCGGCCTGTCCACCGAGCTCGCGGACGTCACCGAGGTGGAGTACCGCCAGCTGCGGCTCGAGCGGGTCGTGCTGGCCGGGGTCTTCAACGGTGACCTGCGGGACGGTGAGAACTCGCTGGCCGAGCTGGCCGCGCTCGCCGAGACCGCGGGCTCGCAGGTCCTGGACGCCATCATGCAGCGCCGCGACCAGCCGGACCCCGGCACCTTCCTGGGCTCTGGCAAGGCCAAGGAGCTGCGCGACATCGTGGTCGAGACCGGCGCCGACACCGTGATCTGCGACGGCGAGCTGTCGCCGTCCCAGCGCCGTGCCCTGGAGGACGTCGTCAAGGTCAAGGTCATCGACCGCACGGCACTGATCCTGGACATCTTCGCCCAGCACGCCCGCAGCCGGGAGGGCAAGGCGCAGGTCGAGCTCGCGCAGCTCGAGTACCTGCTGCCCCGCCTGCGTGGCTGGGGTGAGTCGATGTCCCGGCAGGCCGGTGGTCGGGTTGCCGGCGGTGAGGGCATCGGTTCGCGTGGCCCCGGTGAGACCAAGATCGAGCTCGACCGGCGCCGGATCCGTACCCGCATCGCCAAGCTGCGCCGGCAGATCCGCGAGATGAAGACCGCCCGCGACGTCAGCCGGCACGACCGCAAGCGGCACGAGGTGCCCAGCGTCGCCATCGCGGGCTACACCAACGCCGGCAAGTCCAGCCTGCTCAACCGACTCACGAACGCCGGCGTCCTGGTGGAGAACGCCCTGTTCGCCACCCTCGACCCGACGGTCCGGCGGGCCGAGACCAGCGACGGTCGGACGTACACGTTGGCCGACACGGTCGGGTTCGTCCGCCACCTGCCGCACCAGCTCGTGGAGGCCTTCCGGTCCACGCTGGAGGAGGTCGCGGACAGCGACCTCGTCCTGCACGTGGTGGACGCCGCCCATCCCGACCCCGAGGGCCAGATCCAGGCGGTGCGGACCGTCCTGGCCGACGTCGAGGCGCACCAGGTCCCCGAGCTCATCGTGCTGAACAAGGCCGACGCGGCCGACCCCGAGGTCATCGCCCGGATCCGCTCGCGCGAGCGGGCCGTCGTGGTCGTCTCGGCGCGGACCGGCGAGGGCCTGGCCGAGCTGCAGTCCCGGATCGAGGAGCTGCTGCCCCGACCGGACATCGACGTCGAGGTCCTGCTGCCCTACGGCCGCGGCGACCTGGTGAGCAAGGTGCACGACGACGGCACCGTGCTGGTCGAGGAGCACCTGGCCGAAGGCACCCGGATCAGCGCGCGGGTGCACCCCGCCCTGGCGGGCGAGCTCACCGGCTACGCCGTCTGACCCGGCTCACCCGCTGAGACCGTCGGGAGCAGCAGGCGGAAGCAGGCGCCGCCCTCGGGGGCGTGCGCGGCCTGCGCCTGCCCGCCGAGGCGGCGCGCGATGGTGGCGACGATCGCCAGCCCGAGGCCGGTGCTGACCGGCCGCTGGCCGGCGTACCGGCGGTGCAGCTCGGAGCGCTCGAACGCGACCGTCAGGTCCTCGTCGGTGAGCCCCGGCCCGCCGTCGCGGACCTCCAGGACGGCGTGGTCGGTCTCGTGCCGGACGGCCAGGACGACGGGCCGTCCGGACGGCGTGACCCGCACCGCGTTCTCGGCCAGGCCGTCCAGTACCTGGCGGACCCGCACCGGGTCGGTGCGCACCAGCACGGGTGCCGAGGGCCGCTCCACCAGGAGCTGTTGACCGCCCTGCCCGCACCGGCTGCGCCACACCGGCTCCGCGTCCGCCAGCAGGGCCGCGAGGTCGACGTCCACGGCGTCGATCCGCAGGTCGACCGCGTCCAACCGGGCCAGGTCCAGCAGGTCGCCGACCAGGCGCTGCAGCCGGTCCGCCTCGGCGACCAGCGTGCGGCCGACCGCGGGCACCGACTCCGGTTCGGTGACGCCGTCCGCCAGCGCCTCGGCGTAGCCGCGCACGGCCGTGAGCGGCGTGCGCAGCTCGTGCGAGACGGTGAGCAGGAACTCGCGCTGGCGCTGCTCGCTGAAGCCCAGCTCGGCGCTGAGCGTGTTCACCGCGTCGGCGACTTCCGCGACCTCCTGCGGGCCCGTCGGGTCGAGCACCACGTCGCGCTCCCCGGCGGCGAGGCGGTGCGCCGCAGAAGCCATGCGCTGCAACGGTTTCGCTAGCCAGCGAGCGAGCAGCACGCCGGCCACCACCGCGACAACAAGGCCGACCAGCAGGGCGAGGAGCTGGCGCCACAGCAGCCGTACCGCCGGGCCGATCGCGTCGGACTGCGCGCGCGCCAGCACGAGCCCACCGCCCTCGGACAGCGGGCGCCCCTCGGCGATCACCGTGCGGCCGCCCGCCTGGAAGCGCAGCGACACCGGCTGCCCGGCGAGGAGCTGGTCCTTGCCGCGCTCGGCCGCTGCCACCGCGAGGGCGTCCCCGCGCACCGTCCCGTTCGGCTGCACCCGGGCCACCGGCGTGCTGGTCGCGCGCAGCGCTCGCAGCGCCTGCCCGGTGCGGGCCGGGATGGCGGCGTCCACCAGACCGGTGACCACGTTCGCCTGCTGCGCCAGCGACCGGCGCGCCTCGGTGCGTGCCGCCTGCCGGACCAGCCCGATCGACAGCAGCGCCGCCACCAGCACTGCGAGCGCTACCGTCGCGGTAATCACCAGGGTGGTGCGCTGGGCCAGCGTCGGGCGGCGCCGGGGGCGGACGTCGCTGCTCATGCGCGCCGGTCGTCGGCGGCGTACCCGACCCCGCGCACCGTGCGGATCGGGCTGGCGTCGCCGAGCTTGGCGCGCACCTGGGCGACGTGCACGTCGACCGTGCGGGTCGCGTCGTCCGGCGGGTAGTCCCAGACCTGCGAGAGCAGCTCGCCGCGCCCGAACACCCGCCCCGGTCGACGCATCAGGTGCGCGAGCAGGTCGAACTCGGTCGCGGTCAGGTCGACCGGCTGGTCGTCGGCGAACACCTCGCGGCGTCCGGCGTCCAAGCGCACCCGCCCGACCTGCAGGGGCGGCTCCTCGCTGACCACGACCGTTGCGGTCCCACCGGGTCCGCGACGGAGCACGGCCTTGACCCGGGCGACCAGCTCGCGGGGGGAGTAGGGCTTGGTCACGTAGTCGTCGGCGCCGAGCTCGAGGCCGAGCACCCGGTCGACCTCGTCGTCGCGCGCGGTCACCAGGATGACCGGCGTCCAGTCACCCGCCGCCCGCATCTCGCGGCACAGGTCTACGCCGTCCCGGCCGCCGGGGAGGCCGATGTCCAGCAGGACGACGTTCGGGGGGTTGCGCCGGGCGGCGAGCTGGGCGCCGGCCACGTCCCCGGCGACGTCCACGACGAAGCCGTCCCGCTCGAGGTACATCCGGGCCAGGTCGGCCAGGGCGGGCTCGTCCTCGACGACGAGCACGCGGCGCACTGGGTCCATGTCCTCACCGTCGCGGTCGGTCTCGGGGTCTGGCAAGCCTCGTACAGGATGCTGACACACGCCGATCGGGGCGCAGATCTTGACGCGCCAACGTGCCCCTATGAGCAGCGACGAGACGACGATGGCAGCGGTCCGGATCGGCGCCCTGGCCACGGCCGCGGCCGGCGCGATCCACTTCGCGGTGGCCGGTGAGCACTTCCACGAGTGGTGGGTGTTCGGGGTGTTCTTCCTGGTCCTCGCGGTGGCCCAGGCGGTGCTCGCGGTGCGGTTCTGGGCCCTGCCGGAGGCCCGGGTGGCGGCGATGACCGCGGCCGTGAACCTGACCACGGTGCTGCTCTGGGTGGCCAGTCGCACGACCGGGCTGCCGATCGGGCCGGAGGCAGGCTCCCCGGAGGCGTGGGGGGTCACGGACGGCGTGTGCGCGGCCCTCGAGGTGGCGGCGGCCGTCGCCGCGGGTTGGGTCGTTCACCGGCTGCGCGAGGCGGGACCGGTGACGTGGCGGCCCACCCGCTCGCTGGCGGTGGTCACCGGCATCGCCGCCGTGGCCGTGGTGGCGGCCAGTGGTGTTGCGGTCGCCGCCCCCGGTGAGCCCGCCGGCCACGGGCACGACGACGACATGACGATGACCGCAGGTGCAGGACCGGGGCACGAGCACGGCGGGTCGGCCGGTACCGACCAGGGCAACGGCGAGCGCCACGTGATGGCGAACCTGCCGGACGTCTCCGGCGCGACGGCCGAGCAGACCGCGGCCGCCCGCGCGCTGGTCACCACCCTGGAGTCGGACACCCGCCGCTACCGCGACGTCGCGGTCGCCACCCGAGCCGGGTACGACGTGGACGCCGCGCTCAAGCACTGGCGGCAGAAGCACGACGGCAGGCAGCCCGGGCAGATCCCGGCCCTGCACGTGCCGCAGCAGCAGGCGCGCACCGACGGCCGGCTCGTCGACCCGGCGGCGCCCGAGACGTTGATCTACCACCGTGCCGCGGACGGCACGATGACGCTGATCGGGGTGATGTTCACCGCCGAGCACCAGCAGCCGCCCAGCTCGTACCAGCCGTTCCTGCGCTGGCACTTCCACCAGAAGCCCGCTGCCGCCGGCTCCGGCGCGACCAAGCCGACCGGCTACATGACGCACGTCTGGTTCGTCGATCCGGGCAGCACGGCCGACAGCCTGCGGTACGCGTTCGCGATGAGCCCGCCGAAGGCGCAGCTGCTGGCCTCGCCCGGGGCGAACGCCTGACCCGCGGCGGCCGCCTGCCCAGGACGCACCGCCCGGCCAAGTAGGGTCGGCGGGTGCCCGCAGCCCACCCGCCCGCGTCCAAGGGTCCGACCCGCCCTGCCGATCTGACGGCACTGCTCGAGGCCGCCGTCGAGGGCGTCGGCGGGACGCAGCGCCCGGGGCAGGTGCAGATGGCCCAGGCCGTCGCGGACGCGGTTGAGGGCGACGGCCACCTGCTGGTCCAAGCCGGCACGGGCACCGGGAAGTCGTTGGCGTACCTGGTTCCTGCGCTGGCGCACGCGGTGGCAACCCGGCGTCCGGTCGTCGTCGCCACGGCGACGCTGGCGCTGCAGGCGCAGGTCGTGGACCGCGACCTGCCCCGCATCACGGCAGCCCTCGAGCCGCTGCTCGGTCGGCGGGCGACGTACGGGTTGGTGAAGGGTCGGCGCAACTACCTGTGCCAGCACAAGCTCGTCGGTGGCTTCCCGGAGGAGGACGACGACGCGTTGTTCGGACCGCCCGCCGCCGCGAGCCGGATGGGCGAAGAGGTGCTGCGGCTGCGCGAGTGGGCGAACGACACGGCGTCCGGGGACCGCGACGAGCTCGTGCCCGGCGTCACCGAGCGGGCGTGGCGGCAGGTGTCGGTGTCCGCGCACGAGTGCCTGGGCGGCAAGTGCCCGATGCTCGAGGAGTGCTTCGTCGAGCAGGCGCGCTCGTCCGCCAAGGTGTCCGACGTGGTGGTCACCAACCACTCGATGCTGGCCATCGACGCCTTCGAGGGTCGCCAGATCCTGCCCGAGCACGACCTGGTCGTCGTCGACGAGGGGCACGAGCTGGTCGACCGGGTGACGTCGACCATCACCGACGAGCTGACCGCGCCCATGGTCGAGCGCGCCGCCCGGCGCGCCGCCCGGCTGGCTGACGTCGAGGCGCTCAGCACGTCGGCCGACGTGCTGCGCGAGGTGCTGACCGGGGCACCGGAGGGGCGGCTCACCTCGATTCCGGAGAGCCTCGGCGTCGCCCTGGCGGGCGTGCGGGACGCTGCCCGGTCCGTGCAGAGCGAGCTCAAGCCGGAGAAAGGCGCGGAGGTGGACGCCGGCCGCCAGGTCGCGCGCGCCGAGGTGGACGAGGTCTTCGAGGTCAGCGAGCGGCTGCTGTCCGACAACGACCACGACGTCGTCTGGCTGAGCGACGACCCGCGGCGTGGGCCGGTGCTGCACGTGGCACCCATCGGGGTGGCGGGCCTGCTGCGCGAACGGCTGTTCCCGGACCGCACGGTGGTGCTCACGTCGGCGACCCTCGAGCTGGGCGGCAGCTTCGAGTCCGTGGCGGCCTCGATGGGGCTGTCCGGGCCGGACGCGCCGGCCTGGCAGGGCCTGGACGTCGGCAGCCCCTTCGACTACCAGAAACAGGCGATCCTCTACTGCGCCAAGCACCTGCCGGCCCCCGGCCGGGACGGGACCTCGTCCGCGGCCATGGACGAGCTGGCGGAGCTGGTCACCGCCGCGGGGGGTCGCACGCTGGGCCTGTTCTCCTCCCGCCGTGCCGCGGAGGCCGCCGCCGAGGCGATGCGCGAGCGGCTCGACGTGCCGATCCTGTGCCAGGGCGAGGACCAGATGCCCACCCTGGTGCGGGCCTTCGCCCGGGACGCGCGGACCTGCCTGTTCGGCACGCTGTCCCTCTGGCAGGGAGTTGACGTGCCCGGGCCGGCCTGCCACCTGGTCGTGATCGACCGGATCCCCTTCCCGCGCCCGGACGACCCGCTGATGTCGGCGCGGTCCCAGGCTGTCGCCGACGCTGGCGGCAACGGCTTCATGGCGGTGGCCGCGACGCACGCGGCGCTGCGGCTCGCGCAGGGGGCCGGACGCCTGGTCCGCTCCTCGCAGGACCGCGGCGTGGTGGCCGTGCTGGACTCGCGGTTTGCCACCGCCCGGTACGGCTCCTTCCTGCGCGCGTCCATGCCGCCGTTCTGGCCGACCGCGGACCGCGAGAAGGTGCTGGCCGCGCTGCGCCGGCTGGACGAGGGCGCCGGTGAGCTGCTCCCGGTGCTGGAGCCGGGCCTGCGGGTGGACGCCGTCCGGGACACCAGCACCGTGCCGGCGCCGCCCGCGCACGCTGAGCCGAGCGTGCCGCTGGACGTGCCGGCCGCCGAGCCGGCGCCGGTCCCGGAGTCCAGCCGCACCGGGGTGGTGCAAGGACGCGCCTGGACGGCGCAGGACGACGTCACGATGCGCGAGGGCGTCGAGCTGGGCTGCAGCGTGGAGGACCTCGCCGACCAGTTCGACTGCGAGCCCGACGTCATCGAGGCTCGGTTGGACGCCCTCGGGCTGCACGCGCCGCACGAGCTCTTCTGAGCATCACTGCCAGGGGACGATCTCATCGAGTTCGGCCGTCTCCCAGGCGCCGCCCAGGTTCGTCGTCCAGCATGGGGTGATGCAGGAGGACGAAGCCAACCGGATCGCCGCCACTCTGATGGAGCGCGGGGTCATCGCCCGGGTCGCCAGGCCCAGCTCGTACCGCTTCGGCGTGCGCATCCCGCTCGGGGACGGCCGCGAGGCCCTCTGGGACGTCGACGGCGCCGCCGGACTGGAGGCGCAGGTCATGCGGGACGGCGTGCTGGTCGGGTTCGTGCCACAGATCCCCGGATCCGAGCACTTCGACGAGGCCCAGACCGTCGAGGCCATCCTCGCCACGGACTACGGCTCCGCCTGAGCGCTGGCCCGCTTCGAGGTCGGTGGACGGCAGTCCGCACCACCTGCTCTGATGAGTGGGTGAGCGCTGCCAGCAGGGCAGACCAGGATCCGGTCGTGGGGTGCGTCGTCCGCGGGGACGACGCGGCGACCGTGCTGCTGGACGCCGTCGGACGCAGGACCTCGCCGCTCGTCGGCTCGCTCTCCGGGCCGGCCGGTCGCCGTGCCGTCGTCGTCCCCGCGTTGTCCCAGCCGGCACCGGTGTGCGCCGACCTGGTCGCCACGCTGGTGGACCTGCTGCTGGACAACGGGTTCGCCGACGTCGTGGTCGGCACGGCGGCGCGGACCGGCGACCGCGACCGGGGACTCGGGTCGGTCGGCGACCTGGCCGCTGCGGCAGGTTGCACGGGGCGCACCGCGGCCGGGCGCGACTACCAGGTGGTGGACCTGCACGAGCACATGGTCCCGGCTGCTGTCCCCTTGTCCAGCGTGCTCGCCGGGCACGCGGTCGCGGCCGCGTGGGCGGAGGCGGACGTGCGGATCCTGCTGTGCCGCAGCGTGACCGATGTGCTGGACGGGTTCGCCGGGTCGCTGGACGCCCTGTTGCTGGTCGCGCCGGGCGTGCCCGGCGCCGAGCCGGCGGACGTCGCTGCGGACCTGCTGCAGCACCACCCGCCGACGCTGGTCATCGCGGACGCCCTGGTGTCCAGCGACGGCCCGGACGGCCGACACGTGCTGCGCGAGCTGGGCACCCAGGCGCTCGTCGTCTCGACCGACGCCCTCCGGCTGGACGTCACGCTGGCCGGCCTGCAGGGGGAGGACCCAGCGGCGTCCCGCCTGGTCCAGCGGGCCCTGACCCGGCAGCGCCCGGCGGTGGGCCGGGTGGTGGGCGACCTGACCCCGTTCCCGGGGTGGGTGCGGGCCCACCCCCTGGTGCGCGACGCGGCCCGCCGGGCCACGACGACCCCCGACCTCGCGCGGCTGCTGGCCGCTGCCACCGGTGGCCCAGATCGTGGCGCTGGCGGCGGCGACGGCAGCGACGCGGTGCTGGGTGCGTTCCGCGGGCTGCTCACCCCGTTGGTCGCGGCCGCCGACGACCCGATGGCGCGCGGGGTGCTCGTCGGCCTGCTCGGCGCCGTCTCCGCTGTGGCGCAACAGGTTGACGGCTGGACGACGACCAGCGCCAAGGGTCGGGTGCGCCGGGTCGAGGTCCCGCTGGGGTTCGACCCCTCGCACTGGGAGCCGGCCAGCTACGACGAGCTGCCCGAGCTGCTCGGCGAGCTCGACGCGCTGCTGGCCGGCGTCCCCGATGTGCCTGGCGCGATGCGGTGGTGCCTGCTCGACCGCTCCATCGTGTTCGAGACCACCCGGGTCGTCGAGGCGCCGTTCGCCGACTTCGTCGCCCGGGTCGACGTCGCCCAGGGGATCAGCCTGATGGCCGACTACCTCGGGGGGCGGCGGGTGCCGGTCAGCGCCGACGACTCCGGCCGTCCGGTGCGGCAGGCCGAGCGCAACGTGTACCTGCCGCAGCCCAATTACCTGGCGCACTGGGGCGGGCTGCCGATCGACGTCTGCAAGATCGAGCTGGTGCAGCGTGAGCAGGGTCGGCACGCCCTGCACTGGCGCACCGTGGACAGCCTCAACGGGTCGGCAACCTACGACGACGGAACCCTGAGCTTCACGGACCTCGGGGCCGGCCGCACCCGCTTGGGCGTTCGGGGCCGCCAGCTCTTCACGCTGCCCGCCTTCTGGCAGGCCGCGGACCTCGACCGGCTGCCGGAGGTCAAGGACGACCTCGTCGAGGACGCCTACCGGCGGTTCTTCAGCACCACGTTCGACAACCTCGAGGCCTGCTACGAGGGACGGGAGTTCCGCATCGGTCGGGACGCCGATGACGAGGGTCCACTGGTGACCCAGACGCTGCAGCTGCTGCTGGAGCTGGCGTCCCAGTGGCTGAGCCAGCACCAGCCGGGCTGGACGACAGTCACCGCCACGCCTGCGCCCGTGGTCGACGTCCACGGGTTCCGGCACTTCCGCGGCGGGGCGGAGGCCGTCGGATGAGGGTCGCGGTCACAGGGGCGTCGGGGCTGGTGGGCGGGCAGGTGGCCGCCGCCGCAGCTGCGGCGGGTCACGAGGTTCGTGGGGTCGTACGGCGGCGGGGATCGGTTGCGGCGCAGGGGATCGAGACCGTGCGGGCACCCCTGGAGGACCCGTCGGCCCTGCGGTCGGCCTTCGCCGGGTGCGATGCGGTCGTGCACTGCGCGGCGGTGTACGCGTTCGACGCCGACCGGGCCGCCGAGGTCGAGCGGGTCAACACCACCGGCACCGTCTCGGTCGTGCAGGCAGCTGCGGACGCCGGGGTCCAGCGGGTCGTCGTGACGTCGTCCTCCGTCACGCGCGGGTCGTCCCGGACGGCGGCACCGCGCACCGAGCTCGACGTCCTCGGCGACGAGCCGGCTCCCACCTACTACGCCAGCAAGGTCGAGCAGGAGCGGGTCGCGTTGCAGACCGGCCAGCGGTGCGGCGTGCCCGTGGTACTGGCACTGCCGACGGTCGTGCTGGGCGGCCCGGCGCAGCGGCTGCTGCCCAGCAACGCGATCGTGCTGCGGTACCTGCTGGACGCCACCCGCAGCACCTACCCCGGCGGGTGCAACGTCGTGGACGCGCGAGACGTGGCGCTGGGGCACCTGCTGCTGCTCGAGCGCGGGGTGCCGGGGGAGCGGTACCTGCTCGGTGGGCAGAACGTCAGCTGGCGCACCCTGCACGCCACCGTCGCCGAGCTGGCCGGGTTGCCCGGCCCGTTCCTGGAGGTGCCACGCCCGGTCGCCCAGGCCGTGGCGAGGGTCGCCGGCGGCTGGAGCCGGCTGACGTCGTCCGCTCCGCTGGTCACGCTCGACGAGGCGGACACCGTGGGCCGCTGGTACTGGTACGACCACGGCCGGGCGGCTTTGCTGGGCTATGCCCCGCGGTCCGCCCGGGACGCGGTCGCAGCGTCCCTGGCGTGGCTGCTGGTCGGTGAGCACGTCCCCAGGTGGGTGCGCGAGGGGCTGTCGCTGTCGCCCGACGTCCGGGCCGCTCGCCCACTCGTGCCGCGCCCGCTGTAGCCGCAAACCGACACGAAAGTGCTTTGTGCGGTGGGCGCCGTTGCGCCTAGCGTGGCGCGATGACGGTCTCCCTGCATGCCTTGTGCTTCGACGCGATCGACCCAGTCCGGGTCGCGGCCTTCTGGGCGGGCGTCCTGGGCTGGGAGCTGGCCGACGATCCGCACGATGGCACCGTGCTCCTGCCGGACGACGAGACGGGGTTCCGGCTCCGCTTCCTGGCGACCGAGGAGCAGAAGAGCAGCCAGAACCTGATGCACTTCGACCTGACGAGCACGTCCCTCGAGGACCAGCAGCAGAAGGTCGCCCTGGCACTCGCGCTCGGCGGGCGGCACGTCGACGTCGGTCAGCGCCCCGACGAGGGTCAGGTGGTGCTCGGCGATCCTGAGGGCAACGAGTTCTGCGTGATCGAGCCGGGCAACAACTTCCTGGCGGACTGCGGGTTCGTGGGAGCGGTCTCCGGCGACGGTTCGCAGGCGGTCGGGTACTTCTGGAGCAAGGCGCTCGGCTGGCCGCTGGTCTGGGACCAGGACGAGGAGACGGCGATCCGCTCACCGCACGGCGGGCCCAAGGTCACCTGGGGCGGTCCGCCGCTGATGCCCAAGCTCGGCCGGAGCCGGGTCCGCTTCGACCTCGTGTCGCCGGTCCACGGTGATCTGCAGGCGGAGGTGACCCGTCTGGTCTCCCTCGGTGCGACGCGGGTCGACGGAGGTGGGGGTGAGGGTGAGGCGAGCGAGGTGAGGATGGCCGACCCGGACGGCAACGAGTTCTCGCTCCGGGTCGCCGGTGCTGCCTGACCCGATCGAGGAGGCCATCGAGGAGGCCCGCCGTCGGCAGGCCATCGCCGACCGGGACACCTCCGACTCGGTGAACCACTTCGCCAGCTCCGTACGGGCCGTGTGCCGGCGGTGGAACCTGACGGCCCAGCGGTGGCTGCCCGGCGGTGCCGGTGCGCCGACCCTCGCGGTGACGGGGGTGGACGGCACGGCGGGCGTCCTGAAGATCGCCGAACCGGGGAGCCTGGACGACGCGGTGCGGGTCATGCTCGCGGCCGACGGCCAGGGATACGCGCGGGTGCTGTGCTGGGATGCCGACCGGGGTGCGCTGCTCACCGAGCGGCTGGGCGGCGACCTCTGGACGCACGCGGCGACGCTGGTCGAGCAGGCGCAGCTGGTCGTGCCGCTGCTGCAGCTCGCCTGGCGCGTGCCGCTCGACCGCGGCCGGCCGTTTCCGGGCAAGGCGTCCGGGCTGCTCGACATCCTCGCCGACCTGGGGCCGCGGTACGGCGCGCACCACGCTGACGTCCTCGCTCGGGCCTCGCGGTACGCGACCGAGCTGGCGGCGTCCGAGCGGCCGCAGGTGGTCTGCCACGGCGACCCGCACGCGGGGAACGTCCTGCGCCGAGGTTCGGGCTGGGCGCTCATCGACCCGGACGGGTTCGTGGGGGAGCGCGCCTACGACCTCGGGGTCGTGCTGCGCGACGGATGCCGGGAGATCGTGGCGGCGGAGGCGAGCCGGGCAGGCGCGGGCGCCTCGGTGCTGCGCCGGGCGTGCCAGGTCGCGGCCGGGCTCGCGGACGTCGACGCCGAGCAGGTGTGGCGGTGGTCGTTCGTGGAGCGGGTGACCACCGGGCTGTACCTGCGGTGGTTCGGCCACCACGACGAGTCGGCGAGCTTCCTGGGTGCGGCTGACCTGCTGAGCTCGCGCGAGAGGTAGGAGCCCGCCCGGTTGGTCGCGGAGGTCTCCGAGCCGCCGCCCGCCGGTCGGGCCAGCGGCGGGCTTGCTCACAACGAGTGACTCAAGGACGCCAGGCAATAGGCCGAAGGAGTGCTGTCGCCGTCATCTCGGCGCTGTTCGCGTGAACCCTCTGTCACAAATGCCCGATCCCGAGCCGACGACAGCACTGTGGCCCGGCCCCTGCTGAGGAGATCGCAATGCGAGTTACAGGAAAGCGCCGGGTCGCCCTCGTGGCGGCCGCGACCGCCATCGTGCTGGTCGGCGCCGGCACCGCCTACGCGTACTGGACGACGACGGGCAGCGGGAGTGGAAGTGCCAGCACCGGCACCAGCGTTCCCGTGACGGTGGCGCAGGACAGCACCGTCGCCGGGCTCTACCCGGACGGTCCGGACGTGCCGCTCGACTTCACCATCACCAACCCGAACCCCGGCTCGCAGTTCATCTCGTCCGTGACGATCGCCGTCACGGGGACGAGCTCCGCGAGCTGCACGGCTGCCAACTTCGCCGTGTCCCAGCCGACGATCACCGCGGGCAACATCGCGGCCGGCGCCACCTCCTACGCCAGCGCGACCACCGGCGCGGCGATCCACATGATCGACACCGGCGCCAACCAGGACGCCTGCAAGTCCGTCACGGTCAACCTGTCGTACTCGGTCAGCTGACCCAGGTCCTGGCGGTTGACGAGCAGCGTGACGCGCGATGACTGAGGGCGCTCAGCCGACCCCCACCCCGGAGCAGCCGGTGGCACCCCGCCGCCGAGCCGCTCTCGGGTGGTGGGTGCTGGGCGCCTTCGGCCTGCTCGCCGGCCTCGCGCTGGTCCTGGGCCAGCTGTTCCACGGGCCGGCGGCGGGCCAGGCGTCCGCCGGGTCACCGACGACGCCACCCACCACCTCGCACGCGGGCGGGCAGACTCCGTCGTTCAGCGGCACTGCCACCCCGACCGGTACCCCCACCGGTACCCCCACCGCATCCCCGACCACCACCGGCGCGGGCTCGAGCACGCGCTCGGCCGGGACGGGTCCGGTCGGATCAGGCTCCAGCGGGACCGGACCCCGCGCCACCGCGTCGGGCAGCACGACGTCCCGCCCGAGTGCCCCCTCGACCACGAGGACGTCGACCCCGCCCCCCGGTGGCGGCCCGACCATCACCCCGAGCGGCCCGGCGACGGGCTCACCGTTCACCATCACCGTGTCGGGAGTCGACGGTCCGCTGGTCCCGGGTGCGCCACGGACCTTGACCGTTCAGGTGCACAACCCGAACAGCTCCACGATCCGCCTGCTGTCCCTCACGGCGTCGGTCGGCGACCCCCAGCACGCGGGCTGCTCCGCGGCCTGGGTGTCGGTCGGCAGCTACGCCGCCGCGCACGCCCCGTTGCTGCTCGTCGGGGCCGGCCAGTCGAGGCCGCTCTCGCTGCCGATCGTGCTCACCAACCTCGCGACGGTGAACCAGGACGGTTGCAAGGGCGTCAGCTTTCCCCTGACCTTCAACGGATCTGCCACGCAGGTGACCCCGTGAGCGCCCGCGGCCAGCACCGCCGTCGGGACGGCCGCCCGGTGGTCCGGCTGCTCGTCGGGTCCGTGATCGGCGTGGCCGCGCTGGTCGGGATCGGCTCGGGGTCGACCGCGATCGCCAGCTGGTCCGCGACCGGTAGCGGTGCCGGCGCCGCCGCCACGGCGACCCTGGCCCCCGCCAGCGCGCTGACCGCCGCGCAGGTCGGCAACGACGTCAAGCTCACCTGGTCTCCCGCGGTGCCGCCGAGCGGAGCGACCCTGACCGGCTACTACGTGACCCGGTACGCCGGGGCCACACCGTCCAAGGCCTGTGGCACCAACCCCGCGGCCCCCGGCACGCTCCTGCCCGCCTCCGCGCTCACCTGCACGGACACCTCCCTGGTGAACGGCACCTACTCCTACACCGTCACCGCGGTGCTGCGGACCTGGACGGCACCGAGCGCCGCCAGCAACGCGCTGGTCGTGATCGTCGACGGATCGGCGCCCGGACTCGCCCTGGGGATGGCCTCCGGCGCCACCGGTGCCTCACTCTCCGGGAGCACGCTCTGGTACCGCAGCGGCGGCGCGGGCAGCGTCAGCCTGACGGCGGCCGTGACCGACGGGCAGTCGGGTCCGGCGTCCGCGTCGTTCCCGCTGGTCGCGGCCAGCGGCTGGACGCACGCCGCCGAGACCGTCACCACCGGCACC
Source organism: Angustibacter luteus (assembly GCF_039541115.1). Classification (NCBI taxonomy): domain Bacteria; kingdom Bacillati; phylum Actinomycetota; class Actinomycetes; order Kineosporiales; family Kineosporiaceae; genus Angustibacter; species Angustibacter luteus. Next base: position 91,686 of record NZ_BAABFP010000005.1, read on the forward strand.
GGCTCGCCGCCCACGGTCACGTACCAGTCCAGCCCGTTCGCCTGGACGGCGTCACCGGGCACCCCTGCCTCGATGGCCGTCGTCGGCCGCGACGCCGTCGGCAACGCCTCCTCGATCTCGGTCGCGTTCGCGGCCGACGCGAGCGCCCCGACAGGCGGCTCGCTCAGCGTGAACGGCGTGGCGGCCACGGCTGCTGGGAGCCAGAGCGTCAACAAGACCGGTGCGTTCACCCTCGGCCCGCGCATCGACTACACCGCGGACGTCGGGTCCGGGCTGGCGAGCAGCCTGCTGACGCTGCAGTCCGCGTCACTGGTCAACGGCGCCTGCGGGGCCTTCGGGGCCGCCACCACGGTGACCGGCGCGCCGGCACAGAGCGGCCTGGCCACGGGGTGCTACCGCTACAGCCTGACCGGCACCGACCGGGTGGGCAACGCGTCGGCGCTCGTGTCGACGGTGAAGGTCGACGTCACGGCGCCCACCCAGAACCTGTCGCTGGTCTCCGGCACCGGCGCGTTCCTGACCCCGGGCCGCCTGTACTTCCGTGGCACCGCGGCGGGTTCCTTCCAGCTCGCCACCACCGTCACCGACGCCGCCACCGGCCCCGCGCAGACCGTCTTCCCGGCCATCGCGACGACGGGCTGGACCCACAACGCAGAGACCGTGACCACCGGGTCCGGCACTCCGCCCAGTACGACGTACTCCTCGACGAGCTACTCCTGGACTGCCGCACCCTCGGTCCCCGGCTCCAAGAACATCATCAGCGGCGACGGCGCGGGCAACACCGTGACCACCGCGCTGGCGTTCACCCGGGACAACGCGGCGCCCACCGGCGCAGTGCTCAAGGTGAACGGCGGGACCGCCAGCGCGGCAGGCACGTTCACCAACAGCGCCAGCGGTACCTTCGCGATCGGGACCCGCACCGACTACGTCGAGACGACCTCCACCACCGCAGCGGGTCTGGCGTCCAGCGTGCTGACCCGCGAGGCAGGAACCCTCACGGGCACGTCCTGCAGCGCCTTCGGTGCGGCGACCACGGTGACCGGCGCGCCGGCCGAGACCGGTCTGACCACCGGTTGCTACCGCTACACCCTGACCGGCACCGACAACGTGGGGAACGTCGTCGCGATCAGCACGACCGTGCGGGTGGACCAGTCGGCTCCGACCGGCGCCGCCCTGACCGTCAACGGCCAGGTCGCCTCGGCGGCCGGCACCACGACGACCAACGGCACCGGCAGCTGGCCGATCGACGTCCGCACCGACTGGACCGACCCGCAGTGGGCCACCACCACCAGCACCCTGACCCGGCAGACCGCCCCGATGGCCAACGGGGTCTGCGGGACCTACGGGGGATCGTCGACGATCGCTGGGACGACGGCGCAGACCGGGACGGCACGCAACTGCTACCGGTACACGCTCACCGGTACGAACACTGCGGGGCTCGTCTCGACCGTCTCGGTCGTCGTCAGGGTCAACCCGTACGTGAGCGGCGTCCAGCTGGTCAACGGATCGGGCGCCGCCGGCCGGGTCAGTGCCGGCGACCGGATGGTCGTCACGTTCTCGGACACCATGGACCCCAGCACCTTCTGCACCGCCTGGGGCACCAGCGGCGACCAGTCCATCACCGGTGACAACCAGGCCAAGGTCTCGTTGAACGACGTCGCCGCCGGGGACACGGTGACCGTGACGTCCACGCTCTGCACGTTCCGGTTCGGCACGATGGCCCTGGGCTCCACCGGCTACACGGGCGCGACCACCACGTTCGCAGGCGCCGGCGCCAACAAGTCCACGATCGTCTGGGACGCTGCCGCCCGCACGTTGACCGTGACGTTGGGAGCGGCGTCCAGCACCTCGCCGACCGTCGTGCCGTCGAGCGCCGTCACGTTCACCCCCAGCACGGTGATCCGCAACAGCGGAGGCCTGGCGATCGGTGGCACCTTCGTGACCGGCACGATGCAGCAGTTCTGAGCCGCCCTGGGCCGGTGCCGTCCTCCTGCGCGGGAGTAGCATCCTGCGTGGAGGGGAGCGAGGTGATGAAGCGGCTCCTGTGCACGGTCATCAGCCACCGGTACGCCCGGGTGCGCTACCCGTCGTCCCCCGACGGGTACTACCTGAGGTGCCTGCGCTGCGGGCACCGCGGCGAGGAGCCGTACCTCTCCTTCCAGGTGGCGTCCGCGGTCCGGGCCGACTCCGCAGCGCACGTGGACCTGCGCTCCCGCCGGTAGGTCGGCTGCTGCCGGCCACTGCTAGCGGACGGTTGCCGCGAACGCGGCGAGCGACTCCGACGACTGCCCGGACCGCACCCTGTCGGCGACGGCGTCCCTCGTCCGCAGCGCGCGTCGCCATCCCACGACGGGCAGGCCGACGACGTCCGCGTCGACGTCTTCGTCGACGTCCGCTGGGGTGCGGCGACGAACCTCAACGGTCCACGGACGCCGTAGCGCGACGCGGGTGAGCGCCCCGAGCACCACCAGCAGCAGCACGACGAGCCCGTCGAGGAGGAGCAGGACGAGGGGCAGCAGCAGCCACCAGAAGACCAGCCCGAAGATGATCAGGCCCACCACCACGGCGATCCCGACGAGCAGGTCGTCGATGCTGTCGACCCAGGGGACGTCCAGGGTGTCCAGCCACGACCCGCGGTCCTTGCTGCGCCTGCGGTTCTCGCGCCTGCGCCAGCCACCAAGACGCCGTGCCAGCGGTCGCCACCTCGGCACCGCCCGCACGGTCACCGCGAACGTGTCGCCCGCGGGCGTGCGAGCAGTCGTGGTCAGCATCGACTGGATTCTGCCGCAACGGGTTCAGTCGACGGCCACGACACACACGACAGTGGCCTCCTCACCGCCGCTGACGGTGATCGTCGAACGGTAGGTCCGGCCCGCGGTGACGGTGCCGGGAGTGAGGTCGCAGGAGATCGAGACGACCTCCTCCTTGCCGGCCGGCACGGTGGTCCTCGTCGGGTCGAGGGTGAGGGTCGCCGCCACGACGACTCCGAGCTCGTCGACGAGCGGCGAGGCCGCCAGCTCGATGCGTCGTGCTCGCGGGTGCCGGTTCGCGACGGTCAGCGAGCCGACCGCACGGTCCCCGACCACGCCGTGCAGGGTCAGCCCGGCCAGGCCCGCCGGTGCGGGCGGGGGCGGTGCCGCATGGTGCGCCGCGGGTTCGGCCGACGGGGCGTGCGCAGAGCGGCCGGTTCGCGTCCGGGCCACGTCGTCCACGACGTTCGTGGCGACCTGGCTGCCGAGCTGGGCGACGTCGCGCGCGTACTCCGCGCCGAGCCGGCTCGCGCTGCGCCAGTAGCGCGTCCCCTCCCGCCGCGCGGCCTCGGCGTAGGCCCGGCTCGCGCTGGCCGTGTCCAGCTCGCCGCCGATCGCCGAGCGCAGCAGGTCCACGGATGCCCTGGCCCACGCCGCCTGCGCCTGCCACGCCTCGCGGGTCACGTCGAGCCATCGAGTCAGCTCCGGATCGCGTTCGTTGTCGGGCATCGCGCCTCCCTCAGCAGCAACCGCAGTCGCACGTCACGTCCACCGCGTCGCACGAGGCCGGGTGGACGACGACCGCCACACGTTGCGGGCGTGCGCACCCCTCGAACCTGATGTCAGCGTAGGCGCTCGCGCAGCTCTGCACATCGCCCAGCGGTTCACGCTGCTCGCCGTCCTTGCCTGCGCTCACAGCGACCAGGAGCCGCACGACCTTGCGCTCGCAGCCCTGCAACGTCAGTGGCGAGTCGACGTCGAACCGGGCCTGCACCTGCACGGGCTCGTCGCTGCACAGGTGCCACGGGCCCACCTCGAGGCTGACCTCGCGCTCGCGGTGCCGGGGGTTGCGCAGCGAGAAGGCCAGCACCCGGCGTTCACCGGCGCGTGCGTGCAGCACGATGTCCGCCTGCGGGATGCAGCACGAGCACGGGTCGCCGCAGCCGCAGTCGTCGTGCGACTCCGTGCAGCCGCAGTCCTTCTGGCGGCCCTGCGGCTCGACCGTCCAGCTGCGCTGCAGCGAGCGCACGGCGCTGGAGGAGTCGTCCCACCAGCGCTGCATCGCATCGGCCCAGCCGGTGGCGAGGTCGGACAGGACGTCGGTCGGTGCGCTGCTGCTCATCGGCTCTTCCTTGCTGTGGTGGGCTTCTCGTCGGACGGCAGCACCACGACGACCAGCGTCGCGGTGCCGACCGGGATGCGGGCCTGGTGACGTCGGGTCGGGTCGAGGTCGTCGGGGACGCTCACGTGCCCGGTGGCGTCGACCGTGACCCCCGGCTCGACGGTGACGGGGGAGTCCAGGCCGACCTCGACGTCGAGGTCGCCCACCACGCCGTTCGTCCAGAGCCGGGCCCGCAGCACCGACGCGATGGGCACGGACACGTTGCCCGCGTTGGTGATCCGCACGCTCAGCGGTTGCTGGCCGCGCTGCGCGAGCAGGCGGGACGGGCTGATCCGCAGGTCGAGATCGGCCTCGACCTGCAGCACGGCGTCGCGCGCGACACCGGCCACCTCGAGCTCGACCGGGTAGCTGCCCGGCGCAGTCGATGCCGGCAGGCTCACGCTGACCGGCACGGTGCCCGTGGACCCAGCGGCCAGACGGGCACCGACCCGCGCGGTCGTCGTCCGGACGTCGGGCCCGCGGACGGTCGCCGACCTGACCGTCACTGCGCGGTCGCCCTCGTTCGTCACGCTCACGGTGGCGTCGAGGTGGCGCGGCGTCCCGCGCAGCAGGATGGGCGGCGGGGCGTCCGCGGCCTTGGTCGTGCGACGTTTCGTTGCCACGTCGCCCGCCTACCGGTCCACGACGATCGGCCGCGCCCGGTCGGGTCGCACGTGGGTGGACGTCTGGCCGCAGACACTGAGCGAGAACAGCTCCAGCCCGAGCACCGACCACCCCCAGCGCTGTTCGTAGGGCGTGCACACCTCCGTCGGTGGCGGTGGGGCGAGCTCCAGCCGGACGCACGAGTCGACGGCCACCGGCTTCAGGTCGATGCTGGACGTCGTCTCCAGTGGCGCGAGAGTGATCCGTGCGTCGGAGCTGACCGTGCTGTCCGTGTGCACCTTCGAGTCCGACGTCACCGCGGACGTGGTGTTCAGGCTCGTCCCGCCAGCCAGCGTGGTCGTCGTCCCGCCGTCCACCGTGAGGTTCATGTCCTCCAACCCGGCCAGGTCGGTGGTCAGGCCACCAGAGACGTTGGTGTCGATCGAGTAGTCCGCCATCAGGGCGTCCCTTCCGTTGGGCTGACTGGGCTGACTGGGCTGACTGGGTTCACCAGGTAGGAGTGGTGGAAGCCGAGCCGGGGGTCGCCCCAGCTCGGTACCCGGGGGTCGAACTCCTGCAGCTCGGGCATGGGTATCCGCGTGCGCAGCTCCAGCGACGGGTAGTCGTACACGGTGATGTGGTTCTGGCCGCGGTTCGCCGTGAACAACAGGGTCTGGTCGGCGGACAGCTGGCACGCGTAGATGCCGTCCAGCAGGGCACCCCGGCTCACCTTCATCGCGCCGACGTACAGGTGCGCGTTGGCGAACACACTGCCGCGGGACAGCGCCTCGGTGACGGTGGACGCCGCCTGGCGGGCGTGCGTCCACTGGTCCAGCGCGCCGGGGTGCTCGTCGATGATCCGGTGCTGGGACAACGTCGCCAGGTCGACCAGCACGACCGTGTGGCTGCCACCGGTGCAGAAGATGAGCTCGCGGTCGGAGATGGTCACGTCCGAGTTGATGTGCGCCGGCAGGTCCCGGTCGGCTGACCAGTGCCGCAGCACCTGCCCGGACTCCGCGTCGACCTCGTACGCGTACTCGCGAAGGTACGACATTCCCCAGTGCTGCCAGTCGGTTCCGTCGGCCGGCGCCACCCGGAACGACAGGGCGTAGAACACGTCGAGCACCGGGTGGCACACCAGGTGCCAGCACGTGGTGGGGAGCTCGACCCGTTGCACCGTGCCGGTCCGCGTGTCCAGGATGCCGACCTCACGTGCCTCGCCCCGGCTGGGGTGGTCCATTCCGCCGTACACGACGTAACGGCCGGAGGCGCTGCGCTTCATGGCGTGCGGCACCTTCAGGCCGTGCGGGGCGATCTGCTCGGCCTTGGTCAGCCGGTTGACGTCGAAGCGCCACAGGTGCTCACCGATCGCCGTGATGAACTCGGTCTCGTCCAGCCAGACCAGGTGCGTGCTGCCCTTGATCGTGGTGTCCGGCACCGCAAAGCGCAGGGTCGAGACGCGGTCCGCCTCGTCCAGGGTCTGCGGGTCGTAGAAGAGCAGGTGCTGGCCGGTGTTGCCGAGGAACCCCAGCCGACGCGACGGATCCACCGAGGGGGCGTGGCCGCCCGCGACCCCGCCGAAGTAGGTGATCTTGTAGGCGTGGTCGCCGGTGACGGGGTCGTACCGGAAGAGGCACACGCCGGCGCGGCCCTCAAGACCGTTGAGCCCGTTGCCGTCCAGGGCGATGTGGAAGGCGTAGGGGTACTCCCGCATCGACCCGACGCCGCTCACCAGTGATCACCACCCCGCCTGGTGCTGGTTCCGTGCGGCTCCAAGCCGCCCGAAATCGACCATACGCGGTGCCGTGAAAAGCGTCACGGTGACGAACCGGACAACCTGCTCGGCGGGCGCGTCGGTGAAAACGGTAGAAAACCGACGTGTCGAACTTCTTGCTATGTGATCTTGCTCGCCCCTAGCATTCGGCGCGGCGGGGTGGCAGCGCGCACCTCGCCTTCGACTGCGCCCCGGTGGACGACGGTGAGGTGGACCATGCACGACTTCGGCAACGCGAAGGTGTCGCGTGGTCGCCGGATTCTGGTGCTGAGCAGTGACGAGTTCGGCGCGGACGTCGCCGGTCGACTCACCGGGTTGGGGTCCGTCGTGGTGCACGACGTCAGCGCCGACACGCACCCGAGCTCGTGGCCGTCGGCCGACCTGATCGTGTTGGCCGGGCGGGACCGGCCGTGCGTGGCCGATGCGGTCGACGAGACCTCGTTCCAGCGTGGCCTTCCCTGGTTCCCGGTCAGCGTGCACGGCAGCGAGATCCAGGTGGGTCCCGTGGTCCGCCCGGGGCACAGTGCCTGCCACGGGTGCCTGACCCGTGGTCCCGAACCGCGCAGGGCGGCACTGCCGGCGGACGAGTACGCCCAGGACCACGTCGGGATCGCGGTGGGCATGGCCTACACGGCCGCCCGCGAGGCCTTCGGCGAGCTGGGTGCGACCGACGTCGGCGGCACGGTGCGAGTGTTCAGCCGGGCCGGTGGCGCGCACCGTCGGGCCGGCGCGGTCACGGCCGCGTCCGCGGACGACGACTGCCGCCGGTGTGGTGGGACGGCCGCCCCGCAGCCGGTGGGGACCGCCGTCAGCTGACCTCGATGGGCTGCCCGCCGGTGATCCGGACCAGCTCCTCGTAGGACGTCGGGAACACGGTGTGCGGGTGACCCGCGGCGGCCCACACGACGTCGTAGCGGGACAGCGCGATGTCCACGAAGGTGCGGACCGACGTGGGGTGCCCGACGGGTGCGACGCCGCCGATGGCGAAACCCGTTGCCGCACGGACGATCTCGGGGGTCGCCCGCTGCAGGTCCGCCAGCCCGAGCAGGTCGGCGACCTTGTGCGTGTCGACCCGGTGCGCACCCGAGGTCATGATGAGCAGCGGCTCGCCGGGGTCGCCGAGCTGGTGACGTCCCTGGTCGGGGTCGGCCACCGCGGGGACGCTCACGAAGACGAGAGAGTTCGCGATCTGCCCGACCTCGATCCCGAGCGCGTCAGCCGCGGCCTGCGCCGTGCGAGCGGCGTCGTCCAGCACCCGGATCTCGCCCTGGACGCCGAGCCCGACCAGCGTCTGCGCGACGCGTTGCACGGCCGCGTGCTGGCTGACGTCCGTCATGCAGGCAGGGTAGTGCTGTCGTGATCACCGGTGCCGCAGGTCGGGCTCAGGTGGCGCGTTTCACCAGAAGCGGGGCTGCCCGGGGATCGTCTCGAGGTCGGCCAGCACGAGCGCTCGGTCCTCGGGGTCCGTGACGTCCTCGGCGCAGGCCAGCGCCTGCTCGGTGGCCGCCCGGGCAGCCTCCTCGTCACCGCAGACGGCGTGCGCCCGGGCCAGCGCCTCGTAGGCGAAGGCCAGGTCCCAGTCGCCGATCTCGTTCTCCTGGCACAGGTCCAGGACGCGCTGGGCGTGGTGCAGGCTCGGCTCGCCACGTCGCTGCAGGGCGTAGACCCGCGAGCACAGCCACTCGCCGCGGGCCAGGTTGACCGCGTTGCCGGCGAGCTCCCAGTGGTAGCGGGAGGCGTGTGCCATGTGCAGCATGCGGTCGTCGTCCGCGCGGGTGCGGGCGTCATCCTCCATGAGCCGCCAGGTGCCGTTGAACAGGTCGACGGCGAGCCGGCGGTGCAGCTCGCCGTCCGGGGCGGGTCCGCTGGTCGGGGAGGCCGGTCCGGCCGGGACCGCGGGTGTGCTCACGGGTGTCTCCTTCAGGTGGTGGTCGATGGTGTGCAGGTCGCCGCGCAGGCGGATCGAGCGCGCCTCGACCCGTCGGCGGTGCCGGGCCAAGGCCGTGGCCACGGCGTCGGGGTCGGTGCTCGCCAGGCACTCGCGCACCTCGCCCAGCGGGACGTCGACCGAGCGCAGCAGGTGCACCAGCTGGGCGTCGGCGAGCTGCGCCCGGGTGTAGTAGCGGTAGCCGGTCTGCGGGTCGACGAACGCCGGTGCCAGCAGGTCGACGCGGTGGTAGTGCCGCAGCGCCTTGGTGGTCAGCCCGGTCCGCCGGGCCAGCTCACCGATCGGCAGTAGGCCGTCGTGCTGGGTCATGTCGGCAGGCTAGAGGTCTGCCCCGGGGCAGTCTCAAGATCGCACCTGGCAGTCCTGCGCCCGTTCGGGCGAAGGTGTTGACGGGCTGTCCGAGGCCGGGTGTAGTGTCGTTCTTGTTCGAACACCTGTTCGAATCCTCCCCAGGGCCAGCTCCCCGTCGGCTCGGGAGGAGGGTCCGTCTTCCGGCCGCTTCGACCCCGGCCTTCCGACGGACCCGGACCTGCCTGACCCGGGTGGCGGTGGGGAAGCCGCCGCCCGGGTCCGGGCCAGTCCTGCCCTGCCCCGTCTTCCCCCTACGGCAGCGCGACCCGGATCAGGGACGTCCAGACGTGGTGTGGAGGTGGGTGCGGTGCGGCGGTACGACGAGCAGATCGAGGTGCGGACGGCGAGCCCGGCCGAGGGTGGGCCTGGCATCGGCCCCGGCCGGCCGGCACCGCCGGTGGCATTCGTGTGGCGGGACCGGCTGTACGTCGTGCGAGGGGTCCTCGCGCACTGGTACGAGCGTCGGGTGTGGTGGCGCGAGGCTGCGGCCTCGGCGTTGCTGGGCCTGCGCTCGGAGGCAGCCGGGGGAGCGCGAGGTGAGGGGGTCTTCGGCGGCGGCATCGCGCAGGGGGCGGTGGCGACCGTGCCCACAGACCCCGACGAGCGCCTCGAACCCACCGAGCGGCAGGTCTGGCGGGTCGAGGCGGCGGCCGGCCGGTCGAGCCCGGTCGGCGTCTACGACCTCGTGCACGACCCGTCGTCCGAGCCGAGCACCGGCTGGCGACTGGCCGGCATCGACGACTGAGCGATCCAGCTGACCAGCCGACCATCCAGCCGACCATCCAGCCGACCATCCACCGACCCCGACGAGGAGGTTCTCGTGACGACATCAGGCCCCCCACGGGTGCCAGCCAGCAGCCTCGACCTGGTCGAACGGGCCCGCGACAGCCTGGTCGCCGCGCTCACCGCGACCTCGGCCGGCGAGCGGTACGTCGCGGCGCACCTGGGTGCGCTGCGGGCGGCGGCGGCCGTGCTGTCGGTGCGGGGTCGCCCGCACCGCTACGGCCGCCCGCGCAGCGTGTGGGAGGTGCTGCCCACGGTGGCGCCCGAGCTGGGGGAGTGGGCCGCCTTCTTCGAGGCCGGGGCGACCCGCCGCGCGGCGGTCGAGGCGGGCCGCGAGGACGCCGTGAGCGGTCGGGAGGCCGACGACCTGGTGCGCGACGGTGAGGCGTTCCTTGCCGTGGTGGAGGACGCGCTCGGCCTGCCCCGGCACGCGGTCCTGCCATCCGGTGCCGTGTCGATCCGCAGCGGCTCCGCCCTGCCGCTGTCGCTGCCGGGATGAGCAGCGACTTCGTCCACCTGCACGTGGCGTCGGGGTACTCGCTGCGGCACGGGGCCTGCTCGCCGCAGGCGCTGGTGGACCATGCGGTCGAGCTGGGGATGGGTGGGCTCGCCCTGACCGACCGCGACGGCCTGTACGGCGCGGTCAAGTTCGTCCAGGCCTGCGAGCGCGCCGGGATCGCACCCTCGCTGGGGGTGGACCTCGCGACGGCACCCACCGGCTTGGTCGACGAGCTGCCCGGGTGGGCCGACCCGTCGACGACCGTGCGGGCCGCCGGTGCCGGGCGCACCCCCGTCCGCGGCGGTGCGCTGGTGGACGTCTACCGGCCCCGGGTCACCGTCCTCGCCCTGGGCGCCGACGACCGGCAGGCCCGACCGGCCGGGCAGGGCTGGGCGGCGCTGTGCCGGCTCACGTCGTCCGCCCACCTGGCCAGCGCCTCGCTGGGCGGTGAACGCGGGACGCCGGTCAGCGACCTGGCGATGATCGCCCGGCACATCACCGGTTCCACCAGCGCCGACGACGGTCCCGCGGCGCTCGCGGTGCTGCTCGGTCCGGCCAGCGAGGTCGGCCGCGCGGTGCTGGCCCGGCGACCGGACCTGGCCCGTGCCGTCCTGTCCCGGTGGCGCGCGGCGCTGCCCGAGGGCGCGCTCGCGATCGAGGTGGTCTGCCACCACGGGCCGCCGGGTGGTCCGCTCAGCGTCCAGCACGCCGCCCGGATGCTGGCCCTGGCCCGCGAGGTCGGCCTGCCCGCCGTCCTGACCAACGCCGTGCGCTACGCCACGCCGGACGGTGCCGCCACCGCCGACGTCCTGGACGCCACCCGGCGGTTGGTCACGCTCGACGTCCGGCACCTGGACCGCGTGACGGCCCAGGGGTACCTGGCGGACGGTGCCACCATGGCGCGCACCGCCGAGCAGGTCGCCGCGGCGCTCGGCGGCGGCAGCCACCAGGCCGGTGAGCAGGCGCACCGGCTGCTGGCGGACACGGCCGCCCTGGCCCGCCGCACCCGGCTGGACCCGCGGGCCGACCTCGGCATCGGCTCGGTGCACCTGCCCGAGCCGGCGGTGCTCGGGCTGACCGCCGACCAGCGGCCAGCGACGGTGCTGCGTGAGCGGGTGCGGGCCGCGATCGGCGGCCGGTACGCGGGGGTCTCGGGTCACCAGCTGGCGCAGGTCGAGCAGCGGCTCGACGACGAGCTCTCGGTCATCGACCAGCTCGGCTACCAGAGCTACTTCCTCACCGTGGCCGCGGTGTGCGACCTGATCCGCGACATGAACGTGCGGGTGGCCGCTCGCGGCTCGGGGGCGGGCAGCCTGGTGAACTACCTGCTCGGCATCAGCGGCGTCGACCCGATCGAGCACGGCCTGCTGATGGAGCGCTTCTGCTCGCCGCTGCGCGCCCAGCTGCCGGACATCGACATCGACGTCGAGTCGGACCGGCGCACCCAGGTGTACGAGCAGATCCTGGCGCGGTTCGGCGGTGAGCGGGTCACCTGCGTGTCGATGATGGACACCTACCGGGTGCGGCACGCCGTCCGCGACGTCGGTGCCGCGCTCGGCCTGCCGCCAGCCGAGGTCGACGCCATCGCCAAGTCCTTCCCGCACATCCGGGCGCGCAACGCCCGCACCGCGATCGCCGAGCTGCCCGAGCTGCGGGCCAGCGGTCTGGGGCACCAGCGGCTCGACCTGCTCTTCGAGCACGTGGAGCGGCTCGACGCGCTGCCCCGGCACATCGCGCTGCACCCGTGCGGGGTCGTGCTGTCCGACGGCACCCTGCTGGACCGCACGCCGGTCGAGGCGAGCTGGCTGGGCTTCCCGATGAGCCAGTTCGACAAGGACGACGTCGAGGCGATGGGCCTGCTGAAGCTCGACGTGCTGGGCATCCGGATGCAGTCGGCGATGGCGCACGCGGTCGACGAGGTCGCCCGGGTGGACGGCGAGCAGGTCGACCTCGACGACCGTACGCACGTGCCGCTGGACGACGAGGCGACCTTCCGACTGATCCGCTCGACGCACACCCTCGGCTGCTTCCAGATCGAGTCGCCCGGCCAGCGCGAGCTCGTCGGCAAGTTCGGCCCAGAGACGTTCGGCGACCTCGTCATCGACATCTCGTTGTTCCGGCCCGGCCCGGTGAAGTCCGACATGGTGACGCCGTTCCTGCAGGCCCGGCAGGGCTGGCGGGACGCCCAGTACCTGCACCCGTCCCTGCGTCCGGCGCTGGAGGACACCTGCGGCGTCGTCGTCTTCCACGAGCAGGTGCTGCAGATCGTGGCGGTCACCACCGGGGTCAGCCTCGCCGAGGCGGACGAGGTGCGCCGCGCGATGGGCTCCCCGGCCGGCCAGCTGGAGGTCGAGGCGTGGTGGCGTCCGGCGGCCCGTGCCCGCGGGTACGCCACTACCGACGTCGAGCGGATCTGGTTGGTGCTCAAGGCGTTCGCGTCCTTCGGCTTCTGCAAGGCGCACGCCGCCGCCTTCGCGCTGCCCACCTACCAGTCCGCCTGGCTCAAGGCGCACCACCCGGCCGCGTTCCTGGCCGGGGTGCTCACCCACGACCCCGGCATGTACCCCAAGCGGCTGATCCTGGACGACGCGCGCAGCCTCGGCATCGCCGTCCTCAGCCTGGACGTCAACGCCAGCGACGGCACCTACCGGGTGGAGCGGCTCGCGCCCTGGGACGAACCGCCGCCGGCCATCCTGGACCAGCTGGACGCCGGCCCGGACCGCCCGGACGACGGGCCGCGCCCTCGCCCGCACCCCGACCTGCCGGACGGGCGGGACTACGGCATCCGGCTCTCGTTGGCAGACGTCAAGGGGATCAACGCCGCGGAGGTCGAACGGATCGTCGCCGGGCGCCCGTACGCCTCGCTCGCCGACTTCTGGCACCGGGCCCGGGTCAGCCGTCCGGTGGTGGAGCGGCTCGTCGTCGCAGGTGCCTTCGACAGCCTGTACGGGTTGGGTGGGCTGGCCGCACGGCTGCCGGTGCGCCGCCGCGGGCAGGTGACCCGCCGCGACCTGATGCTCCAGGTGGTCGAGCTCGACCGCTGGACGCGCGCCACCACCCGCGGCACCGGCCAGGGGCGACAACGAGCCGCCGCCAGGGTCGCCCAGGGCGCCCGCGGCCCGCAGAGCCCGGACGACGTGCGTGCCCTCGCCAAGGCCCAGTCGCAGGCCGCGGCCGTGGCCGTCCCCGCCGCCGAGCAGCCCGTGCAGCTCGCGCTCGACCTGGGCGACGCCCCGGACACCACCCGGCTCACCGGCCTGCCCGAGATGACCATGACCGAGCGCGTGCACGCCGAGCTCGAGGTGCTCGGCCTGGACGCCAGCGCGCACGTCGTCGAGGCCTACGCGCCGATGCTCGACGCGCTCGGCGTCACCCGCAGCAAGGACCTGCTGGGCCAGCGCAGCCGGGCCGAGCTGCTGGTCGCCGGCGTGAAGGTGGCCACCCAGACACCACCGATCCGCTCCGGGCGGCGCGTCGTCTTCCTCACCCTGGACGACTCGACCGGCCCGGTCGACGCCACGTTCTTCGAGGACGTCCAGGGTCCTTACGCCGCAACGGTCTTCCACTCCTGGCTGCTGGTCGTGCGCGGCGTGCTGCGCCGCACGGGGCCGCGGGGGGTCTCGCTGCGGGCGACCGGTGCCTGGCAGCTCCCACCGCTCTGGGAGGCGTGGACCGCCGGCGGCCTGCCCGCGGTGCACGCCGCGCTGGACGCCGCCGACGTCCTCGCGCACGCCCAGGTGGCGCCGGACGACGAGGCGCTGGCGGCCGGGGAGCTCGTCCTGGAGTACACGGCCGAGGCGACCGCCGGCGCGGCGGCCAGCCGTTCCACCCGCCCGGTCGTCGCGCCGCCCCAGCCGGAGGAGACGGCGGCCCGGGCCGGCGGCATGGGCGGCGGTTCGCGGACCCGCCGGGTGCTGGTGCACGCCAGCGGCTTCAAGCAGTCGCCGTACGCGGACGTCAAGCCGCCGGGCGAGGACGTCAAGTCCGCCCCGCGCAAGCTGTGGCACTCCAGTCCGGGCAGCTCCGGCCGGTGACCGTCGCGCCGTCAGCGGCCCTCACTAGGCTGGGCGGTGGCCGCGAGCACCGTGGCCCCCGCGAGCCCAGCGCCCGGGTACGACGACCTCGAGGAGCCCACCGGTGGCCGCACCGTCCGACGCGCCCCGCCGTGCCCGCCGGGGCGACGTGGCCAGCGCCCCTCGCACCGCCGCGGTCTGGGAGGTGGTGTCTCGCACCGCAGCTGCCCTGCAGCGCGCGCAGCCGGATGCCGACGCCCCGCTCACCGTGCTCGACGTCGGTGGCGGCACCGGCGGCCTCGCCGTCCCGCTCGCCTCGCTCGGCCACCACGTCACCGTCGTCGACCCGAGCCCGGACGCGCTCGCTGCGCTGGCCCGCCGCGCCGAGGAGGCCGGTGTCGTCGGCCGGATCACCGCCGTCCAGGCGGACGCCGCGCAGCTCGCCCAGGTGGTCGGGCCAGGCAGCGTCGACCTGGTCTGCTGCCACGGCGTGCTGGAGTACGTCGACGAGCCCGCCGAGGCCGTCGGGGCCGTCGCCGACGTGCTGCGTGACGGTGGCGCAGCCAGCCTCCTGGTCGCCCAGCGCCTTGCCGTCGTCCTCGCCCGTGCCCTGGCCGGCCGGTTCGCCGAGGCCGTGCACGCGCTGGACGACCCGGCCGGGCGGTGGGGGATGGCCGACCCCTTGCCGCGTCGCTTCGACGCGACCGACGTCATCGCCCTCGCCGAGGCGGCCGGCCTGTCCACCAGCAGCGACCTGGCGGTCGTGCACGGGGTGCGCCTGTTCAGCGACCTCGTGCCCGAGGCACTCGTCGACAGCGAGGACGCCCGCACGGCCCTGCTCGACCTGGAGCGCCAGGCCGGCGACCACCCGGACCACCCAGAGCTCGCCTCGCTGGCTGCCCAGCTGCACGTCGTGGCGGTTCGCGAGCCACGGTGATCGAGACCGTGATCGAGACGGTGACGACACCGGTGACGACACCGGTGATGACAGGGTGACGGCATGAGCCGGCGCCAGATCACCGCGGCCCACCGCCCGCAGGACGCGGACGACACGGGCTGCACGATCTTGCACGCCGACATGGACGCCTTCTACGCGTCGGTGTCCCTGCTGGAGCGGCCCGAGCTCGTCGGCACCCCGGTGATCATCGGCGGTTCCGGCAGCCGGGGTGTCGTGCTGTCCGCGACGTACGAGGCCCGCACGTTCGGCGTGCACGCCGCGATGCCGATGTCCCGGGCCCGCCGGCTGTGCCCGCGCGCGGTCGTGATCGAGCCCGACCACAGCCGGTACGCCACGGTGTCGCGCGGGGTGATGGCGGTGTTCGCCGACGTCACCCCGTACGTCGAGCCGCTGTCCCTGGACGAGGCGTTCCTGGACGTCGCCGGCTCGGTCAGGAGGCTCGGCCGCCCGCGCGAGATCGCCCAGCACATCCGCGACCGGGTGCACGACGAGCAGGGCGTCGCGGTGTCGGTCGGGGTGGCGTCCACGAAGTTCGTCGCCAAGCTGGCCTCCGGGCTGGCCAAGCCGGACGGGCTGTTCGTCGTCCCGGCCGAGCAAACCCTGCAGGTGCTGCACCCGCTGCCGGTGGGCGCGCTGTGGGGCGTGGGGGAGAAGACCGAGGAGACGCTGCACCGGTACGGACTGCGCACCGTCGGCGACCTCGCGCACACGCCGGTGGACACCCTGCGCCGAGCGCTGGGCCAAGCCGTCGGCACCCAGCTGTTCGAGCTGTCCTGGGGGCGGGACCCGCGCAGCGTCGTCCCGGTGCAGAGCGAACGCAGCATCGGCAACGAGGAGACCTTCGCGCACGACGTCGACGACCCCCAGGTGATCCGCCGCGAGCTGCTCCGGCTGTCCGAGCGCACCGCGGCCCGCCTCCGGTCAGCCGGTCAGGTCGGCAAGACCGTGTCCATCAAGGTCCGGTTCGCGGACTTCACGACCATCACCCGGGCCCGCACCCTGCCGCAGGCGACCGACGTCGCCCGCGAGGTGTACGCCACGGCGAGCACCTTGTACGACGCCCTGGGGCTGCAGCGCAGCCGCATCCGACTCGTCGGCGTCCGGGTCGAGGGACTGCAGCCCGCCGAGCAGCAGCAGCGCCAGCTCGCCCTGGACGACAAGCCCTTCGGGTGGCGTGACGCCGAGCGCGCGGTCGACCGGGCCAGCGCCCGGTTCGGCGCGGGCAGCGTCCGGCCGGCCAGCCTGGTGGACCCGGAACGAGCCGCTTCAGGGCCCGGTGAGGGGGACCAGCCAGGCGCTGGTCGGGGGTCCCGGTGAGGTCCGGTTGGTCCAGCTCAGCGAACCGATTCCCCGGTCCGCTTTCGCGCGGCCCCTGGGCGACCTATCCTGGGGATGCCAAGGATTGACGACGACCGCTCCACCAGCCGTCGTCCTCCATCGACTCAGTGCCACTGGGGAGGTCACCGTGCCGCTTTCCGAGCACGAGCAGCGGGTGCTCGAGCAGATGGAGCACGCGATGGAGGCCGAGGACCCGAAGTTCGCCACGGCCATGCGCGGGCGTACCCCGAAGGCGCGTCAGCGTCGCCGCATCATGGTGGGCAGCATCGGTGTCGTCGTCGGCCTCGTACTCGTCGTTCTCGGTGTCGCACAGGGGGTTGTCGCACTCGCCGTCGCTGGATTCGTCCTGATGCTCGGCGCCGGTGCGCTCGCCCTGACGCCCCCGCGCAAGCAGACGGCCAAGGGTGCAGCCACCCACGCGCCGGGCCCGCTCGGGGCGGTGGCGCCGGACGGCAGCACCAAGCCGCGCAAGCAGCGGGCCGCGAAGGCGAACGGCTCGTTCATGCACCGCCTCGAGCAGCGCTGGGACCACCGCAAGGACCAGGGCCAGGGCTGGTAGAGCCAGCCCCACCGCGTCGTCGGCGCCCGGAGGCTTCCTTCCGGGCGCCGCTTCATGTCCGATCTCGGCACGTCGGGTGCCGATCCCGCGCCGCCTCGAGGTGGCTAGCGCTCCTTCTTGTGCAGCCGCGGCTTGCGCAGCCGGTGCGTCGCGCGGGCGATGCGCTCGTCCCAGCCGCCGACGACACGGCCCAGCCGACGGCCGGCCATGCTGATCCGCGACGTCCCCGAGTGCGGGTAGAGCACGGCCCGCAGACGCTGCGAGCGCGGTCGCGTCCCGGAGACGGCTCGCACGACGGTGCGGACGTCCCCGCGCAGATCCCCGGCCTGGCTGCCGGGGCGGGCGTACCGCGCGCGTTCGACCGTCGTGGTGATCCGGGACAGAGCCGCCTGGGAGTCATCGGACAGGTCGGCGGCCGAGCGCAGCCGGTGGTCGACCTGTCGAGGGGTGAGCGCCATCGACAGCGGGATGCCCAGGTCGGCGACCTGCTCGTGCAGGTCGGCCCACGAGGCCTCGGCATCCACGCCGTCCTGCGCGGCGCGGCGACGGCGGCGACGACGTCCGAGCCACGCCGTCACCGGTGTGACCAGCAGGGCCGCGAGCAGCAGCAGGGCGATGCCGAGGACCTTGACTCCCAGCCCGAGGGACTGATCCTGCGCCTGCGTGCTGGCCGTGACGGCATCTACTTCGCCGGTGCGCTCGCGCGCCTCGGCGTCCTGCAGAGCGCCCACCCGGGGGTCGAGCGAGGCGGTGGACGTCGCGCCCGCCCCGGCGGTCGCGCCGCTCGTCGGGCCGCTGGTCGCGGAACCGGTGGCGCCGACCTGCGCCCAGATCGGGGCGGAGCCGGTGCGCGCGGCCGGGGTCGGCTCGAACCGAACCCACCCCACGTTCTGGAAGTACAGCTCGGGCCACGCGTGCGCGTCGGTGAGCTTGACCGTCCACCAGTTGTCCTCGGCGACGGTGCCGGGCAGGAACCCGACCCCGATGCGGGCGGGGATGCCCAGCGAGCGAGCCATCACGGCCATCGCGGACGAGAACTGGATGCAGAAGCCCTTGCGCTCGCGCAGGAAGTCGGCCACGGCGTCGCCCCCGGAGTCCGAGGGTGCGTCCGTCGAGTAGGTGAACTTGCCACCGGTGCGGAACCACTCCTGCAGCGCCATCGCCTGGTCGTACTGGTTGGTCAGGCCCTTGGTCACCGTGCGAGCGGTGTTCGCCACGACGTCCGGCAGGCTGCGGGGCAGGCGCGTGTAGGCCTGCATCGACTGGTCCGGCAGGACCGGTGCGTTGCGCAGCTGGTCCACGGTCGGCCGCACGGCGAGGTACGTGACGCTGTAGTCCTTGCCCCGCACGGTCTCGCCGTCACCGATCACGTTCAGGGTGGACGCGTCGTACAGCCAGGCGCCCTTGATGTCGACTCGCTTGGTCGGGTACGGCAGCGGCAGGAAGTCCTGGTCGAGACTCGAGCTCACCTCGACCTTCATCGTGTACTGGCTCTGCGATACCTCGGGGGACAGGCCGGGCGCGTTCGGCAGGCCCTGGCTGGCCCGGTTGCGCCGCGAGACGTCGCGGGTGCCGGGCTTCCAGGTGTTGCCGTCGAACGTGTCGGCGGTGACGATGCGCAGCGGCTGCACGTCGGCCTGCGTCGTGTTGTAGCGCAGGATCTCGATGTTGCGCCGCGGCGTCAGGTTGTCTCGCAGCGTCAGCACGGGGTTGATCACGGTCACCCCGTTCAGTCCCGTCGTCGTACCGCCGGAGCCACCACGGGTGAGCAGGCCGTCGGAGACACCGGGCAGCGCTGCGGGAACGACCACCGCGAGGGCGATGGCAGCGAGCCCGACCCGTCGGCCGGTCGCGGCCATCGCCGCGGTGTCGTTGCCGAACGTCTGGCGGCTGGCGCCGATACCCGAACCCCAGCGGGGAAGCAGTCGGCCCCAGCGCAGCACCCGGCTGCTCGCGTCGTGCGCGAGCAGCAGCAGCCAGCCCGTGGCGGCAGCGACGAAGTAGCGCCACTGCAACCCGTCGGGCACGACGGCTGCTGGAACCGCGTACAGCGCGAGCAACGGGATCCCCGCGGCGGCGGGCGCGCGCAGGCCGACGACGAGCAGGTCGACGAGCACGGCGATGGAGAGCACGCCGATGGCCAGGATCAGCGAGATGCCGTGCGACGTCGGGACCGGTGCGGCGTAGCGGTTGATGGTGTCCCCGCCGTCGGCCACCACGTCTCCCAGCCGGGCGATGGCGGCCGGGCCGGGCAGCAGCCCGGCGATCGCCGTCTCGCCGGCGAACACCGTGGTGAGCACGATGCCGCCGGCCGCCAGCTGGAGCGGGGCGACGAGCACCTTCGGGAAGCGCGCGGCCCGGGCGCCCATGCCGACGACCATCACCACGAGGATGAGGACGATGCACGGCCCCTGCCAGTCCTTGCCGTCGACGACCGGTGCGAGCGACCACGTGGTCAGCAGGGTGGCTAGCGCAGCCAGCACGGGAGCGAGTCGGTCCCTGGTCATCGCCGGGCCCCCCCGACCGTGCGACCGGCGCCGATCCGTCGCCAGGTGTGATCCAGCGGCTCCTGGCTGCGCACCGGCACGACGTCCCAGCCGGCGGCCCTCAGCTGCTCGACCTGCGCCATCGTGCGGGCCGACACCTCCGCGCGCAGCGTGGCGTCGTTGATGGCCGACGTGGTGTCGGCGACCAGGGCGATGCAGTTGGTGCCCGCCTGGTGCAGGCTCGCGAGCAGCGAGGTGTCCTGCGCGTCGATCTCGCCGAGCGCGGCGACGACGAGGCCGCCCGTGGCGGCCCGAGCCGCGGCGTGCACGGCTCGTCGCAGCTCGATCTCGCCGCCGGCGCTCACGGCGGACAACGTGTCCAGGACGGCCGACGAGGTGGACTCGCCGCCGCTCGAGATGTGCGCCCAGGGGTTCGCCGACTCCTGACCCTCGGTGCCGTCCACCATGCGCACCGCGTAGCCGCGGGCGGCCAGGTGCACCGCGACGGAGCCGATGGCCGAGACCGCCCACTCGAAGCTGGAGGCGCTGCCGTCGCCGCGGTGGGCCGCCCGGCGGCGGTCCAGCAGCAGGGTGGCCCGGCTCTGCCAGGGCTGCTCCTCGCGGCGGACCATGAGCTCGCCGCGACGGGCGGTGGATCGCCAGTGCACCCGCCGCAGGTCGTCGCCCTGGTGGTACTCGCGGGTCGTGACGTCGTCCTCCCCGGAGGCCGAGACGGCCCGCGGCCGGCTGTCGCCCGACCCGCTCCAGTCGCCCGGGAGCTGCACCGGGGGGAGTGCCACCACCCGCGGGATGACGATCAGCTGGTCTCGTGCGGTGAACGAGCGGCGGTGCTCACCCATGCCGAACGGGTCCGTGAGGGTCAGGCTGAGCGGGCCGATCAGGAAGCGGCCACGGACGTCCGAGCGCACCGGGTAGCTGACGGCTCGGCGCTCGCCGGGCTCCAGCCCGGGCAGGACGAATCGCGGGCGGGTGCCGAGCGTGTAGGGCACCTGCTCCTCGGCCAGGACCATGCCGCAACGCGTGCTGGACACGTTGGCCACCTCGAGCACCACCTGGGACGCCTTGCCCACCTCGACCCGGACCGGGGAGACCGACCGGGAGCAGGCGAGCCGGTAGCGCGACCGGCCCAGCACCACGACGGTCAGCACGGGAACGAGGGCGAGCAGCACCCCGACCCGCAGCAGGTCCTGCTGGCCGAGCACGACTGCGCACAACGCGCACGTGAGGCCGGCCGCGAGCACTGCGCGACCCCGCGTGGTGAGCCGCGACAGCGGCCCGAGCAGGGTGCGGCCGAGCTTGCGGCGAGAGGCGCGCAGGGTCACCGTGGGGCCGTCAGCTCACCGGGCCGGCGGGCACCGGCACCCGCTGCACGAGGTTCGTGACGACGTCCTGCGCCGTCCGCCGGGCCAGCAGCGCGTCGGGGGTCAGCAGCAGCCGGTGGGCGAGGACCGGGACCGCCAACGACTGCACGTCGTCCGGCAGGACGTGGTCCCGACCCTCGAGGGCCGCCTGCGCGCGGGCCGCCCGCAGCAGGTGCAGGGTCGCTCGCGGCGAGGCCCCGAGTCGCAGGTCGGAGGTGGACCGGGTGGACTCGGAGATGTCCACGACGTACTGCTTGACGGCCTCGGAGACCCACACCTCGCGGGTCTGGGCCACGAGCTCGCGCACGTCCGCCGCGGTGGCCACGGGCTGCACCAGGTCCAGCGGGGACGACGAGCCGTGGCTGCTGAGCATCGCGAGCTCGGAGGCCGTGCCCGGGTAACCCATCGAGACGCGCGCCAGGAAGCGGTCCCGCTGCGCCTCAGGCAGCGGGTAGGTGCCCTCCATCTCGATCGGGTTCTGGGTGGCGACGACGATGAACGGGGCCTCCAGGTGGTAGGTGACGCCGTCCACGGTGACCTGGCGCTCCTCCATGCACTCGAGCAGGGCCGACTGCGTCTTCGGTGAGGCGCGGTTGATCTCGTCACCGAGGACGACGTTCGCGAAGATCGCGCCGGGCTTGAACTCGAAGTCGCGGGTCTCCTGGTTGTAGATGCTCACCCCGGTGACGTCGCTGGGCAGCAGGTCAGGGGTGAACTGCACCCGGCGCACGCTGCAGTCGATGGCCCGGGCCATGGCCTTGGCGAGCATGGTCTTGCCGACGCCGGGGACGTCCTCGATCAGCAGGTGCCCCTCGGCGAGCAGGGCGGTCAGGGCGATCCGGACGACGTCCGGCTTCCCCTCGATGACCGAGCCGATGGCGTCGGCAATGGCTCCGGTGGTCCGGCGCAGCTGCGCCAGGTCCAGGTCGGATCGGGTCTGCGGGGCGCTCATCGCGCTCACGGGGCCTCCTGCATCGGGCTTCTGACCATCTGCTGCTGACCATCGGCTACTGACCATCGGCTACTGACTCGCGCACTGCTGACTCGCTCACGGCGAAGACGCACGTCGATCCATTGTCGGCGCGAACACCCCACCTGGCGAGAGTGAAGTCTGGCACCGACCAGGGACATCGGGCAGTCACGACGTACCGTCCCGTGTCCTGTCCGTTCCCTTTTCGTGTCCTGACGTCCGGTTCGTCTGGCCAGGTCACCCGGATGGAGCAGCAACCCGCCGTCACAACGTGTACGGGTGCCAAGCGGTTCCGGTTCGAACGCGGCGTGATTCTCTCGCGCCGGGGCGGGCCTCCACTTCGCTCCACGGTCGGCCCCGGCCGCGCGGCTCGGCGCCCACCTGAAGCCGACGACGTGCTCAGCAGTTCGGCTCCCACCGTGAGCGGGGTGGCTGATCCGCGCCGTCGGCGCCGATCGCCCTCCACCCGCGAGATGTCCGTTTCATCCCTGCTGACCTGCGGTTTTGTCGTGCCGTGACCTTCCCCAAATGGCCGAACCTGCTTGACCGGGGAGTGAAGTGGAGTAATGTGGAGGACGTCGGAGGGATGGGGGGATCTCGCCGGCAGGTCGGTGCAGGGTCGGCAGGCGGTTCAGGTCCGCGGTTCGGGGAGGGAGGTGCGTGATGTTCCTTGGCACGCACTCGCCCAAGCTGGACGACAAGGGCCGGCTGATCCTGCCCGCGAAGTTCCGCGACAAGCTCGCCGGTGGCCTGGTGGTCACCCGCGGTCAGGAGCGGTGCCTGTACGTCTTCGCGATGGACGAGTTCGGCCGGGTCGCGGAGCAGCTGAGGTCCGCACCCGTCACCAGTCGTGCGGTGCGCGACTACCTGCGCGTGTTCCTGTCCGGCGCGAGCGACGAGGTGCCGGACAAGCAGGGCCGGGTCACCATCCCGACCGTGCTGCGCGAGTACGCCGGTCTGGGGCGCGACCTCGCGGTCATCGGGACCGGCGCCCGCATCGAGATCTGGGACGCGACCGCCTGGAACGACTACCTCGCCGCCAGCGAGCAGGCCTTCTCCGAGCAGGCGGAAGAGGTGGTCCCGGGACTGCTCTGACCCGCACCGACCCGCTGCCCACCCGTCTGCCCCATCCGTCAGTCCTGGTCTCCACCCGCTCCCGCTGTCCTGGCGCACCTTCCCCGGTGCCAGGCCGAACCCTCGGAGCGGTTGGGGACCAGGCCGGACGGCCGCAGGACCCAGCCGACAGCTCGACCCGACCCCCTGACGAGAGGAACGACCATGACGCGGACCGGCGACGCCGCCTCGCGGCACGCGCCGGTCATGCTGTCGCGCATCGTGTCGCTGCTCGCGCCCGCACTCGGCGAGCCGGGCGCGGTCGTCGTCGACGGAACGCTGGGGATGGGTGGGCACGCCGAGGCGTTGCTGACGGCCTGCCCGGACGCCGTCCTGGTCGGGATCGACCGCGACCGGGAGGCGCTGGCACTGGCGGGGGAGCGGCTCACCCCGTTCGGGGACCGGGTCCGCCTGGTGCACGCGGTGTACGACGAGATCGGTGAGGTCCTCGACCGGCTCGGTCTCGGACCGGTGGCCGGGGTCCTGCTCGACCTCGGTGTCTCGTCGCTGCAGCTCGACGAGGACGACCGCGGCTTCGCCTACCGGGTGGATGCACCGCTGGACATGCGGATGGACGCGGGCGAGGACCTGACCGCCGCCGAGGTGCTCAACACCTACGACGCCGGGGACCTCACCCGCATCCTGCGCGAGTACGGCGAGGAGCGGTTCGCCCGGCGGATCGCCGCGGCAGTGGTCCGCGAACGCGCCGTCGAGCCCTTCACGACGTCCGCCCGGCTGGTCGAGCTCGTCCGGGCCAACGTGCCGGCGGCGACGCGGCACAAGGGCGGCAACCCGGCCAAGCGCACCTTCCAGGCTCTGCGCATCGAGGTCAACGGTGAGCTGGACGCCCTGGCAGCGGCCCTCCCGGCCGCTGTGGACGCGCTGGCCGTCGGTGGCCGGATCGCCGTCCTGGCGTACCACTCGCTCGAGGACCGCATGGTCAAGCGCGAGCTGGCCGCGGGGGCGCACAGCAGTGCACCGCCGGACCTGCCGGTGGAGCTGCCCCAGCACGCGCCGTACCTGCGCCTGCTGACCCGCGGCGCCGAGGTGCCGGACGCAGACGAGCTGGAGACGAACTCCCGGGCCGCCTCCGCGCGGTTGCGGGCCGCGGAACGGACCCGCCCCGGAAGGAGCGCAGCATGAGCCAGACCCTCGCCGCCACGGCGCACCGGCGCTCCGCGTCCGCCACCGGTACCCCGACCCCGACCGCCCGCCCCACCCCCCGCGCCCCGCGAGCGAGCCTGCGGGTCGTGCACGCGCCGGCGGTCGACCGCGGCCGGACGGCCTTCGTGATCGGCTGCATGCTGCTCCTGGTCGGCGGCCTGCTGGGGCTGCTGATGATCAACACTGCGCTCGCCCAGGGCTCGTTCACCCTGCACGACCTGCAGGAGCGCTCCGACGAGCTCGGCGACCAGCAGCAGTCGCTGCGCCAGTCCATCGACAGCCAGGCCGCCCCGGAGCGACTGGCCAGCCGGGCCAGGGCCCTGGGCATGGTGCCGTCGCAGGGGGCGGCCTTCGTGCTCCTGCCCGACGGGCGGCTGGTCGGCGTGGCGACCCGGGCGACAGCCCCTCCGGCGCCTACCGTGAAGGCGACGGGCGCGGCTGCCCCGACGGCCACCGCGGGCGTGACGACCAAGCCCAAGAACGCGGCGAAGCCGACGAAGACGACCGGACAGCACGCCACGGCCACCGCCGGGGCCACGAGAACGAGGTGAGGGTGGACGCCAAGGGGGCACGCGGCTCCGCCCGTTCCGGCACCCCCAACCGGGTGCCCGCCCAGCGCAAGCCCGCCGCCCGTTCGGCGAGCCGGACCACCACCCGTCCGACCCCTCGCTCGACCACCCGCCCGGCCGCGCAGCGCTCGGCCCGGGCGGCCGGGCGGCCGGCGTCCCAGCAGCGCGGCGGACGTCGTCCGCCGCCTCCGCCTGCTCGCCGCCCCAAATTGGGGCATCCGCAGCGCCGGGCGCGCGCCATGTTCATCGGGGTCTGCTTCGTCCTGAGCCTGTTCGCGGTGCAGCTGCTGCGGTTGCAGGCGCTGGACGCGTCCGCGATGGCCGAGCAGGCTCTCGGCAGCCGGCTGACCACCGTGCCGGTGTCGGCCGCCCGCGGCGAGATCGTGGACCGCAGCGGCGTCGTGCTGGCCACCAGCCTGGAGCGCTACAACGTCACCGTCGACCAGACGACCGTGCAGCTCTACAAGAAGTACGAGCGGGATCCGGTCACCGGCAAGAAGCATGAGGTCACGTTGGGGATCGCCGGTGCCGCTGCCGCGCTGGCACCGGTGCTCGGGATGGACGTCGCGACCGTCGAGGCCAAGCTCACCGGCACCCGGCGCTTCGCCTACATCACCAAGGGGGTCACCCCCGAGGTGTGGCGCAAGGTGGACGCCCTCGGCGTGACCGGGATCTACCCCGAGCGCACCACCCAGCGGTCCTACCCGGCGGACGGCGTCGGCGCCTCCGTCGTCGGGTTCGTCGGGAAGGACAACACGCCGCTCGCCGGCCTCGAGCTCAAGCTGAACAAGCTGCTCACCGGGACGCCCGGCAGCCAGACGTACGAGCGCGACCCGCAGGGTCGGCACATCCCGACCGGCGACATCGCGCAGAAGGCCGCGGTGCCGGGCAGCACCGTGCAGCTGACCCTCGACCGCGACCTGCAGTGGAAGGCCGAGCAGGCGCTCGCCGCCAAGGTCAAGGAGACCGGCGCCCTGTCCGGGACGGTCGTCGTGATGTCGGTGGACGGCAGGATCCTGGCGCTGGCGAACGCCCCGACGTTCGACCCGAACGTGCCGGCGCAGAGCAAGCCGGCGAACCTGTCCAACCGCGCACTGTCCGAGGTCTACGAGCCCGGCTCGACCAGCAAGGTGATGACCGCCGCCGCCGCACTCGAGGAAGGCGTCGTCACCCCGTCGACGCCCTTCGAGGTGCCCGGCGAGATCCACCGGGCCGGCAAGGTCTTCCACGACTCCCACGCGCACGCCGTCGAGGCCCTGACGTTCGCCGGGGTGCTGGCGAAGTCCAGCAACGTCGGCACGATCATGGCCGGCGAGAAGCTCGCGCCGACGACCATGTACTCCTACCTGAACAAGTTCGGCATCGGGCAGCCCTCCGGTCTGGCCTTCCCCGGCGAGAGCCGGGGCATCCTGGCCCAGCCGCAGGACTGGAGCGGGTCGCAGCGGTACACGGTGCTCTTCGGCCAGGGCCTGTCGGTGAACGCGGTGCAGGCGGCCGGGGTCTACCAGACCATCGCCAACGACGGCGTGCGGGTGCAGCCCGAGCTGGTGGCCGGCACCGTCGACGCCAACGGCACCCTGAAGCCGGCCGCGGCCCCGAAGCAGACGCGGGTGGTCAGCGCCAAGACGGCGGCCACCCTGCGCCGGATGCTCGAGGGCGTGGTCAGCAAGGACGGCACCGCGCCCGAGGCCAAAATCGCCGGGTACCGGGTGGCCGGCAAGACGGGTACGGCGCAGCGCTTCGACCCGACGTGCGGCTGCTACCGCGGCTACACCGGCTCCTTCATCGGCATGGCCCCCGCGGACGACCCCCAGCTGGTCGTCGCGGTCACCCTGCAGCGTCCGGTCCGTGGGTACTTCGGCGGCACGGTCGCCGCGCCGGTGTTCAAGGACGTGATGACCTACGCGCTGCAGAAGATGCAGATCCCGCCGACCGGGTCGAAGTCGCCCACGATCCGGCTCACCCCGAAGGACCGGTAGCCTCGCCACCGTGTCTGCAGCCGCTGTGACGTCGCCCGGGCTGCGCCCATCGATCTCGACGGGGTGCACGCTGCGCGAGGTCGTCGACACCTCCCCGGAGCCGATCCGGTGCCCCGCTGAGGCACTCGCGTCCCGGGTGCTCGGGGTGACCCTGGACTCCCGGTCCGTGCGTCCCGGTGACCTCTACGCAGCCCTGCCGGGATCGCGGGTGCACGGCGCCGAGTTCGCCGCCGCGACCGCCGCGTCCGGAGCTCGGGCCGTGCTCACCGACGAGCACGGAGCGACCCTGGTGGCCGCGGCAGGGGTCGACCTTCCCGTGCTGGTCACCGCCGACCCCCGGGCGGTGCTGGGCTGGGTCGCCTCGACGGTCTACGGCAACCCGGCGGGGGACGTGACCCTGCTGGGCGTGACGGGGACGAACGGCAAGACCACCACGACGTACCTGATGGACGCCGTGCTGCGGGCTGCGGGCCGCAGCACCGGACTGGTCGGCACGGTCGAGACCCGGGTCGCCGACGTCCGCGTCCCCAGTGTGCGCACCACGCCCGAGGCCCCCGACCTGCACGCGCTGCTCGCCACGATGCGCGAGCGCGGGGTCCAGGTCTGCTCGATGGAGGTGTCCAGCCAGGCACTGGCCCAGCACCGGGTGGACGGCGCCGTCATGGACGTCGCCGGCTTCACCAACTTCAGCCAGGACCACCTCGAGCTGCACGGGGACATGGACACGTACCTGGCGGCCAAGGAGCTGCTGCTCACCCCCGCGCACAGCCGCCGGGCCGTCGTCGTCGTGGACGACGAGGGCTCGCGGCACGCCGCAGCCGGCGCCACCGTCCCGGTGACCACGCTGTCCGGCCGACCGGACGCCGACACGCACTGGCGGGTCGTGCGCCGTTCGCCGCGGGCCGGGGGGATCGACTTCGTGCTCGCCGACCAGGCGGGGCAGGAGCTGGCCCTGCGCTGCCCGCTCCCAGGCGACTTCAACGTGCTCAACGCCGCCCTGGCCGCCGTGATGCTGCTGACCGCCGGGCTGAGCGCCGAGCAGGTGCGCAGCGGGTTGGCCGCCGCCGACGGCGTCCCCGGGCGCATGGAGCGGGTCAGCGAGCCCGGCCGCGACCCGCTCGCGGTGGTCGACTACGCGCACACCCCCGACGCGGTCGGCGCGGCCCTGCAGGCGCTGCGGCCGGCGGCGTCCGGTCGCCTGGTCGTCGTCCTCGGTGCGGGTGGGGACCGCGACCCCGGCAAGCGTCCTGGCATGGGTGGTGCCGCGGCCCGCTACGCCGACGTCGTGGTGGTCACCGACGACAACCCGCGCACCGAGGACCCGGCCGCGATCCGCACCGCCGTCCTGGCTGGTGCCAGGTCCGCCGCGGTGGACGGAGTCGAGGTGATCGAGGTCGGCGACCGCCGGGCCGCCATCGAGGAGGGCGTCCGGCAGGCCGCCGGCCCCGGTGACGTCCTGCTCGTCGCCGGCAAGGGCCACGAACCCGGCCAGGAGGTCGCTGGCGTCGTCCATCCGTTCGACGACCGGGCCGAGCTCGCTCGGGCCCTGCGTGAGGCCCGCTCGTGATCCCGCTGACCCTGGCCGAGCTGGCCGCCGCGACCGGCGCCCGGCTGCACGGCGACCCCACGACGCTGGTGGACGGCGAGGTCGTCACGGATGCCCGTCTCTGCGGCCCCGGCAGCCTCTACGTCGCGCGCCGGGGTGAGCACGCGGACGGGATGGACTACGTGCCGCAGGCCGTCGGGCGTGGCGCCGTGGCGGTGCTGGCCGAGCGGCCGGCGGACGAGCTGGGCACCCTGGTCGTCGACGACGTCCAGCTCGCGTTCGGGGCGATCGCGCACGAGGTGGCGCAGCGGGTGCCGGGGCTGCGGGTGGTCGCGATCACCGGGTCCTCGGGCAAGACGAGCACCAAGGACCTGCTGGCCCAGGTGCTGGCCGAGCACGGGCCGACCGTCGCCACCGTGGAGTCCTACAACGGCGAGGTCGGCGTCCCGCTGACCGTCTGCCGGGTCGAGCCCGGCACCGCCCACGTCGTCGTCGAGATGGGCGCGCGCGGCCTGGGCCACATCCGCTACCTGACCGAGATCGTGCGCCCGGACGTCGCGGTCGTCCTGAACGTCGGCGCCGCGCACGTGGGGGAGTTCGGCTCCGTCGAGGTCATCGCCCGCGCCAAGGCCGAGCTCGTGCAGGCGCTCACCCCCGACGGGGTCGCCGTGCTGAACGCCGACGACCCGCGGGTCCGAGCCATGGCCGGCGCCACGGCCGGCCGGGTCGTCCTGGTCGGGCGCTCCGAGGACGCCGAGGTGCGCGCCGCCGACGTCCTGCTCGACGACCAGGCCCGGGCGTCGTTCTCGTTGCAGCGCGGCGCCGAGGCGGCCCCGGTCCGGCTCGCGCTGCACGGCGAGCACCAGGTCGGCAACGCGCTCGCGGTCGCCGCCGTGGCCCTCGAGCTCGGGATGTCGCTGCCGGACGTCGCGCAGGCGCTGGGCCGGGCCCGCCCGGCGAGCCGCTGGCGGATGGAGGTCACGGAGCGCCCGGACGGAGTGCGCATCGTGAACGACGCCTACAACGCCAACCCGGACTCGATGCGAGCCGCACTGAAGGCGCTGGCCAGCATGGGCGAGGGGCGCCGCACCTGGGCCGTCCTCGGCGAGATGCTCGAGCTGGGGGACAGCACGATCGACGAGCACGACCGCATCGGCCGGCTCGCGGTGCGGCTCAACGTGTCGCGGCTCGTCGCCGTCGGCCCGGGGGCCCGCGCGATCCACACCGGTGCCACCCAGGAGGGATCCTGGGGGGAGGAGTCCATGCACGTGCCGGACGTCGAGGCGGCCTACGCGCTGCTCGCCGAGCAGCTGAAACCAGGGGACGTCGTGCTGTTGAAGTCGAGCCGGGACGCCGGCCTGCGCCATCTCGGGGACCGACTCGCGGGGGTGGGCGCATGAGGGCCGTCCTGATCGCGGCTGCCGTCTCGCTGATGGTCTCGCTGCTGGGCACGCCGGTGTACATCCGCTGGCTCACCAAGCAGGGGTACGGCCAGTTCATCCGGGACGACGGCCCGACGTCGCACCACACCAAGCGCGGCACGCCGACCATGGGCGGCACGGTCATCATCCTGGCGGCGCTGCTGGCCTACGGCGCGGCCCACCTCATCACCACGAACCCGCCGACGATGAGCGCGATCCTGGTGCTGTTCCTGATGACCGGCCTCGGCGTCGTCGGCTTCCTGGACGACTTCATCAAGATCAGCAAGCAGCGCAGCCTCGGGCTGCGCACCGTGCCCAAGCTCATCGGGCAGTCGGTGGTGGCCCTGCTGTTCGCCGTGCTGGTGCTGCAGTTCCCCAACCACAAGTTCCGCACCCCGGCCTCGACCCAGATCTCGTTCATCCGGGACACCCGGTTCGACTTCGCGTTCGCGGGGGCCACGCTCGGCGTCATCCTGTTCTGCATCTGGGCGTACGTGATGATCGCGGCGACCAGCAACGGCGTGAACCTCACCGACGGCCTGGACGGCCTGGCCACCGGGGCCAGCACGCTGGTGTTCGCGGCGTACGTGCTGATCGGCACCTGGCAGTCCAACCAGAGCTGCCAGCTGCTCGGCGACGGCGAGACCGGGGCGACCGCCCTGAAGTGCTACGAGGTCCGCGATCCTCGTGACCTGGCGGTGGTCGCCGCCTGCCTGATGGGCGCGTGCATCGGGTTCCTGTGGTGGAACGCCTCGCCCGCGAAGATCTTCATGGGCGACACGGGGTCGCTCGCCCTCGGCGGCGCGCTGGCCGGCCTGGCGATCACGACCCGCACCGAGCTGCTGCTGCTCGTCGTCGGCGGCCTCTTCGTGCTCATCACGCTCTCCGTCATCATCCAGGTCGGCTCGTTCAAGCTGACCGGCAGACGGGTCTTCCGGATGGCACCGCTGCAGCACCACTTCGAGCTGCTCGGCTGGCACGAGGTCACCATCGTCATCCGGTTCTGGATCATCGCCGGACTGTTCGTGGCCCTCGGCCTGGGCATCTTCTACGCGGAGTGGGTGGTCGGTTCGTGAGCGAGGCGGCTGGCCGGC
This sequence comes from Angustibacter luteus, assembly GCF_039541115.1. Classification (NCBI taxonomy): domain Bacteria; kingdom Bacillati; phylum Actinomycetota; class Actinomycetes; order Kineosporiales; family Kineosporiaceae; genus Angustibacter; species Angustibacter luteus. Next base: position 122,367 of record NZ_BAABFP010000005.1, read on the forward strand.
TCGACGCCCTGACCGACTGCGACGCGGACTGGGCCGGCCTCGACGTCGTCGTGGCCGGGTTGGCGGTCAGCGGGTTCGCCGCCGCCGACGCGCTGCTGCAACGCGGGGCCCGTCTGGTCGTGCTGGACGGTCGAGAGGGCGCCGCCGAGCAGGAGCGGGCCGAGATCCTGCGCATCATGGGAGCCGACGTCCGGCTGGGTGACGATGCGACGACGTCGCTGCCCGGGCGCCCCGACCTGGTGGTGACCTCGCCGGGCTGGCGGCCTGAGCAGCCCGTGCTCGCCGCAGCAGCCGCGGCTGGGATCCCGGTCTGGGGCGAGGTCGAGCTGGCCTGGCGGATGCGTCCGGCGCACGGCGGTCCGCCCTGGCTGACCCTGACCGGGACGAACGGCAAGACCACGACCGTCCGGATGCTCGCGTCGATGCTCGAGGCGGCGGGGCTCAAGGCCGCGGCCGTGGGCAACGTGGGGACGCCGATCCTGCACGCCGTGCTCTCCGAGCAGCCGCTGGACGTGCTGGCCGTCGAGCTGTCCAGCTTCCAGCTGCACTGGTTGGGACCGGACCGGGCCCGCTCCGTGGCGCCGCTGGCCAGCGCCGTCCTCAACGTCGCGCCCGACCACCTCGACTGGCACGGCAGCCTCGAGGCCTACACCCGGGACAAGGGCGAGGTGTACGAGCGCACCGAGGTGGCCTGCGTCTACAACGTGCAGGACCCGCGGACCGAGCAGCTGGTGCGCGACGCCGACGTCACCGACGGCTGCCGCGCGATCGGCTTCACCCTCGGCACCCCGTCGGTCGGGATGGTCGGGGTGGTGGACGACGTGCTGGCCGACCGGGCGTTCGTCGAGGAGCGCCGCACGTCGGCCGCCGAGCTCGGCACGCTGGACGACGTCCAGGGCGACTCCCCGGTGCTGGCCCCCCACCAGGTGTCGAACGCGCTGGCCGCGGCCGCGCTGGCCCGGGCGGCCGGGGTGCCACCCGCCGCGGTGCGCAACGGCCTGCGCGGGTTCCGGCCCGACCCGCACCGCATCGCGCACGTCGCCACGGTGGACGGCGTGACCTGGGTCGACGACTCCAAGGCGACCAACCCGCCGGCTGCTGCCGCGTCGCTGGCCGCGTTCGAGCACGTGGTCTGGGTGGCCGGCGGGCTGCTCAAGGGCGCGGACGTCGACGACCTGGTCCGGGTGCACGCGCCGCGCCTGCGCGCCGCCGTGCTGATCGGTCGGGACCGGGACCAGATCGCCCGGGCGATCGCGCGACACGCGCCGGATGTCCCGGTCGTGGAGGTCGACCCGTCGGAGACTGGCCTCATGGACGACGTCGTGCGCCGCGCCGCAGGTCTGGCGCACCCCGGCGACACCGTGCTGCTCGCCCCGGCGGCGGCGTCGATGGACCAGTTCCGCGACTACGCCCAGCGCGGGGAGGAGTTCGCCGCCGCCGTCCACCGGTTCACTCGGTCACGGCAGGGGGAGTAGCACGTGAGCAGCCAGGTCGACCGGCGCGAGGCGTTCGCCGTGCCGCAGTCGCGACTGCGTCGGCACGTACCGGCCGCGGAGCGGCTGGACTCGCCCGTGACCACCTACTACGTGCTGCTCGGCTCGACGCTGCTGCTGCTGGTCATCGGGCTGGTCATGGTGCTGTCGGCCTCCTCGGTCACGTCGCTGTCCAAGAGCGGGTCCTCGTTCACCGTGTTCCTGAGCCAGCTCCGATTCGCCGTGATCGGGCTCCCGCTCATGCTGGTCGCCTCCCGCGTGCCGGTCCGCTGGTGGAAGCGCTTCGGCTGGGTCGTGCTGATCGGTGCGCTCGCCGCCCAGCTCCTGGTCTTCACCGGGCTCGGGGTCAGCGTCAACGGCAACCGCAACTGGATCGAGCTCGGCGGCCAACGGCTGCAGCCCTCCGAGGGGCTCAAGCTCGCGCTCGTGCTGTGGGGCGCCGCCGTGCTGGCCCGCAAGCGGCTGCTGCTGGACCGCTGGGTGCACGTGCTGGTCCCGGTGCTCGCGCCGGTCGGCGTGCTGGCCATTGCGCTCGTGCTGGCCGGTCACGACCTCGGGACGGCGTTGGTCCTGCTGATGATCCTGGGGGCACTGCTGTTCGCCGCAGGGGTACCCGCCCGGATGTTCCTGTTCGCCGGCGCGGCCATGAGCGGCCTGGTGGCCGTGATGGTCAGCACCAGCCCCAACCGCATGCAGCGCATCGAGTCGTGGCTGGGTGGGGGCTCGTGCACTGAGGTCCTCACCACCTGCTACCAGTCGATCCACGGCAAGTACGCGTTGGCCGACGGGGGCTGGTGGGGGGTCGGGCTGGGCGCGAGCCGCGAGAAGTGGTCCTGGCTTCCCGAGGCGCACAACGACTTCATCTTCGCCATCATCGGTGAGGAGCTGGGGCTGCCCGGCGTCCTCGTCGTCCTCGCGCTCTTCCTGCTGATCGGCTGGGCCTGCCTGCGGCTGGTCACCCGCAGCGACGACCTGTTCGTCCGCATCGCGTCGGCCGCGACGATGGCCTGGCTGCTCGGCCAGACCCTGATCAACGTCGGCGCCGTCATCGGGATGCTCCCGGTCATCGGGCTGCCGCTGCCGCTGGTCTCCAGCGGCGGCTCCGCGCTGATCACCTCGATGCTGGTGCTGGGCATGCTGATGGCCTTCGCCCGCGCCGAGCCTGGTGCGGCGCAGGCCTTGGGGGCGCGCGCGGGACTGCTGCGGCGCTCGCTCGCGGTCCTGCCGGGGCGGCGCGGGTCGTGACGACGTCCGTGCTGCTCGCCGGCGGGGGGACCGCCGGTCACGTCTCACCGCTGCTGGCGCTGGCGGACTGCCTGCGCCGGCGCGACCCGGCGACCCGGATCACCGTGCTGGGCACCACCGAGGGGCTCGAGGCGCGGCTGGTGCCGGCGCACGGGTACGAGCTGCTGACCATTCCCAAGGTGCCGATGCCGCGCCGTCCAGGTCCGGCCCTGGTTCGGCTGCCCGGACGCCTGTCGTCGGCCGTGCGGGCCGCGTCCGACGCGGTGCGCACCAGCGAGGCGGACGTCGTCGTGGGCTTCGGCGGGTACGTGGCCGCGCCCGCCTACCTGGCCGCGCGCCGGCGTGGCGTGCCGATCGCCGTGCACGAGCAGAACCCGCTTCCCGGGGTCGCCAACCGGCTCGGGGCCCGGCTGACCCGCTTCGTGGCCACCACGTTCGCGGACACCCAGCTGCCGCACGCCGTGCACACCGGGATGCCGCTGCGCCAGCAGATCAGCAGCCTGGCCGGCCTCAGCGGGGCCGAGCGCGCCGAGCGCCGGGCCGCGGCCCGGGCCGAGCTCGGGCTGGACCCGGATCGCCAGACCTTGCTGGTCACCGGCGGGTCGTCGGGCGCGCAGCGGCTGAACGAGACGTTCGGCGCCGCCGCGCCGGAGCTGCGGGCGGCGGGCGTCCAGGTCCTGCACGTGAGCGGGCTGGGCAAGCACGTGCACGTCGAGAGCGCGCCGGACGACGGTCGCGACGTCGGCGCCCCCTACGTCGTGCTGCCGTACCTGGACCGGATGGACGAGGCCTACCTGGCCGCGGACCTGGTGGTCTGCCGGTCGGGGGCCAACACGGTCTGCGAGCTGGCGACGGCCGGCCTCCCGGCGGCGTACGTGCCGCTGCCGATCGGCAACGGCGAGCAGCGGCTGAACGCCGAGCCCGTGGTGGCCGCCGGCGGCGGGCTGCTGGTCGACGACGCCGGCTGCACGCCGGCCTGGGTCCGCGAGGTGCTGCTGCCGCTGCTGGCCGACTCGGCCGCTCTGGCGTCGATGGCCCAGGTCGCGACCCGGTTCGTCGTCCCGGACGCCGACGAGCGGCTCGCCGACCTGGTGCTGGCCGCGGCTGCCAGCAGGCAGTCATGAGGCGGCAGCCGTGATCGCGGACACGCCGGCCGCGGACCTGTCGCCCGTGCACTTCATCGGCATCGGCGGCGCCGGGATGTCGGGCATCGCCCGGATCATGCTGGCCATGGGGCTGCAGGTCAGTGGCAGCGATGCCAAGGACTCCCTGCTGCTCACGGCGCTGGCCGCCGAGGGTGCCACGGTGCACGTCGGCCACGACCCGCGTCAGCTCGACGGTGTGCGCACGGTGGTCGCCTCGTCGGCGGTGCGGGACACCAACCCCGAGCTCGCCCGGGCACGCGAGCTGGGCCTGCAGGTGCTGCACCGTTCGGCGGCGCTCGCGGCGGTCAGCTCCGGACGCCAGGTCGTGGCCGTGGCCGGCACCAACGGCAAGACCACGACGACGTCCATGACCACCGTGATGCTGCAGCACTGCGGGCTCGACCCGTCGTTCTCGATCGGCGGCGAGCTGACCGAGAGCGGGACCAACGCGCACCTGGGTAGTGGTGCGGTGTTCGTGCTGGAGGCGGACGAGAGCGACGGCACGTTCGTCGTCTACCGGCCGCAGGTCGGGGTCGTCACCAACGTCCAGCCCGACCACCTCGACTTCTACGGCACCGCCGAGGCCGTCGAGCAGGGCTTCCTGGAGTTCGCGCGCAGCATCCGTCCCGGCGGACTCCTCGTCGCCTGCGCGGACGACACCGGCTCGGCCCGGCTGGCGGAGCGAGCGGCCGCCGAGGGGATCGCGGTCCGTACCTACGGCGAGTCGGACGGCGCCGACGTCCGGCTGGACGACCTGGTGCTCGACCAGTCCGGGTCGGGTTTCGAGGTCTGGTCGGCTGGTCGGCCGGTCGGCCGGGCCCGGGTCAACGTGCCCGGCCACCACAACGCGTTGAACGCGCTCGCGGCGTGGACGGCGATCGTCGCCGTCGGGGTGGCGCCCACCGACGCGCTCGCGGCGATCGGCTCGTTCACCGGGACCCGGCGCCGTTTCGAGCCCCGCGGCAGCGCGGGCGGGGTCCGGCTGTTCGACGACTACGCGCACAACCCCGGCAAGGTCGCGGCCGCGCTGCAGACGGCGCGCCAGGTCGCCGGGGACGGTCGGGTGGTCGTGGTGTTCCAGCCGCACCTGTACAGCCGCACCAAGGACTTCGCCGTCGAGTTCGGCCGGGCACTCGGGCTGGCTGACGAGGTGGTCGTGATGGACGTCTACGCCGCCCGGGAGGACCCGCAGCCGGGAGTGTCCGGTGCACTGGTCGCTGACGCCGTCCCGCTGCCGCCCGAGCACGTCGCGTTCGTGCCGTCGTGGTCGGCGGTGGCCGGCGCGGTCCGAGCGCGGGTGCGGCCGGGGGACCTCGTGCTGACCGTGGGTGCGGGGGACGTCACGATGCTGGCCGACGAGCTGCTGGCCCTGCTGGGTGGGTCGGACCCGCGATGAGCACGCGGACGACGTCGGTGCGCGAGAGCGGGGCCGAGACGTCCGCACGGTTCGAGGCCCGGGCCCGGGCGGCCCGGTGGCGGGCGCGCCGTCCGGTGCTGGTGACCGCGCTCGTGGTCGTCGCCCTGCTGGGACTGGGGCTGCTGGCCTACGCGGGGCCGCTGCTCACCGTCCGGACGATCGAGGTGCGCGGGGTCACCGGGACGATGGCCGAGCAGGTGAGACAGGCTGCGGCCGGCGCTCGGGGCGAGCCGCTCGGCCGGGTCGACACGGGTGGGCTCGGACGCCGGGTCAAGGACCTCCCGCAGGTGGCCGACGTGTCGGTGGAACGAGGCTGGCCGACGACGCTGCGACTGGTGGTCCGCCCGCGCGTCGCGGTCGCTGCCGTCCCCTCGAGCGGCGGTGGCTACCGTCTCGTGGACGCGTCCGGGGTGGCGTTCGAGGCCGCCGCCAAGGCGCCCAAGGGGCTGCCGGTGCTGCGGGTGCCCGTCGGGCCGGAGTCGGCGGACACCCTGTCCGCGGCACTGACGGTGCTCGACGCGGTGCCGGCCGGCATGCGCTCGAAGATCAGCCGGGTGAGCGCGACGTCGCCGGACGACGTCCAGATGCGCTGGGGCGCGGCCACCGTCGTGTGGGGGAGTGCGCAGGACAGCGAGCTCAAGGCGGAGGTGCTCACCGCCCTGTCGAAGCACCGGGCGACGGTCTACGACGTGAGCTCGCCGCACACGCCGGTCCTGCGCTGAGCTGGCCGCCCTGAGAGCGGGCGTTCGGGTTGTCGGGCAAGGGATGTCCCGACACGCCGGGCGATGTCGTTGGCGACCGGGCGATCGGCACCTAGCGTCTTCGACCAGGACGAGGTTGACATAACTATAACCCTCAAGTTGAGGGTCAGGGTCACCATCAGGGCACCATCCAGTGAGAGGCACTCGACGTGGCTGCACCGCAGAACTACCTGGCCGTCATCAAGGTCGTCGGCATCGGCGGCGGCGGCGTCAACGCGATCAACCGGATGATCGACGTCGGGCTCAAGGGCGTCGAGTTCATCGCCGTGAACACCGATGCACAGGCCCTGCTGATGTCGGACGCCGACGTGAAGCTCGACGTCGGCCGCGAGCTGACGCGCGGGCTCGGCGCCGGCGCGGACCCCGAGGTCGGCAAGAAGGCCGCCGAGGACCACGCGGAGGAGATCGAGGAGGTGCTGCGCGGCGCCGACATGGTCTTCGTGACCGCTGGTGAGGGCGGCGGCACCGGCACCGGTGGCGCCCCCGTCGTGGCCCGGATCGCGCGCTCGCTCGGCGCCCTGACCATCGGCGTCGTCACCCGCCCGTTCACCTTCGAGGGGCGTCGGCGCGCCAACAGCGCCGAGGCTGGCATCGCCCAGCTGCGCGACGAGGTGGACACCCTCATCGTGATCCCGAACGACCGGCTGCTGTCGATCAGCGACCGCGCCGTGAGCATGCTCGACGCGTTCCGCAGCGCCGACCAGGTGCTGCTGTCCGGCGTCCAGGGCATCACCGACCTGATCACCACCCCCGGCCTGATCAACCTCGACTTCGCCGACGTGAAGTCGGTCATGCAGGGTGCGGGCAGCGCCCTGATGGGGATCGGATCGGCCCGTGGCGAGGACCGCGCCGTCCAGGCCGCCGAGCTGGCGATCTCGTCGCCGCTGCTCGAGGCCAGCATCGATGGTGCCTACGGCGTGCTGCTGTCCATCCAGGGTGGCAGCGACCTCGGGCTCTTCGAGATCAACGAGGCCGCCCGCCTGGTCCAGGAGGCCGCGCACCCGGAGGCGAACATCATCTTCGGTGCGGTCATCGACGACGCCCTGGGCGACGAGGTGCGGGTCACCGTCATCGCCGCCGGTTTCGACGGTGGCGTCCCGACCCAACGCAAGGACGACCGCGCGCTCGGCCAGATCACTGGCTCGTCGACGTCCAGCGGCATCCGCACGGCGCCCCCGTCGTCACCGAGCTACGCCGGAAACGGTGCGTCCAACGGCCACGGTGCGAGTCAGCGCCCCTACTCCACCAACGGTTCCACGACCGCGAGCGAGCCCGCCCCGGACGGCGCGCAGACGGGCCAGGCGCCGGTTCCGGCGCGGCGCGACGAGCCCGTCGTCGTCCCGGACACGCTCGAGCCGGTGCGCGCCCGCGCGCCGCGCTCGGTGGTCTTCGACGACGCCGACGACGAGCTGGACGTGCCCGACTTCCTGAAGTAGTCGGTAGGGCAGACTGGCCGGGTGATCGCCTGGACCGAACGACTCGAGGGTCGCGCCGGCCCAGGTGCACCCGTCGTGGACCTGGCGCTCACGGACCGGGTCGGTGGGTCCAGCCCGGCGCCGTACGCGACCGCGGGCGGCGCCGGCGGCCTGAACCTCGGCTCCCACGTCGGCGACGACCCGGCTCTGGTGGTCGCCAACCGGACGGCGGTCGCCGCCGCGCTGGGGCTGCCGACGGACCGCCTGGTCGTGGCCAACCAGGTCCACGGGGCCCGCGTGGTGCAGGTCGACGGCCCGTGGGTCGGCGCGCCTGCTGACGCCGATGCCCTGGTCACCACCTCGACCGAGCTCGCGCTCGCCGTCCTGGTCGCGGACTGCGTGCCGGTGCTGCTGGCGGCCCCGGACGACGGAGTCGTGGCCGTGGCCCACGCCGGGCGTCCGGGGATGGCGGCCGGCGTCGTGCCGGCCGCCGTGTCGGCCATGCGTGACCTTGGTGCCCGACACGTGGTCGCCCGGCTCGGGCCGTCGGTGTGCGGGCGCTGCTACGAGGTCCCGCTGGACCTGCGCGAGCAGGTCGCCGCGTCCCAGCCCGCCAGCCGCACGGTGACGTGGACGGGTACGCCCGCTCTGGACGTCGCCGCCGGGGTGCTGCAGCAGCTCGCCGAGCTGGACGTGCCGGTGCGGCAGCTGCCGGGCTGCACCCGCGAGTCGGACAGCCTCTACTCCTACCGCCGCGACGGCCGAACCGGCCGCTTCGCCGGCGTCGCGGTCCTGCGGTCCGCCGGGAGCGGGACGTGAGCGGCCAGGACGGTCGGCGTCGCGACGAGCTGGCCGCCGGGCTGTCCCAGGTGCGCCAGCGGATCGACCGGGCCTGCGCCGGGGCCCAGCGGGATCCGGCCGAGGTGACGCTGGTCGTGGTGACCAAGACGTTCCCCGCCTCGGACGTGGCTGCGCTCGTCGACCTGGGCGTCCGCGACGTCGGGGAGAACCGCGACCAGGACGCGGCAGCCAAGGTGCTGGCGACCGACGTCCTGCTGGCGGCAGGGCAGTCGCGGCCCCGATGGCACTTCGTGGGCCAGCTGCAGCGCAACAAGGCTGCCTCGGTGGCGCGCTACGCCGACGTCGTCCACTCGGTGGACCGACTGGCCCTCGCTCGAGCGCTGGGCAAGGCGGCACACCAGGCAGGCCGTCGCCTGGAGGTGCTGTTGCAGGTCTCGTTGGATGACCCGCAGGGCGCGAGCGGACGCGGCGGCGTCGCGCCGTCCGAGCTGCTGGACCTGGCAGCCGGGGTGGCGGGCACGGAGGGGCTCGACCTGCGCGGCCTGATGGCCGTCGCACCGCTCGACGGACCGCCCGGGCCCGCGTTCGCCCGGCTCGCCGGGCTGGCTGGCCAGCTGCGCGAGCAGCACCAGGGCGCCACCTGGATCTCGGCCGGCATGAGCGGTGACCTCGAGGAGGCGGTGGCACATGGTGCGACACACCTGCGTGTCGGGAGCGCGGTCCTCGGATCACGTCCGTCACTCCGGTAACGTCCAAAACCGTACGCGGGCGCGAGGTGTGCCCCGGACGACGACGGAGGAGCTGGCGATGTCAGGTGCGCTGCGCAAGACCATGGTGTACCTCGGGCTGGCCGAGGACGACGAGCACTATGAAGACGAGCTGTACGAGGAGTACGACGACGAGACCTCGCAGCGTCCCGAGGTGCCGCGCTCGGAGCGAAGCCAGGTCACGCCGCTGCCGACCCGGTCGCTGGCTCGGGTCGTCCCGGGGTCCGGTCACGGGGACCTGCACCGGATCACCACGATCCACCCGCGGACGTACAACGAGGCGAAGACCATCGGGGAGTCGTTCCGCGAGGGCGTGCCGGTGATCATGAACCTCAGCGACATGGGGGACTCGGACGCCAAGCGCCTCGTGGACTTCGCCGCGGGACTGGTGTTCGGCCTGCACGGCTCCATCGAGCGGGTGACGAACAAGGTGTTCCTGCTCTCGCCGGCGCACATCGAGGTGACGGCCGAGGACAAGGAGCCGACGAACACGGCTGGCTTGTTCAACCAGAGCTGACACGTGTCGCTGATCGTCGGCCTGCTCGGCCTCGTCGTCCTGGTGTTCTTCGTGTTCCTGATCGGGCGCCTGGTGCTCGACTGGATCCAGGCCTTCGCGCGGGACTGGCGGCCCAAGGGGATCACCCTGGTGCTTGCCGAGGCCGTCTACACCGTCACGGACCCACCGCTGCGCGCCCTGCGCCGGGTGATCCCGCCCCTGCGGATCGGCCAGGTCCAGCTGGACCTCGCCTTCATGATCCTGTTCATCGTGACGCTGCTGCTGCTCCAGCTGCTGCGCTAACGACCGTCCCCGACCCCGCTCCCAGCGGCGCGCGACCTGCTCGTTGGAGCGTCGAATCGACCTCCCACCTGCAGATTCGCTACGGTGGGCGGGCGACCCCAGACACCGAGAGGTGACCACATGCCGCTGAACCCCGAGGAAGTTGTCAACAAGCGCTTCAGCCCGACGAAGTTCCGTCAGGGTTATGACGAGGAAGAAGTCGACGAGTTCCTCGACGAGGTCGTCGCCGAGCTGCGACGTCTCAACACGGAGAACGAGGAGCTGCGCGCGAAGCTGACCGCGTGCGAGAGCCGCGTCGCAGAGCTGTCCCGCAATGGCGGACGGCGCGACGAGCCGGCGGCCAGCGGGCCCGTGGCCGTCGTGCCACCGACCCCTGCACCGGCGCCGGCTCCCGTGCCGACGCCTGCGCCCGCACCGGTGCCGACGCCTGCACCGGCTCCGGCTCCGGTCCCCGCAGCCGCCTCCACGGGTGGCTCGGAGAGCGCCGCCGGGATGCTCGCGCTGGCGCAGAAGCTGCACGACGAGCACGTCGAGGCCGGCAAGGCCGAGCGCAACAAGATCGTCAACGAGGCGCAGGAGCACGCGGCTCGGCTCGTGCGTGAGGCGGAGGCCAAGCAGCGCGAGACCCTCGGCGATCTCGAGGAGCAGCGTCAGGTGCTCCAGCGCAAGGTCGAGCAGCTGCGCAACTTCGAGCGTGAGTACCGCAGCCGCCTCAAGGCCTACCTCGAGGACCAGCTCAAGCAGCTGGAGGCGAAGGCCTCCGCTGGCGGTTCGGAGCCGGAGGCAGCCAGCGGGACGGGCTCCACGCCGTCCGCTGAGGTCACTCCGCTGCCGACGCGCGGCGGCACCTTCGGCGGCAACGACGGCGACCGCCAGGGTCAGGCCGAGACGCCGCGGTTCCCCTTCGGGAGCTGACCGCAGCGCATCTCGGCTGCGAGCGGGGAGCAACGCGCCAGGACCACCGGAAGAATCCGGTGGTCCTGGCGCGTCCGTGTGCGGCGCGTCGAATTGAGCTCGTCGTGCGCGCCGCCTATCCTTCCGGCACCACGCCGAGCGGCGCGGCTGATTTCCGGGTGGGGCACAGGATCGGTTCGCTTCGCAACGAGGGAGACACGATGGCCAGGTCGAGCGTCGCAGGGACCGCACGACGTGCAGTCGGAGGCGTCGTGCTGTCGGCTGCTCGAGTCGCCAAGAAGGTGACCACCAGGAAGGTCGCCGCAGCTCCCGCGAAGAAGGCGGCTCCGGCCAAGAAGGTCACGGCGGCGAAGAAGGCGGCTCCGGCGAAGAAGGCGGCTCCGGCGAAGAAGGTCACGGCGGCGAAGACGGTCACGGCGGCGAAGAAGGCGGCTCCGGCGAAGAAGGCGGCTCCGGCGAAGAAGGCGGCTCCGGCGAAGAAGGCGGCTCCGGCGAAGAAGGCGGCTCCGGCGAAGAAGGCGGCTCCGGCCAAGAAGGTCACGGCGGCGAAGAAGGCGGCTCCGGCGAAGAAGGCGGCTCCGGCGAAGAAGGCGGCTCCGGCGAAGAAGGCCGCTCCGGCGAAGAAGGCCGCTCCGGCGAAGAAGGCGGCTCCGGCGAAGAAGGCGGCTCCGGCGAAGAAGGCGGCTCCGGCGAAGAAGGCGGCTCCGGCGAAGAAGGCGGCTCCGGCGAAGAAGGTCACGCCGGCGAAGAAGGTCACGCCGGCGAAGAAGGTCACGCCGGCGAAGAAGGCGGCTCCGGCGAAGAAGGCGGCCCCGGCGAAGAAGGCGGCCCGCGCGCTGCGGGTCCGCGAGGACGAGTCGCCCTGGACGGCAGCGGAGCTCCGCGAGGTCAAGCGCGAGCTGTCCGCGGACGTGGCCCGCCTCGAGGGCGAGATCTCGCACGCGGAGAGCGACTTGCAGGACCTGCTCCGGGACTCCGGTGACGGCGCGGGCGACGACCAGGCGGATGCGGGGGCCAAGACCTTCGAGCGCGAGCAGGAGATCACGCTCGCCAACAACAGCCGCGAGATGCTCGAGCAGAGCCAGCGTGCGCTGGCCCGCATCGAGGACGGCACGTACGGCATCTGCGAGTCGTGCGGGCACCCGATCGGCAAGATGCGACTCCAGGCCTTCCCACGTGCGACCCTGTGCGTGTCATGCAAACAGCGCCAGGAGCGTCGCTGAGCGACGCCGCCCCCCAGCCCAGGCAGCCCCGCAAGGGGCTGCTCGTCGTCCTCACGCTCGTCGCGGTGGGGGTCTACCTGCTCGACCAGCTGAGCAAGGCGGTCGCGGTCGCCCGGTTGACCGCCGGTGACCCGGTCGAGCTCGTCGGCGACCTCCTGCGACTCGACCTGACCCGCAACTCGGGTGCCGCGTTCTCGCTGGCCACCGGCATGACCTGGGTCCTGACGGTGGTCGCCATCGTGGTCGTGGTCGTCGTCGTGCGCTCGGCCCGACGGCTGGCCAGCCTGCCGTGGGCGATCGCGTTGGGCCTGCTGCTGGGTGGCGCCCTGGGTAACCTGACGGACCGGCTGCTGCGCGACCCGGGCTTCGGTCGAGGTCACGTCGTCGACTTCATCGCCTACGGGCACCTGTTCATCGGGAACGTGGCCGACATCGCCATCGTGGCGGCCGCGGGCCTCATCGTCGTCCTGGGCCTGCGCGGCACGAACCTCGACGGCTCGCGCCCCGTGGCAGCCGCCCCGGCGCAGACGGACGACCAGCCCGATGACTGAACCCGAGGCAGAGTCCGGCGAGCTGCGTGCCCTCCCGGTCCCCGAGGGGCTGGAGGGCGAACGCCTGGACGCCGCGATGGCCCGGCTGTTCGGACTGTCCCGGACCCGTGCGGCCGAGCTCGTCGCGCAGGGCAACGTGCAGCTGGACGGCAAGTCCACGGCGAAGTCCGACCGGGTCAGCGGCGGCTCGTGGCTCGAGGTGCGGCTGCCGTCCCGGCGGGTCCAGCCTGCGGCGGTCTCCGAGCCCGTCCCGGGGCTGCGTGTCGTGCACGACGACGACGACATCGTCGTGGTCGACAAGCCGGTCGGGGTCGCCGCGCACCCCAGCCCGGGCTGGACCGGCCCGACCGTGGTCGGTGGACTGGCTGCGGCCGGCTACCGCATCTCGACGTCCGGTGCCGCGGAGCGGCAGGGCATCGTGCACCGGTTGGACGTCGGCACCTCGGGCCTGATGGTCGTGGCCAAGAGCGAACGGGCCTACACGCTGCTCAAGCGCGCCTTCAAGGAGCGCACGGTCGAGAAGGTCTACCACGCGCTCGTCCAGGGCCACCCGGACCCGCTGCGCGGCACCATCGACGCGCCGATCGGGCGCCACCCCCAGCACGACTACAAGTTCGCCGTGACGGCCGGCGGCAAGCCCAGCGTCACGCACTACGAGGTCCTCGAGGCCTTCCGGGCGGCCTCGCTCGTCGAGGTGCACCTCGAGACCGGACGAACCCACCAGATCCGGGTGCACTTCGCCGCCCTGCGTCACCCGTGCGTGGGCGACCTGACCTACGGGGCCGACCCCACGCTGGCCCAACGGGTGGGGCTGCAGCGCCAGTGGTTGCAGGCGATGCGGTTGGGTTTCGACCACCCGTCCAGCGGCGAGTGGGTCGAGTTCGAGAGCACGTACCCGGACGATCTTGCCCATGCGCTCGAGGTGATCTCGGCCGTCTGACGGCGTGTCCAGCCGCGACACGCGGGCTGGCCTGGATCGTTGCCGGGGGTGGCCGGAACTGTCGGTCCGCCGACCTAGACTCGGCCCATGCCGTCGAGCTCCACCCCGTCCTCCGCTGCCCCCTCAGGCGGGCCCTCGTTCGCCCACCTGCACGTGCACACCGAGTACTCGATGCTCGACGGCGCGGCGCGGATCGACGACCTGATGGCCGAGGCGGCCCGGCAGGGGATGCCCGCCGTCGCGACCACCGACCACGGCTACATCTTCGGGGCCTACGAGTTCTGGAAGGCCGGCCAGCGGCACGGCGTCAAGCCGATCATCGGGCTCGAGGCGTACCTGACGCCCGGCACCAGCCGATTCGACCGCACCCGGGTGAAGTTCGGCGACGGCGGCCGCAACGACGTCTCCGGCTCCGGGGCGTACACGCACATGACGATGCTGGCCCGCACGACGGGCGGCATGCACAACCTGTTCCGGATGGCGTCGCTCGCCTCCTTGGAGGGCTACTACTTCAAGCCCCGGATGGACCGCGAGCTGCTGCAGACCTACGGCGAGGGCCTGCTCGCCACCACCGGGTGCCCCAGCGGCGAGGTGCAGACCCGGCTCCGGCTCGGCCAGTACGACAAGGCGGTGGCCGCGGCGGCCGACTTCCGCGACATCTTCGGTGCCGAGAACTTCTACTGCGAGCTGATGGACCACGGGCTGGGCATCGAGCGCCAGGTCCAGCAGGACCTGCTGCGCCTGGCCCGCGAGCTGGGTCTGCCGCTGGTGGCGACGAACGACCTGCACTACACCCGGGCCGAGGACGCGAAGGCGCACGCCGCGCTGCTGTGCGTGCAGTCCGGCTCGACCCTCGCCGACCCGAACCGCTTCAAGTTCGACGCCGACGACTTCTACCTCAAGAGCGCCGCCGAGATGCGGCACACCTGGCGCGAGCTGCCGGAGGCGTGCGACAACACCCTGCTCATCGCCGAGCGCTGCGAGGTCGGGTTCACCGAGGGCGAGGGCCGGTTCATGCCGCGCTTCCCCTGCCCCGAGGGTGAGGACGAGACCTCGTGGTTCATCAAGGAGGTCGAGCGAGGGCTGCTGGAGCGCTACCCCTCGGGAGTGCCCGATGCGGTCCGTCGCCGCGCCGAGTACGAGACCGGCGTCATCGTCTCCAAGGGCTACGCGGGGTACTTCCTCGTGGTCGCCGACTTCATCGGCTGGGCCAAGGCGCACGGCATCCGGGTCGGCCCCGGCCGCGGGTCGGGCGCGGGCTCGATGTGCGCCTACGTCATGAAGATCACCGACCTCGACCCGCTGCAGCACGGGCTGATCTTCGAGCGCTTCCTCAACCCCGAGCGCATGTCGATGCCGGACTTCGACGTCGACTTCGACGAGCGGCGCCGGGGTGAGGTGATCCGCTACGTCACCGAGAAGTACGGCGAGGAGCGCGTCGCCCAGATCGTCACCTACGGCACGATCAAGGCCAAGCAAGCGGTGAAGGACGCGGCCCGGGTGATGGGCTTCCCGTTCGCGATGGGCGAGAAGCTCACCAAGGCGATGCCGCCGGCCATCATGGGGAAGGACGTGCCGCTGGCCGGCATCTTCGACCCGAACCACAAGCGGTACAGCGAGGCGGGCGAGTTCCGCGTCGTGCACGACACCGACCCGGACGCGCGCGAGGTCGTGAAGACCGCGCTGGGGCTGGAGGGGCTCAAGCGCCAGTGGGGCGTGCACGCGGCCGGCGTCATCATGTCCAGCGAGCCGCTGCTCGACCTGATCCCGATCATGCGCCGCGAGCAGGACGGCCAGATCATCACCCAGTTCGACTACCCGAGCTGCGAGACGCTCGGCCTGGTCAAGATGGACTTCCTGGGCCTGCGCAACCTCACGATCCTGGACGACGCGCTGATCAACGTCCGGATGAACCGCGACGAAGAGGTCGACCTCGACGCGATGAGCAAGACCCTGAACGACCCGCTGACGTTCGAGCTGCTGGGTCGCGGCGACACCCTCGGTGTCTTCCAGTTCGACGGTGGCCCCATGCGGGCTCTGCTGCGGTTGATGAAGCCCGACAACTTCGAGGACATCTCAGCCGTCGGTGCGCTCTATCGTCCGGGCCCGATGGGCGCGAACAGCCACACGAACTACGCGCTGCGCAAGAACGGTGCGCAAGAGGTCAGCTACCTGCACCCTGAGCTCGCCGAGGCGCTCGAGCCGATCCTCGGCACCACGTACGGCCTGATCGTGTATCAGGAGCAGGTCATCCTGATCGCCCAGCAGCTGGCCGGCTACTCGCTGGGCAAGGCCGACCTGCTGCGCAAGGCGATGGGCAAGAAGAAGCGCGAGGTGCTGGACGCCGAGTTCGTCGGGTTCGAGGCGGGCATGAAGGAGCGCGGGTTCTCGGCGGCGTCGATCAAGGCACTGTGGGACGTGCTGGTGCCCTTCTCCGACTATGCGTTCAACAAGGCGCACAGCGCGGCGTACGGCCTGGTGTCGTACTGGACGGCGTACCTGAAGGCGCACTACCCCGCCGAGTACATGGCTGCCGTGCTGACCAGCGTGCGCGATGACAAGGACAAGTCGGCGCTGTACCTGGGGGAGTGCCGGCGGATGGGCATCAAGGTGCTCCCGCCGGACGTGAACGAGTCCGTCGCGAACTTCGCCGCGGTCGGCACCGACATCCGGTTCGGTCTCGCCGCGATCCGCAACGTGGGGACGAACGTCGTCGAGGCGATCGTGGCGACCCGTGAGCAGAAGGGCGCGTTCACCTCGTTCAAGGACTTCCTGCGCAAGGTGCCGGCGGTCGTCTGCAACAAGCGCACGATCGAGTCGCTGGCCAAGGGCGGCGCCTTCGACTCGATGGGCCACCCTCGTGGCGGCCTGGTCAAGATCCACGAGCAGTACGTCGAGACGCTGGTCGAGGTCAAGAAGAAGGAGGCCATCGGCCAGGACTCCCTGTTCGCCTCGCTGATGCCCGGCCCGCAGGACGACGCCGGTTCGCTGGACGACTACGACGGCCTGCCGGAGATCCCGCCCTTCGAGTGGGAGAAGCGGGACAAGCTCCGCTTCGAGCGCGAGATGCTCGGGCTGTACGTGAGCGACCACCCCTTGTTCGGCATCGAGCACGTGCTCAGCAGCGCCGCGGACTGCTCGATCGCCTCGCTCCTCACGGACGAGTCGCGGCCGGACGGCGCCAACGTGACCATCGCGGGCATGATCAGCGGCCTCCAGCGCAAGATGACCAAGGCGGGCAACCCGTGGGCCATCGCGACGGTCGAGGACCTCGAGGGAGCCGTCGAGGTGCTCTTCTTCCCGCAGAGCTACCAGACCGTCTCCACGATGCTGGCCGAGGACCTCGTGGTCGTGGTCCGCGGGCGGCTGAACCGCCGCGACGAGGTGCCCACCCTGTACGCGCAGGAGATGACGATCCCCGACGTGAGCGAGGGCCCGCGCGGTCCGGTCGTCATCGCGATGCCGCTGGCCAGGTGCACCCCGCCGGTCGCGGAGCGGCTGAAGGACGTGCTGGCCACCCATCCCGGTGTGACCGAGGTGCACCTGCGGCTGACCCAGTCCGGCAAGGCCACGGTGATGCGGTTGGACGATCGGCTCCGGGTCACCGCCGGCCCAGCGCTGTTCGGTGAGCTGAAGCAGCTGCTCGGCCCGTCCTGCCTCGTCGGGTGAGGATCCGTCCGTTCGGGGGCCTGTAGGACGGTTTCGCCCCCGGTGTCGGACGCCTTGCCTAGACTGACCCGACTCCCGCGGGGCGTTCCTGTGGGCGAGCAACCAGGGGGACCCTTCCATGACCCAGCCGCCGAGCGGTGCCACGCCGCCCCGCGACGACCACGACCAGACCGCGAGCCAGCCCTGGGCACCCCAGCCCTACGCAGGCGGCGAGGTGCTCGACGCCAGCCAGGGAGCCGACGGAGGGCCCGAGTCATCCAGCGGCCGCCGTCGCGGTGTGCTGATCGGCGCGGGCGTGCTCGTCGTCGCGCTGCTCGGTGCCGGCGCCGCCTTCGCCGCCGCCAAGCTCGGCGGCGGCGGCGCGCAGCCGGACGAGGCCGTGCCGGCATCGGCGGTGGCGTTCGTGGCCGTCGACCTGGACCCGTCCTCGGGTCAGAAGATCGACGCCCTGCGGTTCCTGCGCAAGTTCCCCAAGGCCGCCGACCAGATCGGCAAGGACGACGACCTGCGCAAGGCCCTGTTCGACTCGCTCAAGGACGACGGCACGGTCACGGGCGACTGGGCCACGGACGTCGAGCCGTGGCTGGGCGACCGGGCCGGCGTGGCCGTGCTGCCGCCGGTGCAGGACGGGGACGACCCGGGGGTGGTCGTGGTCCTCGCGGTCAAGGACCAGGGCAAGGCGAAGGCCGGCCTGGCCAAGGTCGCCGGCGGCGACGCGTCCTGCGAGGTCACGGCCGACTTCGCCGTCTGCGCTGAGGAGGCGGCCACCGCCAAGAAGGCGGTCGCGGACGCCGAGCGGAGCCCGCTGTCGGAGTCGAAGAACTACGCCAGTGACGTGGACGCCGTGGGAGACACCGGCATCGTGCACGCCTGGGTCGACGTCGCTGCGGCGCAGGCCGTCGTGCCCACCACCGGTGGCGTGGACTCGACCCTCAGCGGTCTGGACGCGAGCGGCCGGGTGGCGGTCGCCCTGCGCTTCGACGGCCCGCACCTCGAGCTGGCCGGCAAGACGGTCGGCGCCAAGCTGCCCGCGAAGGCCGGCAGCGTGTCCATGGCCGACCTGCCGGCCTCCTCGCTGGCGGCCGTGGGCGTCAGCGGTGCCGACGAGTCGGTCCGGGCCGCGTACGACCGGCTGCGCAAGGCCGCCGAGCAGGCGCTCGGCGCAGGCGCTCTCGACCAGCAGCTCGACGCGATCCAGCAGGAGACCGGGATCGCCGTCCCGGACGACGTCGTCAAGGCGCTGGGTGACCGGGTCTCCGTGGTGTTCGGTGGCCTCGACGGCCAGACCCCGAAGGTCGCTGCCCGCCTGAGCGGCGATCGCGGGACCCTCGACAAGATCGTCAACGCCGCCCGTGAGCAGGGTGGACTCGAGCTGGCCACGGCCCCGGCCGGTGCAGACACCGTGCTGGCGTCCACGCAGGCCTACGCGGACGAGGTCGCCAAGGGCAAGGGGCTGGGGTCTGCCAAGGCCTTCACCAACGCGGTCCCGAGCGCGAAGGACGCCCAGGCGGTGCTGTACGTCGACATCGCCCAGGTCGTCGCCCAGCTGGGTGACGAGATGAACATCAGCGACGAGGACCGCAAGGTTCTCGCACCCCTGTCCTCGTTCGGGGCGAGCCTGCACCGAGACGGGGGCGACGCCACGTTCGACATCCGGCTCACCACGAAGTGAGCCGACAGTCGATGATGTGGTCGTGAGCATCAGCGCCGGAGTCGTCATCCAGCCCGCCGCCGCCCCCCGCAGGGGGTGGCGGCGGCTGGGGCGCGTCACGCTCATCGACCTCGGCCTGGCCGTGGTCGGGGGGGTTCTGCTCGGCGTCGCGTGGCGCCTGCTCGCACCCGTCGCGACCGCTCAGCTGATCGACGGCGGCGTCTACCTGCAGGGCCACCAGGAGCTGGAGGCCGCGCAGGACGGGTGGCTCGCCATCGTGCTGGGCCTGGCCGGCGTCCTGGTGGCGACGGTCCAGGCCGTCCGGGCCCGCGAGCCTCAGGCCGTGCGAGCGGTGCTGGCCGTCGTCGGGCTGGGGATCGCCGGGGTGATCGCCTGGCAGGTCGGCCAGTGGCTCGGCCCGGACTCGTTGCGCCACCAGATCGACGCGCACACCACGCCACTGCGCACGCCGCTGGAGCTGCACTCGGCGGGGGTCCTGCTGTTCGGGCCGCTGCTGTTCGCCATCACCCGCTGCCTCGCCGCCCTGTTCAGCGCCCCGCGCCGCTGAACGCGTCCGGGAGGCCGCTAACCGCGGTCGGACGGGCGCCGGGCCAGGTCCACGGCCGGGACCGACGGCACCACGGACCACAGGACGCGTTCGCGACGGAGCAGGCTGCGCGCGGTGCGCAACCTGGCTGCCGCGTCCGACGCGGCCAGCAGGGACTGCCGCTCCGCCAGGTGCAGGAGCATCGAGGCGGTGATCACGTACGACAGCAGGGTCGGGTCCTCCAGCGCGGGGGAGGTGGTGGCGCCGTCGCGGCCCATGCCGAGGCGGTCGCAGTACTCGACGAACTCGCTGCGGACCTCCTCGACCAGCAGCGGGTCGACGGGCGTGGCCGGCTCGTCGAGCCACGCGACCTCACCCGTCAGGTAGGCCGTCCCCGCGTCGCCGTCCAGCCGATCCAGCCGGAACCGCTCACGCCCGACCGCGACGACGTCGCAGCTGCCGTCGTCGTTGCGGTCGACCTCCAGGACCTCGGCGGCGCAGCCCACGTCGAAGAGCGCACCGAGCCGGTTCGCCCCCACCTCGTGCCCCTTGCGGATCCCCAGGACGCCGAACCTGGCCCCCGGGACGGGCTGCTGCTCGTCGTCGCCGAGGACGTCACGCAGCAGGTCGAGGTACCGCGGTTCGAACAGGTGCAGTGGCAGGACCTCGCCCGGCACCAGGACGGTGCCGAGCGGGAAGAGCGGCAGTCGCGCGGTCACCGCCCCACTCTAGGCACGATGCCCGTCAGCCACCCGCGCGCGATCAGCTCCACGGCCACCATCACGGCAACCGACTGGACCATGAGCAGCGCGACCAGGACCACGAGCTGCACCGCGGCGGCGTCGACCGGGCTGGCCCCGCCCAGCAGCATCCCCACGAAGGCACCCGGCAGCGTGACCAGCCCGACCGTCCGCGTCTGGTCCAGCCCGGGCACCAGGGCCAGCGCTGCGTCGTCCCGGGCCACCAGCAACGCGGAATCGCGCGAGCTCAGCCCGATGGAGACCCCGGCCTCGTACTCGCCCCACCTGGTCGTCAGCGCGTCCAGGCAACGCCGTCCGGCCAGCACCGTGGCGGTCATGGCACCGCCGACGAGGATCCCGCCGATCGGCACCAACGCCGTGCCCTCGAGCGGGACCAGACCGGTCACCAGCACGAGCAGCAGCGCCGGGACGGACCCCGCCAGGACGGGCAGGAAGGCGAGCAGCCCACTGCGCTCGCGGGTCAGCCGGCGACCGGCCGTCACGCTGGCGACGGTCGCCATCAGCAGCAGGAAGGCGAAGGTCAGGGCGAGCGAGTCCAGGACCGCCGCGATGATCAGGGCGACCACCAGCAGCTGGAGCAGTGCCCGCCCGTTCGCGCGCAGCACCGCCCAGCCCTGCCCGAGGGAACCCGCCACGTTGACCAGCACCGCAGCGGCCGTGCTGAGCACCACGACCAGGACGAGGGCGACCCGGGCAGAGGTGTCGTCCAGGCTGACGACGGCGGCCGACCGCAGCAGTCCTGACGTCGCCGTGACCAGCACGTGGGAAACGTACCGCGCACGACGTGGCAGCCGGGCCGTCGCGTCGGCGTCCCTGACTAGAATGTCCGGGTGATCGCGCGTACCGACCTGCGCGGACGCCCGCTGGACGCGGCGTCGCTGCGACAGGTGCTGCCCCGGGCCGAGTTCGACGTCGAGGCCGCCCTCGACGCCGTCCGACCGATCTGCGCGCAGGTGCAGCACGGTGGCGCCGGGGCGCTGCGCGACCTCGGCGAGCGGTTCGACGGCGTGCGCCCGACCGACCTGCGGGTGCCGGCCGCGGCCCTGCACGACGCGCTCGCCCAGCTCGACGACGGCGTCCGCGCCGCCCTCGAGGAGTCGATCCGACGCACCCGGCTCGTGCACCGCGACCAGCGCCGCCACGACGTGACCACCCAGGTCGCCGAGGGTGGCACGGTCACCGAGCGCTGGATCCCGGTCGGCCGGGTCGGCCTCTACGCCCCCGGCGGGCTCGCGGTGCTGGCCAGCAGCGTCGTGATGAACGCCGTCCCCGCCCAGGAGGCCGGCGTCCCGTCCATCGCCCTCGCCAGCCCGCCCCAGCGTGACAACCCGCCGCGGTTCGCCGGCCTGCCGCACCCGACGGTGCTGGCCGCCTGCGCCCTGCTGGGCATCGACGAGGTCTACGCCGTCGGCGGCGCCCAGGCCATCGCGATGTTCGCCTACGGCGCCCGCGAGGACGACGGCACCGTGGTCTGCGCGCCGGTCAACCTGGTCACCGGCCCGGGCAACATCTACGTGGTGGCCGCCAAGCGCCTGCTCAAGGGCGTCATCGGCATCGACTCCGAGGCCGGCCCCACCGAGATCGCCGTGCTCGCCGACGACACGGCCGACCCGCACCTCGTCGCCGCGGACCTCGTCAGCCAGGCCGAGCACGACCCGCTGGCCGCGGCAGTCCTGGTCACCGACGACGAGGACCTCGCAGACGCCGTGGAGGCGGCGCTCGCCGAGCAGGTCGCCGCCACCAAGCACACCGAGCGAGTCCGTGCCGCGCTCGGCGGACGCCAGTCCGGCATCGTCCTGGTCGACGACCTCGAGGCCGGTCTCGCGGTGTGCGACGCCTACGCCGCCGAGCACCTCGAGATCCACACCCGGGACGCCGCCGCCGTGGCCGCCCGGGTGCGCAACGCCGGGGCGATCTTCGTCGGTCCCTACGCCCCCGTCTCGCTCGGTGACTACCTTGCAGGCAGCAACCACGTGCTGCCGACCGGCGGCTGCGCCTGCCACTCCAGCGGCCTGTCCGTGCAGTCCTTTCTGCGCGGCGTGCACGTCATCGAGTACGACCGGGCGGCCCTCGAGCAGGTCGCCGACCACGTCGTGGCGCTGGCCGAGGCCGAGGACCTGCCCGGGCACGGCGACGCCGTGCGGGCCCGTGCCCGCGGCCGCGGGTGAGCACCGTCAATAGACTCGACCCCGTGGGCTCCACCTCCGTCGGTCCGGGTCTTGACGCGCTGCCGTTGCGCGACGACCTGCGCGGTCGCCTGCCCTACGGTGCACCGCAGATCGACGTCCCCGTTCGGTTGAACACCAACGAGAACTCCTACCCCCTGCCCGAGCCGGCGGCGCTCGCGGTCGTCGCGGCGCTCGCCCTCGAGGTCCGTCAGCTCAACCGCTACCCCGACCGTGAGTTCACCGCCCTCCGTACGGCGCTCGCCACGTATCTCGGGCACGACCTGACCGCGGACCAGGTCTGGGCGGCGAACGGCTCCAACGAGGTGCTGCTGCACCTGTTCCAGGCGTTCGGCGGCCCGGGACGCACGGCCCTGGGCTTCACCCCGGCGTACTCGATGCACCCCAACATCGCCGCGACCTCGGCGACGGCGTGGGTGGACGGTCTGCGCGGTGCGCCATCCGGACAGTTCGACCTGACCGCCGAGTCGGCGGCCGAGCAGGTCGCCCGGCACGACCCCGACCTCGTCATGCTCTGCTCGCCGAACAACCCGACCGGCACCGCCCTCGGGCTGGACGTCGTCACCGCCGTGTACGACGCCACGGACCGCGCGGTGGTGGTGGTGGACGAGGCCTACGCGGAGTTCGCCCGGACCGGCACGGCCAGCGCGTTGACCCTGCTGCCCGGTCGCGAGCGCCTCGTCGTGACCCGCACCATGAGCAAGGCGTTCGCGTTGGCCGGCGCGCGACTGGGCTACCTGGCGGCCGACCCGGCGGTGTGCGACGCCCTGCGGCTGGTCCGGTTGCCCTACCACCTGTCGTCGCTGACCCAGGCGGCCGCGCTGGCGGCCGTCCGGCACGCACCCGACCTGCTGGGCAGCGTGCAGGTGCTGCGCGAGCAGCGCGACCGCATCGTGACCGAGCTGGCGGGGCTGGGCCTGGCCCCGGTGCCCAGCGACGCGAACTTCGTGCTCTTCGGCGGCCTGGCCGATCCCGTGGCCACCTGGCAGGCGCTGCTCGAGCACGGCGTCCTGGTCCGGGACGTCGGGATCCCCGGGCACCTGCGCGTGACGGCCGGGAACCCGGACGAGACCAGCGCCTTCCTCACTGCCCTGACCCGCGTCCTCGAGGAGACACCGTGACCGACCCGACCACCGATCGCCGGGCCGTGCTGGAGCGGGCCACCGGGGAGAGCAGCGTCCGCGTCGAGCTCGACCTGGACGGCACGGGCCGCTCCAGCATCAGCACCGGTGTCGGCTTCTACGACCACATGCTCGCCAGCCTGGCCAAGCACGCCCTGTTCGACCTCGACGTGCAGGCCACCGGGGACACCCACGTGGACGCCCACCACACGGTCGAGGACGTCGCCATCGTGCTGGGCGAGGCCCTGCGGGAGGCCCTCGGCGACAAGGCCGGCATCGCGCGGTTCGGCGACGCGCTGGTGCCGCTCGACGAGACGCTGGTGCAGGCCGCGGTCGACGTCAGCGGGCGCCCGTACTGCGTGCACACCGGCGAGGCCGAGGGGCAGCAGTACGTGGTGATCGGCGGCACCTACGTGGGGTCGCTGACCCGGCACGTGTTCGAGACCTTGGCCCACCACGCCGCGATCGCGCTGCACGTGCGGGTGCTCAGCGGGCGCGACCCGCACCACGTCGTGGAGGCCCAGTTCAAGGCGGTGGCTCGCGCCCTGCGGGCCGCGGTCACGCCGGACCCGCGGGTCGGGGGCGTGCCCAGCACCAAGGGCGTGCTGTGAACCGAGTCGTGCGCCGGCGAGCACCGTGAGTGCGCCTCGCGTCGTGCTCGTCCTGCGCGGACGGCTGGACGGTGTGCGGGCCTGGGCCCGCTCCGGGCTGGTGCCGGTGTGGATCGTGCCGGACGTCGCGTGGACCCTCGTCGTGCCCGCCGGCCCCGCCGAGTCCGCGCCGCCCTACGACGACCCGGTGGCCCTGCTCGGCGGCCGACCCGTGCCGGGCCGGCTGCGGCCGGTGATGTGCTTCGTCGCGGACGGACCGCGGGCCGCCGTGACGCTGCAGCGCGGTCGACGACAGGACGCCCGCTGGCTCGGCTGGACCGGCGAGATCGGTCCACACCGGGTCGACGACCTCCCGCTGGCGTCCCCGGACCTGCTGGCGGAGCTGGCCGGCGTCGGCGCGCAGGCGCGCACCGACCGGCGGGCCGACCTCCGCGAAGCCCTGCGACCGGACGGCCGCAGCGGCGCCGACGTCGTGGACGACCTGCTGCGCGCCCTGGGGCTGCCCGGGGCCGGGCTCACCCTGGGGGCCGTCGCCGCGGGTGACCTGCCGGGAGCCGTCCGGATCGAGCCGGACGACAAGCTCGTGCAGCGGTTCGACCGCTACGCCGCCGACGAGGCCAGGCTGTCCGCCCAGCTCGAGGAGGGCCAGTGAGCACGCCCCAGGTGGTGGTCCTCGACTACGGCTCGGGCAACGTGCACTCGGCCGTGCGGGCCCTGGAGCGAGTGGGCGCGCAGGTGCGCCTCACCGCCGACCGCCAGGGCGCGCTGGACTGCGACGGGCTGGTGGTGCCCGGGGTCGGGGCGTTCTCGGCCTGCGTGGCCGGCCTGGCTGCCGTTCGTGGCCCCGAGCTGGTCGACCGGCGGCTGGCCGGGGGGCGACCGGTGCTGGGCATCTGCGTCGGCCACCAGGTCATGTTCGAGCGTTCCACCGAGCCGTACGCCGCCGGCGTGCTCGACGGGCTGGGGGAGTGGCCCGGGGTCGTCGAGCGGCTGCCGGCGGACGTCGTCCCGCACATGGGGTGGAACACCGTGCAGGCCGCTGAGGGCTCACGGCTGTTCGCCGGGGTCGAGCAGGAGCGCTTCTACTTCGTGCACTCCTACGCCGTGCAGCGCTGGCTGCTCGAGCCCCACGACGGCCAGGTGGCGCACTTCAGCGCCCCTCGGGTCAGCTGGTCCGAGCACGGCGTGCCGTTCGTCGCCGCGGTCGAGAACGGACCGCTGTCGGCGACCCAGTTCCACCCGGAGAAGAGTGGGGACGCCGGTGCGCACCTGCTGGAGAACTGGGTGCGGTCGCTGTGACCGCCACCCCGTCAGACCCCACCCCGAGGAGCGTTCCTGTGTCCGGTGAGCCCAGGCTCCAGCTGCTGCCCGCGGTCGACGTGGCCGACGGGCTGGCCGTCCGCCTCGTGCAGGGTGAGGCGGGCAGCGAGACCTCGTACGGCGACCCGCTGGCGGCCGCCCTGGCCTGGCAGCAGGACGGCGCCGAGTGGATCCACCTCGTCGACCTCGACGCGGCCTTCGGGCGCGGCACGAACCACGAGCTGCTCGCGACCGTCGTGGCACGGCTGGACGTCGCCGTCGAGCTCAGTGGTGGCATCCGGGACGACGAGTCGCTGGCCCGCGCCCTGGGTACGGGCTGCGCCCGGGTGAACCTGGGCACCGCCGCGCTGGAGGACCCGGAGTGGACCGCGGCGGCCATCGCCCGCCACGGCGACCGCATCGCGGTCGGGCTCGACGTCCGGGGGACGACGCTCGCCGCGCGCGGCTGGACGCAGGAGGGCGGCGACCTGTGGGAGACGCTGGAGCGCCTCGACCGGGACGGCTGCGCGCGGTACGTCCTGACCGACGTCACGAAGGACGGCACGTTGCGCGGGCCCAACGTCGACCTGCTGCGCGAGCTGTGCGAACGCACGAGCGCCCCGGTGGTGGCCAGCGGCGGCGTCTCCAGCCTCGAGGACCTGGCGACCCTGCGGACGCTGGTGCCGTTGGGGGTCGAGGGTGCCATCGTCGGCAAGGCGCTGTACGCGCAGGCGTTCACGCTCCCGGACGCGCTCGACGTGGCCGGCCGGCCCGGTCCGGGCTGATGACGCAGGTTCCGTCGGGCGACTCCGCGGGCACGGCCTGGTCGGGTCGGACGTTGCCCGCCGGGGGCTTCGACGGCGATGACGGCGCCGTCGATCCCGCTGTGGCACAGGCGCTCTCGGCGCTGGAGTCCGGGCAGGGTGCGGCGCAGCAGGTGGTGGCCGCCCTGGCGGCGGCGCGGGTCCTGGTGCCCGTGGTCGCCGTCCTCGGCGAGGGTGAGCAGGCCGCGCACGGCCTGGTCGACAAGAGCGCGGACATGGCGGTCGTGACGTTGACCGCGCCGGACGGACGCCGGGCGCTACCGGTGTTCAGCGGCCTGGAGTCGTTGCAGCAGTGGGACCCCACCGCCCGCCCTGTCCCGGTCGACTGCCGTCGAGCGGCGGTCTCCGCGGTGGCCGAGGGGTGCGACGTGATGGTCCTGGATCCGGCCGGACCGGTGGCGTTCGTGGTGTCCCGCCCCGCTGTGTGGGCGTTGGGGCAGGGCCGCGCGTGGGTGCCGGCCCACGAGGACCCGGACGTGGCCCGGGTGCTGCAGGGCGCCGCCGCGCAGGTGCCGGGCGTCGTCGGCCTGCGCGCCGAGCGCGGCGACCAGGTGGACCTGCTCGTCGTGGTGCTGCTGGCGGTCGGCCTCGACCGCGACGAAGCCCGCGCGGCGGTCGCGGCGGTTGGCGAGCGGCTGCAGTCGGACGACCTGCTGCGCGAGCGGGTGGAGGGCGTCCAGCTCCGGGTCGAGCCCGCGGCCTGACCCGCTCAGGTCGCCAGCGCCTTCTCGATGTCGGAGGTGATCGACTCGGGCTTGGTGGTCGGCGCGTAGCGGTCGATCACCTGACCGTCCCGGCCGACCAGGAACTTGGTGAAGTTCCACTTGATCGAGTCGCCGAGGATGCCGCCCTTCTCGGTGCGCAACCAGCGGAAGATCGGGTCCGCGCCGTCCCCGTTGACCTCGACCTTGGAGAACAGCGGAAAGGTCACGCCGAAGTTGCGCTCGCAGAAGCCGGCGATCTCGTCGTCCGCACCGGGCTCCTGGCCGCCGAACTGGTCGCACGGGAACCCCAGGACGCGCAGGCCCTCGCTGGCGAACTTCTCGTGCAGCTCCTGCAGGCCCTGGTACTGCGGGGTGAAACCACACTGCGATGCGGTGTTGACCACCAGGAGCACGTCGCCGGAGTAGGTGGCCAGGTCGACGGTGGTGCCGTCGATGCTGCGGGCGCTGAAGTCGTTGATCGAGGTCACGTGGTGAGTCTGTCATCGCCCGCGCCGAACCACCGGGTGAGGGCCCGCGGCAGCTCGGGGTCCGTGAGGTCACCGGCCCAGGCGACGTGCCCGTCGGGCCGGATCAGCACGGCGGCCGGTGCCTCGACCTCACCGAGGACCGGCAGCTCCCAGGCGCCGTCGTAGCCGGCCTCGACCCGCCGGACCCGGTCCGCCCACGGGCCCAGGTCGAAACCATGGGGTTCACCCAGGTCGAGGAGCACCGGGTGGGCGTCGTGCAGCAGGGCGAACACGCGGGTGGGACCCTCCGCGGTCCGCAGGTCGAGGTCCGGCATGCGCCGCCCGAGCAGCGGGTGCCCCTCGCCGAGGTCGTAGTGGATGTCCAGGCCCGAGATCATGCCGGCGGTGCGGCGGCGGGGCTCGTCCACCGCCAGGTGCTCGAGCACCGCGTCGCGCAGGGCGCGGCTGCGCTCGTCGGTGCGCGCGAGGGCGACCTGGGCCATGGTGTTCTGCAGCACACGGGCGCCGACCGGGTGCCGTTCGGAGTGGTAGGTATCGAGGAGGTGCTCGGGTGAGGTCCCGGCGACCACCTGGGCGAGCTTCCAGCCCAGGTTGACCGCGTCCTGGACCCCGGTGTTCAGGCCCTGCCCGCCTTGCGGGCCGTGCACGTGGGCGGCGTCCCCGGCGAGCAGCACCCGGCCCTGGCGGTAGGACGCCGCCTGCCGGGTCAGGTCGGTGAACCGGGAGATCCAGGTCGGGCTGTGCACGCCGAAGTCGGTGCCGTAGGCAGCAATGAGGGCCTCACGGAGGTAGGCGAGGGTGGGCTCGGTGGTGTGCCCGACGCCCTCCTCGAGCAGGACGACCCCGTACGGCCCGCCGCCCTCGGCCCGGTTCACCGGCCCGATGCCACCGCCCTCGGGTCGCCGGCCGACCGCCGGTTCCACGGCCATCTGGACCTCGGCGATCAGGAAGCTGGACGTCGGGTCCCAGCCGGCGAAGTCGATGCCCGCGGCCTTGCGGACCAGGCTGCGCCCGCCGTCGCAGCCCACGACGTACCGCGCTCGTAGCGTGGTCCCGTCGGACAGCTGCACGTCGACGCCGGTCTCGTCCTGGGCCAGGCCTTCCACCTCGCAGCCGTGCCGGATGCGGACGCCGAGCTCGCCGACCCAGCCGGCCAGGATCGGCTCGAAGTCCCGCTGCCAGAGCGCGAGCAGGTACGGGTGGCGGGTCGGGAAGTCGCTGAGGTCGAGCGTGGTCCCGGCGTACCCGACGAACGGGTGCACCTGTCCCGCGGAGACGAACCGTTCCGCGACGCCGCGCTGGTCGAGCACCTCGATGGTCCGCGCGTGCAGGCCGCCGGACCGCGATCCGTCGAGGTCCTGGCTGGCGCGGCGTTCGACGACGACGACGTCGGCGCCGCCCAGCGCCAGCTCGGCCGCCAGCATCAGCCCGGTCGGGCCCCCGCCGACGATCACCACCGCGTGCTCGGTCATCGGCCCAGGTTTCCACAGTCGGCCACTGCCGCCCGAAGATCATTTCGTGGAATGCTGCCCGACGCACGGCGCCCGCGTGGGCGCCCCGCCGAAGGAGCTCCCGTGACCACCCAGTCCAACCTGCAGGCGAAAGGCTTTCTGGCCACCCTGTTCGACTTCAGCTTCACGTCGTTCCTGACCCTGCGCTTCCTGAAGGTCATCTACACCGTGCTGGTGGTGCTCGTCCTGCTCGGCGGTCTGTCCATCTTCATCGCGTTCGCGTCGCGGGGCGTGGGGGGCTTCATCGCCGGGCTGGTCCTGGCTCCGCTGCTCGCCCTGGTGTACCTGGTGATCGCCCGCATCTCGCTCGAAGTCGTGGCGCTGTTCTTCCGGATCGGGGAGAACACCTCGGTGATGGCCCGGGCGGCGCTGGCCGACGGCGTCGTGGCCCCGGCCTCGCCGTACGGTCAGCCGCCGGTCGCGCCGCCGACCTCGTCGACCGAGCCGACCTCGCCGATCACGTCGACCGAGCCGACCGAGCCGCCCTTCCCGCCGTCCACCACCGACCCCCTGGGGTAGCAACGCTGAACGACGTCCGAACGGATCGCACCCATGCGTGCGATCCGTTCGGACGTAGGCGAGACTCCCGGGGTGCCGCTGACTCCCTACCGCCGCGTGCTGGCCGTACCCGGCGTCCCGTCACTGACGCTGCTCGGCATCGTCGCCCGGCTGCCGAACGCAGGCACCGGCGTCATCGTCACCGTGCACGTGGTGCAGACCCTGGGGCGCAGCTACGCGGCCGCGGGACTGGTGGTGGCGGCACTGACCATCGGCACGGCCATCGGTGCGCCGTGGCGCGGGCGCATGGTCGACCGCCTGGGGCTGCGCCGGGCGCTGCTGCCCTCGCTGCTGGCCGAGGGGGTGGTGTGGTCCAGCGCGCCCTGGCTCTCCTACTGGTGGCTGGTCGGCGCGGTCGTCGTCGGGGGAGTCTTCTCGCTGCCCGTCTTCACCGTGATCCGGCTCGCGCTGTCGGCCATGGTCCCGGTGGCCTTGCGGCGCACCGCGTTCGCGCTGGACTCGGTGAGCGTCGAGGTGTCCTTCATGGTGGCGCCGGCCGCCGGCATCCTGGTGGCGACGCACATCTCGACCACCGTCGCGCTGATCGCCCTCGGCGCGACGTCGGTGCTGGCCGGGATCGGCCTGTTCGTGATGAACCCGCCGACCCGCACGCCCGAGGGCAACGCCAGGGCGGCTGGCCACCCGTCGATCCCGATCGACGACGGGCCCAAGCCGAAGATCGCCGTGACGGCACCGCTCGTGCTCGTGCTGGTCGCGACGTCCGCGGCCACGGTGGTCCTGGCCGGCACCGACGTGTCGATCATCGCGACGCTGCGCGCGAGCGACCAGCTGCAGTGGACCGGCCTGGTCGCCTCGGTGTGGGCGTTCGCGTCACTGCTCGGCGGCGTCGTGTACGGCGCCATCCCGCGCTCCATCCCACCGACCTGGCTGCTGCTGGGCCTCGGCGCGCTGACCATCCCGGTCGCGCTGGTCAGTGGCCCGCTGGCCCTGTGCCTGGCCATGGTGCCGGCCGGGTTCCTCTGCGCGCCGGTCATCACCGCGACGGCCGAGGTCATCGCCGAGCTCGTGCCCGAGGAGGTCCGCGGCGAGGCGATGGGCTGGCACGGCTCCGCGCTGACCGCCGGTATCGCGCTGGGCGCCCCGCTGGCCGGCTACGCCATCGACAAGGTCGCGCCCTGGGCCGGCTTCGTGACCGTCGGGGTCACCGGCACCGTCGTGGCCCTGGTCGGCCTCGCCGTGTTCTCCCTCCGGGCCCGCGAGCCGCGCCCGGCCTGACGGTCCGCCGCGATCGCGGGCAGAATCGAGCGATGCGCATCGAGCTCGTCCGCGGCGACATCACCACCCAGGACGTCGACGCCGTCGTCAACGCGGCGAACTCCGGGCTGCTCGGTGGCGGTGGGGTGGACGGCGCGATCCACGCCGCCGCCGGCCCCGAGCTGCTCGAGGCGTGCCGGCGCCTGCGGGCCAGCACGTTTCCCGACGGCCTGCCGACCGGTAAGGCGGTCGCCACCGACGCCGGGCGGCTGCCGGCCCGCTGGGTCATCCACACGGTCGGCCCGATCTACCCGCGTGCGGCGGACCCGGCGTCCGACCTCGCCTCGGCCTACCGCCAGTCCCTGCGGGTCGCCGACGAGCTCGGCGCCGGTTCGGTGGCGTTCCCGTCGATCTCCACCGGCGCCTACGCCTACCCGCTGACCGAGGCGGCGCCGATCGCGCTGCGCACGGTGGCGACGTCCGGCAGCTCCGTCGAGCTGGTGCGGTTCGTGCTGTTCGGTGGCGCGGCGCTGGACGCCTTCCGGCGCGCCGAGCGCGACCTCAGCTGACGGGGCCGGTCAGCTTCTCGCCGGGGCCCTGACCGGGCGGGTCCGGCACGAGTGACGCCTCGCGGAAGGCCAGCTGGACCTGGCGCAGCCCGTCCCGCAGCAGCGACGCGTGCTGGCTCCCCACCTCGGGGGCGGCCGCGGTGACCAGCCCGGCTAGCGCGGTGATCAGCTTGCGGGCCTCGTCGAGGTCCTGGTGCTGGGCGGCGTCCTCGTCGTGACCGAGGCCGCACTTCACGGCCGCCGCGCTCATCAGGTGCAGCGCCGTCGTGCTGATCAGCTCGATGGCCGGGACGTCGGCGATGTCCCGCTCGGGGGAGTCGCTCGGGCCGCCGGGAATAGGTGCTGCGCCGTCCATGCTGTTACCCTTGCAGACTGACCGACCGGACTTGTCGGCGGCCTTCGGGTCAACGGCGGGTCAGGTACGCAAGAGGAGTCTCTCCCACCCGGGTGACCACACGGTTGCCGGGTTACGGTCCGGCCGGCCTTCGGGCCGGTTGCGTGCGTGAGCACGTCGGCGCCTCGGCGTCGGTGTCGCCCGTGCCGCTGACGGACCCGTGGTAGCTGGCTCCCCTCGCAACGGCGACGGGAGCCTTTCTCGTCTCCGCGGTCAGGACATCCGCCCGAACCGTGAGGAGCAGCACATCAGCGAGCCCCGCATCAACGACCGCATCCGGGTACCCGAGGTGCGGCTCGTCGGACCGAACGGCGAGCAGGTCGGCATCGTGCGCGTCGAGGACGCGCTCCGACTGGCGCAGGAGGCTGACCTCGACCTGGTCGAGGTGGCCCCCACCGCCCGTCCGCCGGTCTGCAAGCTCATGGACTTCGGCAAGTTCAAGTACGAAGCGGCTCTGAAGGCCCGTGAGGCCCGCAAGAACCAGATCAACACCGTGATCAAGGAGATCAAGCTCCGACCGAAGATCGACCCGCACGACTACGGCACCAAGAAGGGCCACGTCGTCCGGTTCCTCAAGGCCGGAGACAAGGTGAAGGTCACGATCATGTTCCGCGGACGTGAGCAGTCCCGGCCCGAGCTGGGCTACCGGCTGCTGCAGCGGCTCGCCGAGGACGTCGCCGAGCTCGGCTTCGTCGAGAGCGCGCCGAAGCAGGACGGCCGCAACATGATCATGGTGCTCGGACCCACGAAGAAGAAGGCCGAGGCCAAGGCCGAGGAGCGTCGCCGCCGCAGCGCGGACGACGCGCTGGCGGCCGAGGCCGGGACGACGACGGACGAGTCCGTCGAGGCCCCGGTCGTCACCGAGGCCCCGGTTCCGACCGAAGCCTGACCGAGGACAGCACGACGGTCGCCCCGGCGACCACCAAGCTTCCGGCCGCGACACCGTCGCGGCCGGCGGACGAGACAGCACGCCCGCCACCGTGGGCGAAGCAACGACGAGGAGAACGGCAGCCATGCCGAAGATGAAGACGCACAGCGGTGCGAAGAAGCGCTTCCGGATCACGGGCAAGGGCAAGGTCATGCGCGAGCAGGCCGGCCACGTCCACAAGTTCCACGAGAAGACGCCCCAGAAGGCGCGTCGCCTGTCGAACGACGTCGTGCTCGCGCCGGCGGACACGAAGAAGATCAAGAAGCTGCTCGGCCGCTGAGGCCACCGTTCCCCTGGGCGCCCGCACGGGCGCCGAGATTCACTGAAGGAGTACTCACGTGGCACGCGTGAAGCGGGCGGTCAACGCCCAGAAGAAGCGCCGGGTCGTCCTCGAGCGGGCGAGCGGCTACCGCGGTCAGCGCTCGCGCCTGTACCGCAAGGCCAAGGAGCAGGTCACCCACTCGATGACCTACGCCTACCGGGACCGGCGGGCCAAGAAGGGCGACTTCCGTCGCCTCTGGATCCAGCGCATCAACGCGGCCGCTCGCGTCAACGGCATGACGTACAACCGCTTCATCCAGGGGCTCAAGGCCGCGGGTGTCGAGGTCGACCGTCGCATGCTGGCCGAGCTGGCCGTCAACGACGCTGCGGCGTTCACCGCGCTCGTCGAGCTCTCGCGTGCGAACGTCCCGGCTCAGGCCGAGACCGACGCCGCCTGAGAAGAACCGTCCGGGCCATCGCGTGCCCGACCTCATGAAGCCGCCGCAGAGTGCCCGCGCACACTGCGGCGGCTTCGTGCTGCCCGGGGGCGTGCGCCCGTGAGCACCCCGACGGGCGCGCCGCTCCCGGCCCTGACGAACCCCCGGGCCGAGCGGGTCCGCAAGGTCGCCCAGCTGTCCCGCCGGGTCGGCCGCGAGCGGGCCGGGCGGTTCGTGGCCGAGGGTCCGCAGGCCGTGCGGGAGGCGATCGCCGCCCACGTGTCGTCCGGGGACGTCGTCCTCGACCTGTTCGCCACGCCCGACGCGGCGCAGCGGTGGTCCACCGAGCTCGCGGCCGCGCACGCCGCCGGGCTGGCCGTGGTGCTGGTCGCGGACGACGTGCTGGCCGCGATGACCGGCACCGTGACCCCGCAGGGTCTGCTGGCGGTGTGCCGGTTGCTCGACCGGCCGCTGGACGAGGTGCTGGACCGCGCCCTGGCGGTCCCCGCGGAGCGCACGACGCCGTTGGTCGCCGTGCTCTCGCACGTCCGCGACCCGGGCAACGCCGGCACGGTCCTGCGGGCGGCCGATGCGGCGGGCGCCGGGGCGGTGGTGCTGACCGAGGCGAGCGTGGACGTGCACAACCCCAAGTGCGTGCGGGCCACGGCAGGCAGCGCCTTCCACCTGCCCGTCGCGCAGGGGCCGGCGCTCGTCGACGTCGTGTCCGCACTGCGGGCCCGGGGCTTCGTGGTGCTGGCGGCGGACGGCGCCGGCGAGGCGGACCTGGACGAGCTGCAGGACGCCGCCGAGTCCGACGAGGGCGCGCTGCTGCGCCGCCCGACGGCGTGGATCTTCGGCAACGAGGCGTGGGGCCTCAGCGAGGAGCAGCGCGGCCTGGCCGATGCCGTGGTGCGGGTGCCGCTGCGTGGCGGCGCCGAGAGCCTGAACCTCGCGATGGCGGCCACGGTCTGCCTCTACGCCTCGTCGCGCGCCGGACGGCGCCTGCCGTCCACCCGCCGCGAGAGTCGATAGAGTCCGGGGCATGCCACGCCGCCCAGCGCTCGCCCGCCCCAGGGGTGGCCGATGACCGCTGGACCTCCGGTGGATCTCGACCACCTGCCGGACGGAGTGCTGGTCGCCGGTGCCGATGCCCGCGTCACGGCCGTGAACGCGGCGGCCGAGCGCGTCCTGCACATGTCCCGTGCCGCGCTGCTCGGCCAGGACGTCCGCCAGGCCCTGCCGCTGCGCAACACCGAGGGCCAGCGCTGGTGGGACTGCACGGATCCGTGGAGCGGACTGGCCACCCGGAGCGGGCACCGGGAACGGCTGCTGCTGCTGCCTGGCGACGGCAAGCCGGTCGAGGTGTTGGTCACCGCCAGCTACCGCCGCTCGGCCATGAGCGCGCCCGTCGACGCCGTGGTGCTGGGGCTGCGGGACGCGAAGGCGCGCCAGCGCACCCAGGAGGAGCACGGCGCCCTCATCTCCACCGTCGCCCACGAGCTGCGCTCCCCGCTGACCTCGGTCAAGGGCTTCACGGCGACCCTGCTGCGCCGCTGGGAGCGGTTCACCGACGACCAGAAGCGGTTCATGCTGGAGACGATCGAGCACGACGCGGACCGGGTGACCCGGCTGATCAGCGAGCTGCTCGACATCTCGCGGATCGACGCCGGCCGGCTCGAGGTGCACGCCCAGCCCGTCGACCTCGCCGCCGCCGCCCGTCGGCACGTCGACCGGATGGTCGCCAGCGGTAACGACCAGCGCAAGTTCGTCGTGCACGCCGCCCCGCACCTGCCCGAGGTCTGGGCCGACCCGGACCGCCTCGACCAGGTCATGTCCAACCTGCTGGAAAACGCCGTGCGGCACGGGGACGGCATGGTGACACTGGACCTCGTGGCCACGTCCGAGGTGCTCAGCGCCGGCTCCGACCCGGAGCCGGTCGTCGCGGTGAGCGTCAGCGACGAGGGCGAGGGCATCGACGAGGAGAACCTGCAGCGGGTGTTCACCCGGTTCTGGCACGGCCACCGGCGCGGCGGCACGGGCCTCGGGCTGTACCTGGTGCGCGGTCTTGTCGAGGCGCACGGCGGCAAGATCACGGTCGGACGGGCCGCCTCGGGCGGTGCCGAGTTCCGATTTACGCTGCCCGCCTCGGTCCCGGACCACGTGGCCTGAGCGCGGGCGCCCACCCCGACCTCGCAGCACCCTCGCTCGTCGAAAGGCAATCCCATGTCCGGCCCCAACTCCAGCTACGACCCGGTGGAGGTCGAGGCGCTGAAGCCCGCCGCCGTCGAGGCCGCGCTGGCCGACGCGCTGGCCGCAGCCGCGGCCGCGACCACCCTGGACGACCTCAAGACGGCCCGGCTCGCGCACGCGGGGGACCGCAGCGCCCTCGCGCTGGCCAACCGCGAGATCGCCGCCCTGCCGCCGGCCGCCAAGGCCGACGCCGGACGCCGGGTCGGACGGGCCCGCGGGCAGGTGTCCCGCGCGTTCGCCGACCGACAGGCCGTGCTCGAGGACGAGCGCGACGCGCGGGTCCTCGTCGAGGAGGGCGTGGACGTCACCCTGCCCGCCGGACGCACGCTGCGCGGTGCGCGGCACCCGCTGAACACGCTCCAGGACAAGGTGAACGACCTGTTCGTCGGGCTCGGCTGGGAGGTCGCCGAGGGACCCGAGCTCGAGTCGGAGTGGTTCAACTTCGACGCCCTGAACTTCGACCCGGACCACCCGGCGCGGCAGATGCAGGACACCTTCTTCGTCGAGCCACCCGAGGCCGGGCTGGTGCTGCGCACGCACACCTCGCCGGTGCAGGTCCGCAGCCTGCTCGAGCGCGGCGTCCCGACGTACGTGATCTGCCCCGGCAAGGTGTTCCGCACGGATGAGCTGGACGCCACGCACACCCCGGTGTTCCACCAGGTGGAGGGGCTGGCGGTCGACGAGGGCCTGACCTTCGCGCACCTGAAGGGCACGCTGGACCACTTCGCCCACGAGATGTTCGGCGACGGGACGGCGACCCGCTGGCGCCCGTCGTTCTTCCCGT
This sequence comes from Angustibacter luteus, assembly GCF_039541115.1. Classification (NCBI taxonomy): domain Bacteria; kingdom Bacillati; phylum Actinomycetota; class Actinomycetes; order Kineosporiales; family Kineosporiaceae; genus Angustibacter; species Angustibacter luteus. Next base: position 158,607 of record NZ_BAABFP010000005.1, read on the forward strand.
TCACGGAGCCCAGCGCGGAGGTGGACCTGCAGTGCGTCGTCTGCCGCGGCACCGACCGGTCCTGCCGGACCTGCGGCGGCACCGGCTGGATCGAGTGGGGCGGGTGCGGCATGGTCCACCCGAACGTGCTGCGCTCCTGCGGCGTCGACCCGGATCGGTACTCCGGCTTCGCGTTCGGGATGGGCGTCGAACGGACCCTGATGATGCGCTACGGCGTGCGCGACATGCGCGACATGGTCGAGGGCGACGTCCGGTTCAGCCAGCACTACGGGATGGAGATCTGATGCGCGCCCCGCTGTCCTGGCTGCGCGAGCACACCGACCTGCCGGCCGAGGCGACCGCCGAGGACGTGCAGGCCGTGCTGGTGCGGGTCGGTTTCGAGGAGGAGGCGATCCACCGCGCCGACCTGGTCGGTCCGCTGGTCGTCGGCGAGGTGCTCACGGCCGAGCGCGAGCCGCAGAAGAACGGCAAGACCATCTCCTGGTGCCAGGTGCGGGTCGGCGCCGGCCACGGCGCGGACGGCGGCGACGTCCGCGGGATCGTGTGCGGTGCACCGAACTTCGAGGCGGGGGACCGGGTCGTCGTGGCGCTGCCCGGGGCCGTGCTTCCCGGCGGATTCGAGATCGCCTCGCGCAAGACCTACGGCCACGTGTCCGACGGGATGATCTGCTCCGAGCGCGAGCTCGGCCTGGGTGACGACCACAGCGGCATCATCGTGCTGTCCCGCATCGGCCTCGGCGACGCCGAGGTGGGCACGGACGCACTGGCCCTGCTGGGGCTGGACGATGTCGCCGTCGAGGTGAACGTCAACCCCGACCGCGGCTACTGCTTCAGCCTGCGCGGCCTTGCCCGCGAGTACGCGGTGAGCGCAGGCGGCCGGTTCGTCGACCCGGTCGACCCGCAGGTCGTGGTGGCACCCGCGCCGGACGGCCAGGGTCACCCGGTTCGGCTCGCCGACGACGGGCCGCTGCGCGGCACGCCGGGCTGCGACCGCTACGTCGCGCGCACCGTGCGCGGCTTCGACCCGACCGCCGCCACCCCGCCGTGGATGCGCCGGGTCCTTCGGCTGTGCGGCATGCGGCCGATCTCGCTCGCGGTCGACGTGACCAACTACGTGATGCTCGCGACCGGGCAGCCGCTGCACGCCTTCGACCTGGACGCGCTCGGCGACGAGATCGTGGTGCGCCGGGCCCGGTCGGGCGAACGGCTGTCCACGCTGGACGGCGTCGAGCGGACGCTGGACGTCGAGGACCTGCTGATCACGGACGAGTCCGACGGGCGCTCCCGGGTGCTCGCCCTGGCCGGGGTGATGGGTGGCGCGAGCAGCGAGGTGCGCGACGCCACGACGAACCTGCTCGTCGAGTCGGCGCACTTCGACCCGATCACCGTGGCCCGCACCGCGCGCCGGCACAAGCTGCCGACGGAGGCCGGACGGCGCTACGAGCGCGGCGTGGACACGGACCTCGCCGACCGCGCGGCCGAGCTCGCCGTCCGGCTGCTCGCCGAGCTGGGTGGCGGCTCGGGATCCAGTGGGATCACGGATGTGGACGAGCGAGTTCCCCGGCCGGCGCTGCTGATGCCCGTGGACCTGCCGACCCGGTTGGTCGGGGTGAGCTACACCCGCGAGCAGGTGGTCCAGGCCCTGGAGGCCGTCGGCTGCCTGGTCTCGCCCGCCGCGATCGAGGGTGCGGACGACGCCGACGCCGCCCGCGAGGACCTGCAGGTGGTGGTGCCGTCGTGGCGTCCGGACCTGGTGCAGGGCGCGGACCTGGTCGAGGAGGTCGCCCGGGTGCACGGCTACGAGCACATCCCGTCGGTGCTGCCGCAGGCGCCGGCCGGTCGTGGGCTGACGCGTTCGCAGCGGCTGCGCCGGTCGGCGGCGCGCTCGCTGGCCGAGCGCGGGCTGGTCGAGGTGCTCACGTACCCGTTCACGTCGGTGGAGCGGTTCGACGCGCTCGGCCTGCCCGCGGACGACGTCCGTCGCCGGGCGCTGCGGCTGGCGAACCCGTTGAGCGAGCAGGAACCCCTGCTGCGTACCAGCGTCCTGGCCACGCTGCCGGACGCCGCCCGCCGCAACGTCTCGCGCGGCCAGCGCGACGTCGCCCTGTTCGAGGTGGGCCGGGTCTTCCGCCCGAGCGGCGAACCAGTGGCTGCCCCCCGCCCGGGCGGTGGTCGACGTCCGGACGACGCCGTGCTCGCCGAGCTGGAGGCCGGGGTGCCGGCTCAGCCGTGGCTGGTCGGCCTGCTGCTGGCCGGTCAGCGCGAGCCGGCCGGCTGGTGGGGACCGGGGCGGGCTGCGGACTGGGCGGACGCCGTGGACGCGGTGCAGGGACTCGCCCAGGCGTTGGGAGTGCCGCCGCTGCGCGTGACGGCCGACCAGCACGAGCCGTGGCACCCGGGGCGGTGCGCCCGGCTCGAGCTGGCGGACGGCACGCTCGTCGGGCACGCCGGCGAGCTCGCGCCGAAGGTCGTCGCGGCCCTCGACCTGCCCGAGCGCACGTGTGCGGCCGAGGTCGACCTCGACGTCCTGGTCGCCGCGGCGCCCGAGGTGATCGAGGCCGAGCCCGTGCTCACCCACCCGGTCGCCCTGCGCGACGTGGCCCTCGTGGTCGGCGCCGACGTCCCCGCCGCTCGCGTCGAGCAGGCGCTGTGGGACGGCGGCGGCGCGCTGGTCGAGCAGGTGCGGTTGTTCGACGACTACCGCGGCGAGCAGGTGGAGCCCGGCAAGCGGTCGCTGGCGTACCGGCTGGTGCTGCGGGCGCCGGACCGGACGCTGACCGGCGAGGAGGCCGCGGCCGCCACGGATGCCGCGGTCGCGGCGGCGGTCGAGGCCACCGGGGCGGTCCTGCGCGACCACTGACCCCCACCTCCCCGCGGTGATCATGCACGTTCGCCCCGCGACGTCGTGGCGTGCGGGGCGAACGTGCATGATCACCGCGGGAGGTGGGGTGACGCGAGGGGTGGCGACGCAGGGTGCATCGACTCGCTCGGTTGTGTATAGTCATGCAACATGGTGAGTGTGGCGGTCGCGGGTGCCAGCGGGTACGCCGGTGGTGAGGTGCTGCGGCTGTCCCTGGGCCACCCGCAGCTGACGGTCGGCGCGCTGACCGCGGGGGCCAGTGCCGGCACTGCGCTGGGCCAGCACCACCCGCACCTGCGACCGCTGGCGGACCGCGTGCTGGAGGCGACCACGGTCGAGGTGCTCGCCGGCCACGACGTCGTCGTGCTCGCGCTGCCGCACGGGGAGTCCGCGCGGCTGGTCGAGCAGCTGCCCCCCGACACGGTGGTCATCGACTGCGGAGCCGACTTCCGGCTCGCCGACCCGGCCGCCTGGAAGACCTTCTACGGCAGTGACCACGCCGGCACCTGGCCGTACGGGCTGCCCGAGCTGCCGCTGGCCGGTGGTGGCCGGCAGCGCGACGTCCTCGCCCTGGCCCGCCGCATCGCCGTCCCCGGCTGCTACCCGACGGCCGTCAGCCTGGCGCTCGCGCCCGGCTTCGCGGCCGGGCTCACCGAGCCCGACGACGTCGTCGTGGTCGCCGCCTCCGGGACGTCGGGGGCCGGGCGCTCGCTGAAACCGCACCTGCTCGGCTCCGAGGTGATGGGGTCGATGTCGCCGTACGGGGTCGGCGGCGGCCACCGGCACACGCCCGAGATCGAGCAGAACCTCGCGCTCGCGGCCGGAGCGCCGGTCACGGCCTCGTTCACGCCCACGCTGGCCCCGATGGCCCGCGGCATCCTGGCCACCTGCACGGCCCGGCTGCGACCTGGCGTCAGCGCGAGCTCGGTGCGCGAGGCGTGGCAGCACGCCTACGCCGACGAGCCGTTCGTCGAGCTGCGGCCCGAGGGCAGCTGGCCGCGCACCGCCGACGTCAACGGCGCCAACACCGTGCACCTGCAGGTCGCCGTCGACGAGCGGGCCGGCCGGGTGGTCGCCGTCGCCGCCGTCGACAACCTGGTCAAGGGCACGGCCGGCGCCGCGATCCAGTGCGCGAACCTCGCCCTGGGGCTGCCCGAGGCCCTCGGCCTGCCCGTGGTGGGGGTGGCACCGTGAGCGTCACCGCTGCGAAGGGCTTCCGGGCCGCGGGGGTCACCGCCGGCCTCAAGCCGTCCGGCAAGCCGGACGTCGCCCTCGTCGTCAACGACGGGCCCGGCACGGCCGCCGCCGCCGTCTACACCAGCAACCGGTGCAAGGCGAATCCCGTGCTGTGGAGCGAGGTGGCCAGCGCGGACGGCGTGGTGCGCGCCGTCGTCCTGAACTCGGGCGGGGCGAACTGCTACACCGGACCGGCCGGGTTCGCGGTGACCCACGCCAGCGCCGAGCTCGTCGCGCGCGTCGTCGGCGTCGACGCCGGGGACGTCGTGGTCTGCTCCACCGGGCTGATCGGTCAGCCGCTCGACCAGCCGTTGCTGGAGGCAGGAATCGAGTCCGCCGCCGCCGCGTTGGCGGCCGACGGTGGGCCGGCCGCCGCCACCGCCATCATGACCACGGACACGGTCGCCAAGGAGACCGTCCAGGCCGGCAACGGGTGGGTCGTCGGTGGCATGGCCAAGGGCGCCGGCATGCTCGCGCCCGCGCTGGCCACCATGCTCGTGGTGCTCAGCACGGACGCGGACGTCGACGCCGCCCAGTGCGACGCGGCGCTGCGGGCGGCGACCCGGGTCACCTTCGACCGGCTCGACTCGGACGGCTGCCAGTCCACCAACGACACGGTGCTGCTGATGGCCAGCGGCGCCAGCGGCGTGCGACCGGACGCCGACGCGTTCACCGCCGCCGTCACCGCGGTCTGCCACGACCTGGCCCAGCAGCTCATGCGGGACGCCGAGGGCGCCGACCACGACATCGCCATCGAGGTCGTGCACGCCGCGACGGAGGACGAGGCCGTCGAGGTGGCCCGGTCGGTCGCCCGCAGCAACTTGTTCAAGGCCGCCGTGTTCGGCCGGGACGCCAACTGGGGCCGGGTGCTCGCGGCGGTCGGGACGACGTCCGCGGCCTTCGACCCGTCCGTGCTGGACGTCGCGATGAACGGGGTCTGGATCGCCCGCGACGGCGGTCCGGGGGACAGCCGCGACGGCATCGACCTCGAGGGCCGCGACGTGCACGTGCTCATCGACCTCAAGGAAGGCGACGCGACCGCCACCGTGTGGACGAACGACCTGACGCACGCGTACGTGCACGAGAACTCGGCGTACTCGACATGAGCGACACCCGCCGCTGGGGCAGCACCCGCCCCATGCGCGAGGACAACCCGGAGTGGGACGCGACGCGCGCAGCCGTCCTGGTCGACGCGCTGCCCTGGCTCAAGGAGTTCTACGGGCAGGTCGTCGTGATCAAGTACGGCGGCAACGCGATGACCGACCCCGACCTCAAGCGCGCGTTCGCCCAGGACATGGTCTTCCTGCGGCACGTCGGCATCCGACCCGTGGTCGTGCACGGCGGGGGGCCGCAGGTCACCGCCATGCTCAACCGGCTCGGCGTCGACTCCCAGTTCCGGGCGGGCCTGCGGGTCACCACCGAGGACACCGTGGACGTCGTCCGGATGGTGCTGGTCGGGCAGGTCGGGCGCGAGCTGGTCGGTCTGATCAACGAGCACGGACCGCACGCCGTGGGGCTGTCCGGCGAGGACGCCGGGCTGTTCCGCGCCGAGCGCACCCGGCCGCTGGTGAACGGCGAGCCGGTGGACGTCGGCCTGGTCGGCGACGTGGTCCAGGTGGACCCCACCGCGGTGCTGGACCTGGTGGCGGCCGGGCGCATCCCCGTGGTGTCCAGCATCGCGCCCGAGGCCAGCGGGCAGGTGCTGAACGTGAACGCGGACACCGCGGCCGCTGCGCTCGCCGTCGCGCTCGGTGCGGTCAAGCTCGTCGTCCTCACCGACGTCGAGGGGCTCTACGCGGACTGGCCGGACCGCAGCTCCCTGGTGCAGAAGATCGGTGCGGACGAGCTCGAGCAGGTGCTGCCGCAGATCGACTCCGGGATGGCGCCCAAGATGGCCGCGTGCCTACGCGCCGTCCGGGGCGGGGTGGGCCGGGCGACCGTGGTGAACGGCCGGCTCGAGCACGCCCTGCTGCTCGAGATGCTGACCAGCGAGGGGACCGGGACGATGGTGACGCCGTGAACGAGTTCGTGCCGATGCCCGCGCTGCCGGCGGGGCTCGCCGGTCACGCCGGGGCCGAGTGGCTCGACCGCTACACGCACGCCCTGCTGCCGACGTACGGCGTGCCGCAGCGCGCGCTCGTGCGCGGCGACGGCGCGTACGTGTGGGACGCCGACGGACGGCGCTACCTAGACCTGCTCGGCGGCATCGCCACCAACGTGCTGGGCCACGCCCACCCCACCCTGGTGGGCGCGGTCAGCGCCCAGCTGGCCACCCTCGGCCACGTCTCCAACTTCTTCGCCAGCCCGCAGCAGGTCGCGCTCGCCGAACGCCTGCTGGCCCTGCTCGAGGCGCCGCAGGGGTCGAGGGTCTTCCTGGCCAACTCGGGGGCCGAGGCCAACGAGGGCGCCTTCAAGGTGGCCCGGCGCACCGGCCGCCCGCGCATCCTCGCGCTGCAGGGTGCCTTCCACGGCCGCACCATGGGCGCGCTCGCCCTGACCCACAAGCCCGACTACCGCGAGCCGTTCGCACCGCTGCCCGGTGGCGTCGAGCACGTCCCGGCCGGCGACCTCGGCGCGCTCGAGGCCGCCCTGGACGGTGACGTCGCCGCCCTGTTCGTCGAGGTGATCCAGGGTGAGGCGGGCGTGCGTCCGCTGCCCGAGGGGTACCTGGCGGCGGCGCGCGAGCTCACCGCGTCGGTGGGTGCGCTGCTGGTGGTCGACGAGGTGCAGACCGGCGTCGGGCGCACGGGCCACTGGTTCGCGCACACCCGGCACGGCGTCGTCCCGGACGTCGTCACGGTGGCCAAGGGGTTGGGCGGCGGCATCCCGGTGGGGGCCATGGTCACCCTCGGCGAGCGGGCGTCCGGTCTGCTCGGTGCGGGCCAGCACGGCACCACGTTCGGCGGGAACCCGGTCGCCTCCGCTGCCGCGCTCGCCACCCTGCACGTGATCGAGCGCGACGGTCTGCTGGACAACGTCAGCAGCGTGGGACGGCGCCTCGCCGAGGGCGCGCCCGCGGCGGGTGGGTCGCTCGTCACCGACGTCCGCGGCGAGGGCCTGCTGCTCGGGCTGCACCTGGCCCGGCCACGAGCCAAGGAGCTCACCGCCGCCGCCCTGGAGGCCGGCTTCATCGTCAACGCCGTCGGCCCCGACACGGTGCGGCTGGCGCCGCCGCTGATCCTGACCGCGGACCAGGCAGACTCCTTCCTCGCGGCGCTGCCGCAGCTGGTCCAGACCGCCGAACCCGACGAGGAGTCCTGACATGCCGCGCCACTTCCTGCGTGACGACGACCTGAGCCCCGCCGAGCTGGCGGAGGTCCTCGACCTCGCCGCGCACGCCAAGGCAGACCGGTTGGCCCTGCGTCCGCTGGAGGGTCCGCGAGCCGTGGCCGTCATCTTCGACAAGCCGTCCACCCGCACCCGGGTCTCGTTCAGCGTCGGCATCGCCGAGCTCGGCGGCTACCCGCTGGTGATCGACGCGGCCAGCAGCCAGCTCGGTCGCGGCGAGCCCGTCGAGGACACCACCCGCGTGCTCGACCGCCAGGTCGCCGCGATCGTCTGGCGCACCTTCGGCCAGGAGCGGATCGAGGCGATGGCCTCCGTCAGCCGCGTCCCCGTCGTCAACGCGCTCACCGACGAGTTCCACCCGTGCCAGATCCTGGCCGACCTGCTGACCGTGCGCGAGCACAAGAAGACCCTGGCCGGCCTCACCTTCAGCTACCTGGGCGACGGCGCGAACAACATGGCGCACTCGTACCTGCTCGGCGGCGCGGCCGCGGGCCTGCACGTGCGGGTCGGCACCCCGTCGTCCCACCTGCCGGACCCGGCGATCGTCGAGCGGGCTCGGCAGATCGCCGACGAGACCGGCGGCTCGGTGCTGGTCACCGACAGCGCCGAAGGGGCCGCGGACAGCGCCGACGTGCTCGCCACCGACACCTGGGTCTCGATGGGTCAGGAAGGCGAGAAGGGCGAGCGGGCCGGCGCGGCCAGCCCGTTCGCGCCGTACGCCATCGACGGGGCGCTGCTGGCCCGCAGCGCGGCCGACGCCGTGGTGCTGCACTGCCTGCCGGCCTACCGCGGCCTGGAGATCAGCGCCGACGTCATCGACGGACCCCAGTCCGTGGTCTGGGACGAGGCGGAGAACCGGCTGCACGCCCAGAAGGCCCTGCTGACCTGGTTGCTGGAGCGCAGCCCGTGACCGCCGCGACCCGGACCACCCCGCAGACCAAGGCGGCCCGCCAGCAGCGGATCGCGGACCTGCTCGGCCGGACCGCGGTGCGCTCGCAGACCCAGCTGGCGCAGCTGCTCGCCGACGACGGCATCGACGTCACCCAGGCCACCCTGTCGCGTGACCTGGTCCAGATGGGCGCCGTGCGGGTGCGCGGCACGACCGGGGAGCTCGTGTACGCCGTGCCCGCCGAGGGCGGTGACCGCACGCCGCGGGCCGCGGACCTGGGCGGCGACGCCCGGCTGGCCAAGGTCGCCAGCGAGGTGCTGGTCTCGGCTGAGGCGTCCGCCAACCTCGTCGTGCTGCGCACCCCGCCGGGCGCCGCGAACTACCTGGCCTCCGCCCTCGACCACGCCGACGCGGCCGACCTGCTCGGCACCATCGCCGGCGACGACACGGTCCTGCTGATCGCGCGCGACCCCGAGGGCGGCGCGGCGCTCGCCGCCCGGCTGCTCGCCGTCGCCGAGGGCACCGACCCCGTCGCCACGCCGCCGCAAGCCCTCCAGACCGACGTCCAGACCCAGCCCGACGAGACCAACCGAAGGAACCCACGGTGAGCAAGGTCCTGACCTCCCTGCCCGGCGGCGAGCGGATCGGCATCGCCTTCTCGGGCGGCCTCGACACCTCGGTCGCGGTCGCCTGGATGCGTGAGAAGGGTGCCGTCCCGTGCACCTACACCGCCGACATCGGCCAGTACGACGAGCCGGACGTGCAGGGCGTGCCGGCGCGGGCCCTGCAGTACGGCGCCGAGCTGGCCCGCGCGGTGGACTGCAAGCAGGCGCTGGTCGAGGAGGGGCTGGCCGCGCTGGCCTGCGGGGCGTTCCACATCCGTTCCGGCGGCCGCGCGTACTTCAACACCACCCCGCTCGGCCGCGCCGTGACCGGGACGATGCTGGTGCGCGCCATGCACGAGGACGGCGTGGACATCTGGGGCGACGGCTCGACCTTCAAGGGCAACGACATCGAGCGGTTCTACCGCTACGGGCTGCTCGCGAACCCCTCGCTGCGCATCTACAAGCCGTGGCTGGACGCGCAGTTCGTCGAGGAGCTGGGCGGCCGCGCCGAGATGAGCCAGTGGCTGACCGAACGGGGGCTGCCGTACCGGGACAGCCACGAGAAGGCGTACTCGACCGACGCCAACATCTGGGGCGCCACGCACGAGGCCAAGACCCTCGAGCACCTGGACGTCTCGCTGGAGTCGGTCGAACCGATCATGGGGGTGCGGTTCTGGGACCCGGCGGTGCTGATCGACCCCGAGGACGTCACCATCCGGTTCGAGGCGGGCCGGCCGGTGGCGATCAACGGCGCGCGCTTCGACGACCCGGTCGCCCTCGTGCACGAGGCGAACGCGGTCGGGGGCCGGCACGGCCTCGGCATGTCCGACCAGATCGAGAACCGGATCATCGAGGCCAAGAGCCGGGGGATCTACGAGGCGCCGGGCATGGCCCTGCTCTGGGCGGCGTACGAGCGGCTGGTCAACGCCATCCACAACGAGGACACCATCGCGAGCTACCACGCCCACGGCCGCCGGCTGGGCCGGCTGATGTACGAGGGTCGCTGGCTCGACCCGCAGTCCCTGATGCTGCGCGAGTCGATCCAGCGCTGGATCGCTTCCGTGGTCACCGGTGAGGTCACCCTGCGGCTGCGTCGCGGCGAGGACTACACGGTGCTGCGCACGCAGGGCCCGGCCCTGTCGTACCACCCGGACAAGCTGTCGATGGAGCGCACCGAGAACGCAGCGTTCGGTCCCACCGACCGGATCGGCCAGCTGACCATGCGCAACCTGGACATCGCCGACTCGCGGGCGCTGCTCGAGCTCTACGCCGGGCAGCCGCTGGACCAGGGCCAGGTCCTCGTCGAGCACGGCACGCTGTTCGGTGAGCTGCCTGCCGGCGGCGCCGACCGGATCGCCGCCAACCCCGCGGTGGCCGGCGACGAGGAGGCCGCGCTGGAGAACGCCGCGATGGAGACGGGAACCGACTGATGGAGCAGGGCACCTCGGGGACCAACGCCGGTGCGCTGTGGGGCGGCCGGTTCGCCGGCGGTCCGGCGGACGCGCTGGCCGCGCTGAGCAAGTCGACCCACTTCGACTGGCGGCTCGCCCGGCACGACATCGAGGGCTCCCGGGCGCACGCCCGCGTACTCGGTGCCGCCGGTCTGCTGGACGACGAGCAGCTGGCGGGGATGCTGGCGGCGCTCGACGTGCTGGACGCGGACGTCGAGGCCGGCCGGTTCGGGCCGGCGCCGGACGACGAGGACGTGCACGCGGCCCTCGAGCGCGGGCTGATCGAGCGGGCCGGGACCGAGCTGGGCGGCCGGCTGCGGGCCGGTCGCTCGCGCAACGACCAGATCGCCACGCTGGTGCGGATGTACCTGCGCGAGCACGCCCGGCTGGTCGCGGCGGGGGTGCTGGACGTCGTGGACGCCCTGGTCGCCCAGGCGGCCGCCCACCCCGGCGCGGCCATGCCGGGGCGGACCCACCTGCAGCACGCCCAGCCGGTGCTGCTCGCGCACCACCTGCTGGCCCACGCCTGGCCGCTGTTGCGCGACGTGGCGCGCCTGCAGGACTGGGACGCGCGCGCCGCGGCGTCGCCGTACGGCTCCGGTGCGCTGGCCGGGACGTCACTGGGCCTCGACCCGGCAGCGGTCGCCCGCGACCTGGGTTTCGAGCGGCCCGTGGAGAACTCCATCGACGGCACCGCGGCCCGCGACGTGGTCGCGGAGTTCTCGTTCGTGGCCGCGATGATCGGGGTGGACCTGTCCCGGCTGGCCGAGGAGGTCGTGCTCTGGGCGACGAAGGAGTTCTCGTTCGTCACGCTGGACGACGCCTACTCGACCGGGTCGAGCATCATGCCGCAGAAGAAGAACCCGGACGTCGCCGAGCTGGCCCGCGGCAAGGCGGGCCGCCTGATCGGCGACCTCACCGGACTGCTGGCGACGCTCAAGGGGCTGCCGCTGGCCTACAACCGGGACCTGCAGGAGGACAAGGAGCCGGTCTTCGACGCCGTGGACACGCTCGAGGTGCTGCTGCCGGCCGTCGCCGGCATGGTCGCCACCCTGCAGTTCCACACCGACCGGCTCGCCGCCCTCGCGCCGCAGGGCTTCGCGCTGGCCACCGACGTCGCCGAGTGGCTCGTCCGCCAGGGGGTGCCGTTCCGGGTCGCGCACGAGGTGGCCGGGGCCTGCGTGCGCGAGTGCGAGGAGCGCGGCATCGAGCTGTGGGACCTGGCGGACGACGACCTCGCGGCGATCTCGGAGCACCTGACCCCCGGCGTCCGCTCCGTGCTGTCCGTCGAGGGCTCGCTGGCCTCGCGCGACGCCGTCGGCGGCACCGCGCCGTCCCGGGTCGGCGAGCAGCTGGCGCTCGCGGAGCAGAC